>JBASXE010000123.1:0-26364 GCA_049276875.1 Roseovarius sp. | reverse complement strand
ACATCGATCGCCCGCACCGTGGCAAGATCGAGCATATGCACGATGTAATATTTGCTTACCTGATCCACGACGAAGATGATCATGGCCACCCAAGCTAGCGTTCTCATACGGGCTCCTTTGCGCGCCTTATGCCCTCGATAGGGCGCATTAGTGCCGAAAGTGGCGCATGCCGGTCAAAACCATCGCAAGGCCCGCCGCGTCGGCGGCCGTGATCACATCTTCATCGCGCATTGATCCACCCGGGTGGATTACCGCAGTGGCCCCCGCTTCTGCCGCCGCCATCAGGCCGTCGGCGAAGGGGAAAAACGCGTCTGACGCCACAACCGAGCCTTTGGCAGGCGTCTCGGAAAGGCCCAGCACCTCGGCCATGTCTTGGGCCTTGCGCGCAGCGATCCGGCAGCTGTCGATGCGGCTCATCTGGCCCGCGCCCACGCCCACTGTTGCGCCGTCTTTCACATATACGATGGCGTTGGATTTGACATGTTTCGCGACTTTCCACGCAAAGAGCATATCCGCCATCTCGGCCTCAGTCGGCTGCCGCTTGGTCACGACCTTCAGGTCATCCGCCGCAATCACGCCGTTATCCTTATCCTGCACCAGATATCCGCCCGATACCTGCCGGATTGTCCGCGCTGCCGCCGCAGGATCCGCCATCGCACCTGTGGTGAGCAAACGCAGGTTCTTCTTCTTTGCAAAAATACTCATGGCATCGGCATCTGCCTCGGGCGCGATCACCACTTCTGTAAAAATCTGGTAGATTTCTTCTGCTGTCGCCCCGTCCAGCGGGCGGTTGAGCGCGATGATCCCACCAAAGGCCGAGGTGCGGTCACAATCATAGGCGCGTTTGTAAGCCTCCAGCAACGTGTCGCCGCGTGCGGCCCCGCAGGGGTTTGCGTGTTTGATAATCACCGCCGCCGGGCCAGTCTCGGGTGCGAATTCCGAGACAAGCTCGAACGCCGCGTCTGTGTCGTTGATGTTATTGTAGCTCAGCTCTTTGCCTTGATGCTGCTTTGCCGTGGCCACGCCAGGGCGCGCGCTTCCGTCGGTGTAGAATGCCGCGGATTGATGCGGGTTCTCGCCGTATCGCAGGACCTGCGCCCGCGTGCCTGCCACAGCGCGGCGGCGCGGCGCGGGATCGCCCAGCGCGTCCGCCATCCAAGTGCTTACCGCCGCGTCATAGGCGGCTGTGCGTGCATAGGCCACTTGTGCCATTTTCTGGCGAAACGCATATGTCGTGCCACCATGCTCCTCCATCTCGGCCAGAAGCGGCGCGTAATCTTCGGTATCGACCACCACAGTCACAAACCCATGGTTCTTCGCCGCTGCCCGGATCATCGCAGGCCCGCCGATATCTATGTTCTCCACGCAAGTGTCGTAATCCGCGCCTGCCGCCACTGTCTGCTCGAACGGATAGAGGTTCACGACAAGCAGATCGATCGCGCCGATCCCGTGCTCCTCCATCGCGGCCACGTGGCCCTTGTCGTCGCGCAGCGCCAAAAGCCCGCCATGCACCATTGGGTGCAGGGTCTTCACGCGCCCGTCCATCATCTCGGGGAAGCCGGTGATCTCGGCCACATCGCGCACCTCAAGCCCGGCCTCACGCAGTGCCTTGGCGCTTCCCCCCGTGCTCAAAAGCTCTACGCCCTGGTCCGCCAATGCGCGCCCCAGATCAATCAACCCGGTCTTGTCGGACACCGACAATAGGGCGCGGCGGATGGGGGCGGGTGTGGTCATGGGGCAGGTCCTTCGGAGTTATGCGGCTTTGGTCACGTGTCTTGATCGTTTGGGCTGTCCTGCGCAAGGTCCCGAATGGCGATCGGGGTGTCTTGCGCCTTGGCGAGCGACCATCTGACGCGTGTCGCATACTCCATCGCGCGGGCGGTGAGAACGATCTGTTGGCTCGCGCGTGGTTTCAGGCGGGATTTTTCCAGATAAACGCTGGGCTCCAAGGTGATATCGGCGCGCCCATCTGTGCGAAACACCCAGATCTCGCCCGAGCGCAGGGCGATGGAGACGGCGGCCCCGTTCATGTCGAGTTCTGCGTCCGCCTCCGGGTGCAGGTGGAAATGCACTGCGAATTTGAGGCCCTTGAGCCCGGTGGCGTCCAGAGCGGTGTCGAAACTGCGGCGGTCCGCGGGCTCCATCGAGAGCATCATATCCTCGCCCGCGATACCGCGCCCGTCGAATGTCATTTCGATGGTGTGGGCGTGGATCAGGCCAAAGCGCGCGGCGTAGCCATCATGCCCGCCCTCAAACCGCAGGCCGTCCGAGGCTTGGCTTAGCTGAATGGGCACGGATTTTGGCCCGTTCACCAGCCATTCCGATTGCGGCCCGTCCGGCCCGAGGCGGGCGGAGGATTCGCCCTCCAGAACCAATGTGGAATGCGACGGCGTGGCGCGGCCCGCGCGCCGCCACTCGGCTCCAAACGTGGCGCCCGATCCGCAATTCACGATCAGGGGCCTGCGCCCGGAGGTTAGCTCAAACGCCAATGTGGAGGCGTGAGCGCCCGCGCTCGCGGGCCCGGACGGCGGCTTGGCGGCATTGATGATCAGCGATGAACGCCCCGCGCTGAGGCGCACATAGCCCATGGACAGCCCATCCGGCTGGGACGCTTTCACGCCACTCGCGGCCAGTGCCGTGTCGAGCCGCCCTTCAAGCCCGCGTCCACCCCCGTGAAAGCGCGCGAGGCCCCCATCGGCGTGGCGCAGGGTGCGCAACGTGGGGGCGATCCGCTCTATCGCGGCGCGGTGTGCGGGGCCGGGCTCCACATCCGTCTCGGTCAGCGCCTCGGCGGTCCATGTCAGCAGGGTAAAGACCTCCAGCAAATCCTCGGGGTTGCGGGTGGGCAGCATCCCGGCCTCGCCGATCTGGTCGTCGCAGGCTCGCTCCAACCCGCGCAGGGCCGGGGCGATATGCGCGCCCATCCCCTCCAGCGCGAGCCCCGCGTAGATCACGCCCGTGACGGCCTCGAACCGGGGCAGGCCGGGGGCCGTGGCCTCCCAGCGCTTGGCGACGAAAAGCGTCTGGCTGGCCAGCGATCGCAGGAAGGTTTCGGACGCATCACCTTCCATCCCTGAGAGCATGAAAAGCGCGTGGTTGATCCAGCGGATGAGCCGCCGTCCGGTCAGGTCCGGGGTCCAGCCCGGCCCCTTGCCGCCGCCATAAAGCGCGATCCATTCCCAAAGCCAGTCTTGCGCGCAGCTGCGGGCCTTGGCGTCGCCCGCTGCGGCCAGATCGTCGAGCCATGCAAAGCCATGCAGTTCCGCCTCAAACATCGCGTCTGGGGGGTGATCTGCCACAGGGACGTGCCGGGGGTCTGCACCAGCGATCCGGCAAACATGTAGTTTCCGGCGCTCAGTTGTCGGCCACGGACATAGCTGCCGATTGTGCGCGGCTCTGGCGAGGATACAAACGCGGTGGCCGGGCGTGCACGGGCGGCGCGCCGGGCGTGAAACCGGTTCAGATATTGCGACCACCGTGTGGCAAGTGTGCCCTGATCTGCCATATGCCTCTGTCTCCTGGCGCTCTTGGTCGGCGCCGCTTGCGGGCAATATACGCGGGTGGTGCTGGCAAGTCACCGCAGATTGTCAAAAACCCCCGGTGCAGAGCGGTCAGGCGCGCAGGAGCGCCATGTAGAACCCGTCCATTCCGCCCTCTTTGGGCCAGTAATCTGGGCGCAGACGCAGCCCGCCCTCTTCGGTTTTCCAAGCAGGGTCCACACCGGGCAGGTCGCAGGCAGAGGCATCCACGCTCAGCCCCTTGTGGCGCAGAAGGGCCTCGTCCACCTGACACTCCCCCTCATCGGGTAGCAGCGAACAGGTGCAGAAAAGGAGCCGCCCGCCGGGTTTCAGCATCCCGAGGGCCGCGTCGATCATGGCTGATTGCAATGCGATAAGGCCGCTGATTTCGGCCCCGTCGCGGGCGTGGGGCAGGTCCGCATGGCGGCGGATCGTGCCGGTGGCCGAGCATGGTGCATCAAGCAAGATGGCATCATACTGACCCATATGCGTCAGCGCATCCGCGACGATCATTTTTGCAGTGAGGCCGGTGCGCGCGAGGTTTTCGGTCACGCGCTCCATTCTGGTGTCGGAGATATCAAGCGCTGTGACATCCGCCCCGGCGGCCGCCAGTTGCAATGTCTTGCCGCCTGGTGCGGCGCAGAGATCCAGCACGGCCTCGCCGGGTTGCACGTTCAGCATCTTTGCGGGCAGGGCGGCGGCGGCGTCCTGCACCCACCAATCGCCCGCCTCAAACCCCGGAAGGGCGCTGACCTGTCCTGCATCGGCCAGCCGGACGGAGCCTGTGGGCAGAAGCGTGCCGCCCACGGCGGCGGCCACGGCGGCGGCGCCCCCCTTGGCGGTGATATCAAGCGGTGCGCCCGCAAAATGGGCGTTCTCGAACTTGGAGACGGCGCTCATTCCATAAGCCTCAACCAGTGGGGCCCGCAGCCATTTGCGCAGTTGCGGCACATGCGTCTTGGCCCAATCGGCGGGGCCATCGGCGGCCATCTTGCGCAGAACGGCGTTTATCAGACCCTTGAGTGAGGCAAAGCGCTTGTTGCCCGCCACAAGGTTCACCGCGTCATTTACGACACCATGCGCATCGCCGCCCATGCAAAGCTCCACCGTGCCGAGGCGCAGGATGTTGAACACATGCAAGGGGGGTGGTTTGCGCAGGTGCCGCTTGAGCAGATGATCCGCCCGGCCAAGCCCACGGAGGGTTTGTGTGGCGAGCCGTTGCGCCCGCGCCCGCTCAGATGCTGGCAGGGCGTCAAGCACGCCTGCGGCCAAAAGTTCGGACATCAGACGGTTTTCGCCGAGGATCTGATCCAGAAGATAGACTGCGCTGCGGCGCGCGGAAGGTGTGGGGGCGGACATGAAGGCTCCTTGCCGGGATGCGGGGCCGGGATATATGAAGGATGAGAATAAAGGAACCCTGCCGATGAGTGATGCCGACACACCCCGCACCGATCTGCCTCCAGCCGCACAGCGCGCTTTGGCCGAGGCCGAGGCGCGACGCAAGGAGCTCGGTGAGATGGAGCTGCCCAAGGAGTTGGGAGGGCGCAAAGGGCCGGAGCCCGTGCGCTATGGCGACTGGGAGAAAAAAGGCATCGCCATAGACTTCTGAGTGGTGCTGCTTATTGAAGCCGAAGATCGGCGAACTGTCCCGTGCCTTTATCCGAGATGAAACGGATCGTGTTGCCCTGAACCTTCACCATCTGGCAATTTGGTCCAAGATCACGGTCACCCCAGAAAAGATCGCGACAGAAATACCCGGCATTCCACTTCCACGCGCCCGTCACGTCGCGCCCGAAAGCGCGACCCACGATACGCCCGTCTGGCGTGACGTCCAGATTGATCCCGAAACGCGTAAGTTTCCGCCCATCCACGAGGGATACAAATTTTTCTTCTTGCTGCACGGTCGAAAACTCTTCCGCCTTCGCGGGCGCGGAAAACGCCAAAGGCAGAGCGATAACTGTTGCAAGACAAAGAGAAATAAGGTGGCGCATGGTCTCGTTTCCATTAACTGTTAGCAAGATATACGGCGGGGCGACCCCGCTGGATCAGTATTACGACTGCCCTTGGAGGATTCAATGAGCGCGTTGCCAGATTTCCGTCTTGAGACACATTTCGCCAAGTGGGAGTTCACTGCCCGCCACCACATGACCGCCTCTGATGCGGAAGCGATGCGGCTGGATGAATTGCTTGCCATGGCGTCAGACGCGGATCGCGAGGCGTTCGAGCGGATGTGGCTGGGCTACACCGAGACATGGGGCGCGCCGGATTTGCGAGCTGAGATTGCCCAGACCTATGCCGGGCGCAGGGCGGAGGATGTGTTGTGTTTTGCAGGCGCCAGCGAGGGGATTTTCGCCGCCAACACGGTGCTTTTGGAGCAGACCGATCATGCGATTGTCGTGACGCCCAACTACCAAAGCCACGAATCGATGCCATTGGCCATTTGCGAGGCGACGGGAGTGCCTTTGGACGCGAATGACGGATGGTCGTTGGATATCGACCGTGTGCGCGCGGCGATCCGGCCGAATACGAAGCTGGTGACGATCAACTTCCCGCATAACCCCACTGGCGCAATCCTGCCGCTGGAGCGGTATCGTGCTCTGATAGAGCTATGCCGCAGCCATGGTATCTGGATCTTGCATGACGAGATTTTTCATGGGCTGGGGCCCGTGTCAGCACAGCACCTGCCCTTCATTGCAGACGAGTATGAGCGCGGGCTGTCGCTTGGCGTGATGTCCAAATCCTACGGATTGCCCGGCCTGCGCGTTGGCTGGATCGCCTGTCAGGACCGGGAGGTTCTGTCCAAGATGGAGCGGCTCAAACACTATATCTCGATTTGCAATTCGGGGCCGAGCGAGCGTCTGGCGCGGATCGCACTCAAGGCCCGCGACCGGATTATTGCGCGCAATTGCGCCATCGTGGAGGAGAACCTGCCAAAATGGGATGCGTTTTTCGCGCGTCACGAGGACCTTTTTGAATGGGCGCGGCCCGATGGGTCCTGCATGGGGTATCCGCGGTATCTTGGGGCGGATGGTGTCGATGGTTTTGCGCGTGATCTGGTCGAGAAGGCAGGCGTTCTGGTTCTGCCCAGCACCATCTATTCGTCGGAACTTGGGGAGACACCCACCGACCGCTTTCGCATCGGGTTTGGCCGCAAGGGGCTGGATGAGGGGCTGGCGGCGATGGATGCCTATCTTGGGCGCAACGGATAGTTATTGCCCGTTTGTTTGCGCGCGGATCACGGCCGAGAAATCATCCTTGGGCCCGGCGGTTTGGGCGCGGGGGGTGATGACGGCCTCGATCCGGCGCTGCTCTATCGGCATATCGCCGGGCAGCAGGCCAAGCTCATCGACAAACTCGGGCAGGCCGCCCGACAGGACCACACGTGGATCAAACGGAAGGTCCGGGTTGACCGTCTTTGCCAACCCGTAAACCACTGTTGTGCAATTGGCGGTGAGAGTGTTGTAAAAGCGTGGCTCTGCCTGAAGGCTCTGGGCGAGGTCCACATAAGCAAGGAAGAAATCACGCAATTGCTCGGGTGTGAGATCGGCAGGGTAGAGGCTGACCGTCTCCTCGCGATGGGTGGTGCGCAGCTGCACGATGTCGCGTTCGGTCGCAGCGATCAAAACCAGCTCGAACTGGCGGAAGAAGCCGGCGATCTCGCTATAGGCCTCGCCCACCTCTCGGCGGATTTCCACGGAAAAGACCACGTTGGGCGCATCCTTGAAGCCGAAACTGACCAGCAGATGCGCGATGTTCGGATTGTCCCAGACGGAGGTGATCATGTCGACGCCTGTGATCTGGCTCAGGTCATAGGTCTGCTGGATCCAACGTTCGGTTGCGGTGTCGATGCTGGTCCACTCAAAGTCGCGGATATTGCGCAGCGTGATTGTGTCACCGTCTCTATCGGCGCTCACGCCGCGCGCCACATCCATAGTCCAATTGCGATCCGCGCTGGGCTGATATGTCTGATACCAGAGCGCCACGGCAACCGCGCCCACCCCGAGTGCGGCCCAGCCGCGCAGAGCGCTGCGGCGGTGCGCGAGCCAAGCAATGAGCAGTCCCGCAAGAAGCGCTATGAGCGCGCCCGCCTGCGCGTCTCCGACAATATGCAAGAGGATCGCCGTGGCGACCCAAAGTCCACCACCCATGGCCACAAGGCCAAAGGCCGCACGGTTCAGCCAGTTCAGCATCAAACGCTCACGTCACACTCACAGCGCGCCATCCGACAGGCCCAGCACATCGAGCATGTCATACTCGCCCGGATCGCGGCCCTGCCCCCAAAGGGCGGCCTTGAGCGCGCCGCGCGCAAAGACCGACCTGTCGGAAGCCACATGGCGCAGGGTGATCCGCTCGCCCGTGGCGGCAAAGAGCACATCATGCTCGCCGATGATGTCACCGCCGCGAATGGCGTGAAAGCCGATATTGCCGCGCTTGCGCTTGCCGGTCATCCCGTCGCGGGCGCGATCAGATACGGCTTCGAGGGACACGCCGCGCCCCTCGGCTGCGGCCTCACCCAGCATGAGGGCGGTGCCGGAAGGGGCGTCAACCTTCTGATTGTGATGTGATTCGATGATCTCGATATCGAAATCCTCGTCCAGGGCGGCGGCGACCCGCTTGGTCAGCTGTGTCAGCAGGTTCACGCCAAGGCTCATGTTTCCCGCCCGCACGATCACCGCATGACGCGCGGCGGGTTTGAGGGCAGCCAGATCTTCGTCAGTCATGCCCGTGGTGCCTATCACATGCACCGCACGCGCCTGTGCGGCCAGTTTGGCAAATTCCAGCGTGGCGGCGGGGGCAGTGAAATCAATGATCGCCTGTGCGGGTGCAAATGCCTCCAGCGCATCATCCGTCACGATCACGCCGATCTCCGTGCCGCCCATGGCCGCGCCCACGTCGCGGCCCACCCATTCATGCCCCGCACGCTCCACCGCACCCACGAGACGCGCCGTGTCGCTCTGCATGATCGTGCGAATGAGCATCTGCCCCATGCGCCCCGAGGCGCCTGTGACCGTTATACCGGGTGTGGCTGTCATATCCGTCTCTCCCACGTTGCCGGGATGTCTTAGCCTGCGACGCGGCGCTTGGCAAAGGGCGGGCAAGGGCTTAGATGCTGCTTCATGGCAAAGAACAAGTTTCATGACGGCCCCGGACCCTCGCAGCGTCAGCTGCGTGTGGGCGAGCTTATCCGCCGCTCGCTTTCCGAAGTGCTGGCGCGCGGCGATGTGCATGACCCGGAGCTGAACCGCATGTCGGTGACGGTGGGTGAGGTGCGCACCTCGGCGGATCTGAAGATCGCGACGGCCTATGTGCTGCCTTTGGGCGGCGAGGGGCGTGATGAGATCGTGGCCCTTCTGGCGCGCAACAAGGGCGAGCTGCGCCGCATGATAGGCAAGAAGCTGGCGTTGAAATACGCGCCTGACCTGCGGTTCCGCCTTGATACCACGTTTGACCAGATGGACGAGACACGCCGGCTCTTCAAGCAGGACGCCGTGCAGCGAGATCTTGATGAAGGCCAGGGCAGTGACGGCCAGAGCGGTGGTGACTAGGGCCGTGCGCTGGCTTGCGGCCTTGCTCTTGCCATTGGCGGGGATGGCCGTGGCGCAGGAGCCGTGCCGGGATCTGAGCTTTGAAGGTGTCAGCTACACGCTGTGCGAGGTCGACACGACCAAGGCTGATCTGAGGCTTTTCCTGAACGATGGCTCGGGGGCCCTGCTGGGCAGTTTTGCCGCCGTTGACGGGCTTTTGGCGCCTGAAGGGGCCGCACTTGGGTTTGCGATGAATGCGGGCATGTATCATGCGGATCGCGCGCCTGTCGGGCTTTACATCGAGGATGGGGACGAGGCGCAGCGCGTGATCACCTCCCAGGGGCCGGGCAATTTCGGGCTGTTGCCGAACGGGGTCCTTTGCCTGCGGGCGGGACGCGCGGATGTGATCGAGACGCGGCGCTATGTGGCCGAGGCCCCTGCCTGCCGGGATGCCACGCAGTCGGGGCCGATGCTGGTAATCGATGGCGCGCTGCACCCGCGTTTTCTGGAAGACAGCGACAGCATGTATATCCGCAACGGCGTGGGCACGAGCGCCGATGGACGCCGCGCCATCTTCGCCATTTCCAACCAGCCGGTGAATTTTCATGCCTTCGGGAGGCTCTTCCGCGATCATCTGGCCCTGCCTCAGGCGCTTTATTTCGATGGCAACATCTCGCGGCTCTATGCGCCGGGGCTTGGGCGGCATGACCGTGGCTTCCCGCTTGGGCCGATTGTGGGAACCGTTTTGCGCCCCTAGGCGTTTCGCCTCGATGCGACTGGCTATCTCGCCGGATGCACAGGGAGGCACCATCCTTATGAGCACCGACAAAAACCTGAACGACCGGAGTGTCGCGCGCGCGCTGTTCCGGGTCAGCGCGCCCATGACGATCGGTATTCTCGGCGTGTTGTCGGTCGGGCTCGCGGATGCATTTTTTCTGGCGCGGGATGGGGCGACATCGCTTGCGGCCATAGGGTATGTCTTTCCCGTGACGACGGCGATGACATCGCTGTCGATTGGTCTGTCGGCGGGCACCAACACGGTGGTTTCGCAGGCCATAGGCAAGGGTGACGATGACGCAGCGCAGCAACGCATGGCGCTTCATGCAATGGGTCTCGCCTTGGTGTTGGGGTGCGTCGGGGCCGGTCTCTTTTATCTGCTTGCGCCGTGGCTGTTCTCCGCGATGGGCGCGACGGGGGAGGTTCTGGACGCGATCCTCGCATATGTCACGTTTTGGAGCCTCAGCTTTCCGTTCTTGGTCACCGGAATGTCGCTCAACGCAGTGTTTCGGGCCAGCGGCGAGAGCGGAGTGGCCGCCACAGTGATGCTGGGCGAAGCGGTCCTGAATATCGCGCTTACGCCGCTCTTCATCTTTGGCGTGGCGTTCGTCCCAGAGTTCGGGGCGGCAGGTGCGGCAATGGCCACGTTGCTCGCGCGGATCGCGTCTTTTACGCTTGTCACGTTTTACGGCCTGCACCGAGGGGTGATTTGCCTGAGTTGTGGGCCGCTGAAAGACCTTTGCAACTCGGTGTTTCGCATCGGGCGGGTTGGGGCACCTGCCGCGCTCAGCAATGCGATCAATCCCGCAGGTATGGCGATGGTGACTGCCGCGCTGGCCACTCTGGGCGACACGGCCGTTGCGGGGTTCGGCTCGGCCACGCGGGTGCAGTCGCTTCTGTTGGTTCCGATGCTGGCACTGTCTTCGGGCATTGGACCGGTGGTGGGCCAGGCATGGGGCGCCGACAAAAAAGACCGCGCCCAGGAGGCGTTGCGGCTGTGTTTCGTGATTTGTCTTGGGTTTGGCTTTACGGTTGCGGTCTGTTTGGTGCTCACAGCCGACATGATCGCCCAGATCATGACCCCAAGCGAAGAGGAAGCGGCCTATGCGGCGCAATATCTGCGCGTCGCGAGTTGGGGCTTTTTCGGTTACGGAATGCTGGTGACGGCCAACGCGGCGATGAACGCGCGCGACAAGGCGCTTTGGTCTATGAGCCTGAGTGCGGGGCGGATTTTCGTGGTCTATGTGCCGCTGACCTGGGCGGGTGTGATGATCGGTGGATATACGGGCGTGCTGATCGCGGCTGTTCTCGCCAATGTGATCGGTGGTTGGGCCGCGCTGGTCGCCGCGCGGGCAACAGGGCTGATCGCTGCGGATTGGCCGATTGCACGCGGGGTGGCGGGCAAGATGCCCAAGGCCACCTAGGCGCAATTGACAGGGAGGCGGTGCTGGGCTAGCCCGCATCCCTTATCTACATGGCAAGGGTTGAGGCATGGCACGCAAACGCAAGGGGCGCGATATTTCCGGATGGCTGGTCGTGGACAAGCCTGCGGGGCCGACCTCCACGGCTGTGGTCAACAAGGTGCGCTGGGCGTTGCAGGCCAAGAAGGCCGGCCACGCGGGCACACTTGATCCTGACGCGACGGGGGTTCTGGCCATAGCGCTTGGCGAGGCCACGAAGACCGTGCCGTTTGTGACAGATGCGCTCAAGGCCTACCGTTTTGCGGTGCAGTTTGGCGCGGCCACCAATACCGACGATGCCGAGGGCGAAGTGATCGCGCGGAGCGACGCGCGCCCCAGCGACGATGAGATCAAAGAGGCGCTGAGCGGTTTTATCGGAGACATCATGCAGGTCCCACCGCAATTTTCCGCCGTGAAGATCGACGGGGAGCGGGCCTACAAGCGCGCCCGCGACGGCGAGGAGATGGAGATCGCGGCGCGGCCCCTCTGGGTCGAGGAGCTGTTGCTGGACGATCGCCCAGATGCCGACAGTGCCGTGCTTGAGATGACCTGTGGCAAGGGTGGATATGTGCGCAGCGTCGCGCGGGATCTGGGCGCGCAGCTTGGCTGTTACGGCCATGTGACATGGCTGCGACGGATGTGGTCCGGGCCGTTTGATGTGGAGGATGCGATCACGCTGGCCGAGGTTGAGGCGCTGGCGCATGATCCTGCGCTCGATGCCCATCTTTTGCCGCTGGAGGTGGGTCTGTCGGAGCTGGCCGAGCTGCGGTGCACTCCCGAGGGTGCGGCCAAGCTGCGCAATGGCAATCCCGGCATGGTTTATCCTGGGGATGCAGAATACGGCGATGAGGCTTGGGCCTCGCATGAGGGGCGCGCGGTGGCAGTCGGGATCTATAAATCCGGCGCGCTGCACCCCAGCCGGGTGTTCGCCGCACCACAGGGCGGGCCTGCGCCGGGAAATGATGCTGGTGATGACACCGGCGATGACACCGGCGACGACACTGGGCAATGATAGAGCGCACCCATCTCAAGGGTGATGCCCCGTCCACGGCGGTCTATTCCGATTGCGAGCGCTATCGCTATACCCTGACCCGCGTCTGGGAGCCCGCCGGGCAGAAGGCGCTTTTCATAATGCTCAACCCCTCCACCGCGACCGAGGTGCAGAACGACCCAACCGTGGAGCGGTGTGAGCGGCGGGCGCGGACCTTGGGCTTTGGCGGCTTTCGCGTGACCAACATCTTTGCGTGGCGCGACACGGATCCGCGCGCGATGCGCGCTGCCGCTGATCCGGTGGGGCCGGGCAATGATGCAGCGATTCGCGAAAGCTGCGACTGGGCGGACCGAATCATTGCTGCGTGGGGAACCCACGGTGTGCATCGCGGCCGGGGCGCCGAAGTGGCCCGTATGTTGCAGGGGTTGGGCCGCCCGGTTTACCATCTGGGGCTGACCAAGGACGGACACCCCAAACACCCGCTCTACATAGCCTACGCGCGTCAGCCCGAGCCTTGGGCGGAGTTTACGCCGCTCTGATCGCCAGCCCTGCGCGCCTGCGTGCATTAACCATGTCCTAGCTGTTGCGTTGACCGAACGCCTCCCGACGGGCAGCGTGATGGTGGGTAAGAGTGGGTTGATGATATGTTACTTCTAGCAGGCCTTATGGGCATGATGGCGCTTGGTGCGACCGCATTCATCGGGATGGGGTCGGACGAGGACGAGGAAACGGATGCCACAGAAATGGCAACCGGCGAAGAGGGCGTGGAGGATGGCGAAAGCTCGGGTTCCATGCTCGACCTGATCGCGTTTGGTGCGGACGCAGAGCCGGATGTGGCAGATCAGGCAGACGAGGCTGATCAAGCAGGTGCGTCGCCTGCGGATCAAGAGGTGGAGGGTGACGACCTGCTCGCGGCGCTTAACTTCGACCTTGGTGAGCTGGACGTCGCAGGTGAGGCGGAAGATACCAGCCTGATTGCGACGGATGAGGCCGACGATACCGATACCACGGACGACACCGAAGAGACCCAAGACCTGACGGGCGAGGCGACCACCCTGCTCGAGAACATCCTGCTTGGCAACGATTTGGGCGAGGTGATCGGCGGCACGGAGGGTGTGGACCTGATCAACGGTGGCGCAGGGGATGACAGCCTGTCCGGCGAAGCGGGCGAGGACGAGCTTTTCGGTGATCTGGGTTTTGACACGCTTGACGGCGGAGCGGGTAATGACAGCCTCTGGGGCGGGGGTGACGGCGACTGGATCGACGGTGGTGATGGCGATGATATCGCCTATGGCGAGAATGGTGACGACACGGTCATGGGCGGTGATGGCGAGGATGCGGTCAGCGGGTATCTCGGCGATGACAGCCTCCGTGGTGGTCTCGGGGCGGATACGCTTTTTGGTGGTTGGGGGAATGACACGCTCTCGGGTCTTGAAGATGACGATGAGGATGATGGCTGGGACGACCTGGATGAAGGTGATTTCCTAAATGGTGGTTCTGGCGATGACGTCATCACCGCGGGCGCGCATGATATTGTGACATTGGGCGCCGGGGCTGACACGGCGATCCTTGGTAGCTGGCTTTCAGCCGCGCATCAGGCGCAAGTTCTGGATTTTGACCCGGCGGAAGACAGCCTGCTGATTCTCTTTGACGACACCCTTGAGCAAGAGCCAGAGATCGCTCTGGAACCTGATGCCGAAAATGGCTCGATCCAGCACGTTCTGCTTAACGGCACGCGGATTGCCGAAGTAAACAACGCCGACGGGCTGAACGTCGGCCATTTGACGCTGATCGGGCAGAGCGCGCTGCCGCCGGGCGCGATGCTCTGATCAAGGCGGCGACGCGGACGGCCAAGGATTTCGCTTCCCTTCGATGGAAAAACGGGTTAGGTGCCCGCATTCTTCCGGGGTGTGCCTCGGACGGATACCTCCACGGACCTTGCTGGACGACATCCCGGCTTGCGCCCTAAACCCTTGATCCAAAGGAGAACCCGATGTCGATTACCGCCGAAGAAAAAGACCGCGTGATGAAAGAGTTTGCAACCAAAGAAGGCGACACCGGTTCGCCCGAAGTTCAGGTTGCCATTCTCACCTCGCGGATCAGCACGCTGACAGAGCACTTCAAGACCCACAAGAAGGACAACCACGGTCGCCGTGGCCTTCTGAAAATGGTCGCTCTGCGCCGCAAGCTTCTGGATTACGTCCGGTCCAAAGATGAGGCCCGTTACAAAGACCTCATCACACGTCTGGGCATTCGCCGCTAAGGCATTTACGTCTGCCCCCCGTTTTTGGGTGGAGACATGATAGAACGCCTGCTCTGTATTGAGCGGGCGTTTTTTTATGGGCCATCGCAAATTTTGCAATGACATCCAGACAAGTTTGATATGCTCTGCACTACGGGTTTTAGGGAGCAGCGCTCATGGATGATCATCCGGTGTTGGAAACAAAGTTCAACGGGCTGTCGCACGCCATGCCCGCCTTGCCCGCAGCATGGTATCTCGACCCGGCGCATCATGCGCGGGAAATGTCGCAGATATGGATGCGCAATTGGGTCTATCTGTGCCGGGCCGAGACGCTTGAGGGGCCAAAGGCGTTTCGCACATTCACCATCGTGGATCAGCCCATTTTGCTCCTGCGCGATGCCGAGGGTGCGCTGCGCGGGTTCTTCAACACCTGCCGCCATCGCGGCTCTATCTTGTGCCAGCAGGCGTCGGGCATGTTGCAAAAGCCGCTGATCACCTGCCCCTATCACCAATGGGCCTATGATCTGTCGGGCCGCTTGCGCGCCACGGGTCCCATGCGCCCTGTGGAGGGGTTTGACCGGGCCGATCATCCGCTTTTGCCGATCTCCGTGGCCGAGTGGGGCGGCTTTGTCTTCGTCAATCTTGATCCGGAGGCCGAGGCGTTCGAGACGCTTTATGGTGCGGAACTGGCCTATGTCGCCAATTGGCCGTTGGCCGATCTGAGGATGGGGCACAGCTATACGAAGCGGATCAACTGCAACTGGAAGATTTTCTGGGAGAATTTTAACGAGTGTTTGCATTGCCCTAATATCCATCCCGAATTGTCCGCTCTGGTGCCGATCTATGGCCGGGCGATCATGGCGCGGCGGGATGATCCCGATTGGGCACAAACAGCGTCCGAGACAGCCGCGCATATCTCAGGCGGGCTTCGTGCGGGGGCGACATCATGGTCCATGGACGGCTCCGCGCAGGGACGGTTGCCGGGGCTGACGGAAGATGATCTGGATACCGGTCAGCGATATGTGACGCTTATGCCGTCAATTTTCGTAGCACATCATGCAGATTATGTGCGCAGCGTGCAGATCACGCCGATATCCCCGGTGGAGATGGAGATTACTGCGGAATGGTTTTTCCACCCTGAGATGATGGTGCGGCCAGATTTCGATACGGCAAAAATCGTGGATTTCGGGATTTTGGTGATGGATCAGGACGCTGACGCCTGTGAGATGAACCAAGCGGGCCTGCAAAGCCATGCCTTTGATCGTGGGGTGCTCATGCAGGAGGAATACGAAGTTTTTCTCTTTCAGGACTGGATCAGGGACCAGTTGGGCGAACCAAAGCTGAGCCAGGGCGTGGCAAGCCGCGCAAGCCGCCGGGCCAAACCCAAAGCGTAGCGTGTTTTTTGCGGCACGCGCCGGAATCTTGGCCACTTGCCCTCTGCCGTAGGGCCCCCCATTTTGTATCAAAAGCGAAACGGGGACACAGCATGCACACAGCGACCAAAGTCGTCATCATCACCGAGCGCAGCATCCTTGACGGGGTGGCCGCCATCATCGAGGCGCGGGGCGGCACGGGCTACACATTTGTGGAGGCGGGCGGCAAGGGCAGCCGCGGCAAGCGTGGCAGCGGTCGGGCGCAAGTGGCGGGCGGCATTTCGCAGAACGTGAAAATAGAGGCGATCGTGGCCAACCATGACGTGGCCGAGGCGATCACCGATGACGTTGTGGCCAAGTATTTCACAAATTACGCCGGGGTCGCCTATGTCGAGACGGTCGAGATCCTGCGCCCGGAGAAGTTCAGCCTCGTCTAGGCTGCGCGGCCGAATCGCGCCCTGCATCAGATTGCTTTCAATTGCGCCCGATCTGAGGTAGACGCGGCGCATCTGGAAGTTGGCGCCCGGACCTCAGCGCCCGACAAATAAGATACCGAGGTCAGGGGGAATGCGCCCCCTATGCAATTGGCCAAACGGGCCGAAACAGGAAACTTAGATGTTCAACGAAGTGAAAAAATCGATTGAGTGGGGCGAAGAAACGCTGACACTCGAAACGGGCAAGGTTGCCCGCCAGGCGGATGGCTCGGTCATCGCCACATTGGGGGAAACGTCGGTCATGGCCAACGTGACCTTCGCAAAGTCGCCAAAACCGGGAATGGATTTCTTCCCGCTGACGGTGCATTACCAAGAGAAATACTATGCGGCTGGCAAAGTGCCCGGCGGCTTTTTCAAGCGCGAGGCGCGCCCGACGGAAAAAGAGACGCTGACTGCGCGTCTGATCGACCGCCCTATCCGCCCGCTGTTCGTTCCCGGTTTCAAGAATGAGACATTGGTGATGTGTACCGTGCTCAGCCACGACCTCGTGAATGACCCGGACATGGTTGCGATGATCGCTGCCTCCGCCGCACTCACGATTTCGGGCGCACCGTTCCGCGGCCCGATTGCCGCGTGCCGCGTTGGGTATGAGGATGGCGAATATATCCTGAACCCCACAGTGGACGACATGCACGAGCTGAAGAACAACCCCGATCAGCGTCTTGATCTTGTTGTTGCCGGCACGAAAGACGCCGTGATGATGGTGGAATCGGAAGCCTATGAGCTGACCGAGGAAGAAATGCTGGGCGCGGTCAATTTCGCGCATGAGCAGATCCAGCCGGTGATCGACCTGATCATTGAACTGGCCGAAGTGGCGGCGAAAGAGCCGTTTGACTTCCAAGCGCCGGATTACTCGGAGCTTTACGAGGTGGTCAAAAAGGCCGGTGAGGACAAGATCCGCGCCGCCTATGCGATCACCGACAAGCAAGAGCGCACGACCGCCGTGTCGGACGCCAAAGCTGCGATCAAAGAAGCTCTGAGCGAAGAGCAGCTTGAAGACCCGAACCTCAGCTCCGCGCTCAAAAAGCTCGAAGCAAGCGTGCTGCGCGGCGATGTCGTGAAAACCGGCAAGCGGATCGACGGACGTGCGCTGGATAAGGTGCGCGATATCGTGTCCCAGACGGGCCTTTTGCCCCGGACGCATGGCTCGGCCCTGTTTACCCGTGGCGAGACACAGAGCCTTGTGGTTACCACGCTGGGCACCGGTGATGATGAGCAGATGATCGACAGCCTTCAGGGCATGTATAAGTCGAACTTCCTGTTGCATTACAACTTCCCCCCCTATTCGGTGGGCGAAGCTGGTCGCGTGGGCCCTCCCGGTCGTCGCGAAATCGGTCACGGCAAGCTCGCATGGCGCGCGCTTCAGGCGGTTCTGCCTGCGGCGACGGATTTTCCCTACACGATCCGTCTGGTTTCCGAGATCACCGAATCGAACGGCTCGTCGTCGATGGCCTCCGTTTGCGGCGGCTCCTTGGCGATGATGGATGCGGGCGTGCCGCTGAAAACAGCTGTGGCCGGTGTCGCGATGGGTCTTATCCTCGAAGATGATGGCTCCTACGCGGTTCTGACCGATATTCTCGGCGATGAGGATCACTTGGGCGACATGGACTTCAAAGTGGCCGGGACCGAAAATGGTATCACGTCGCTTCAGATGGACATCAAGATCGCGGGCATCACACCCGAGATCATGCAAAAGGCGTTGGCACAGGCCAAAGAAGGCCGGATGCATATCCTTGGCGAGATGAACAAGGCCCTGACCGGCGCGCAGGATTTCTCGATCCACGCACCGCGCATCGAAACCATGCAGATCCCAACGGATAAAATCCGCGAAGTGATCGGCTCGGGCGGCAAGGTGATCCGTGAGATCGTCGAAGTGTCTGGTGCCAAGGTTGATATTAACGACGAAGGCATCATCAAGATCGCATCGCCCAATGGTGAGGCCATCAAGAAGGCCTACGACATGATCCATTCGATCGTGGCGGAGCCGGAAGAAGGCCAGGTCTATACCGGGACAGTCGTGAAGATCGTCGATTTCGGCGCCTTCGTGAATTTCTTCGGCAAGCGGGATGGCCTCGTGCACGTCTCCCAGATCGAGAACCGTCGCCTAAACCATCCTTCGGACGTGTTGAAGGAAGGTCAGGAAGTGAAGGTCAAGCTTTTGGGCTTCGATGATCGCGGCAAGGTCCGTCTGTCGATGAAAGTGGTCGATCAGGAAACGGGCGAAGAAATCGCGCCCGAGGCGAAAGAAAAAGCCGACGATTGATCGTCTGATCCAAGATAGGAAGAGGCCCCGGCGGAGACGCGCGGGGCCTTTTTCGTTTGGCCTTTGGTTCAAACCAGATCATACGGGGGGCCATGTTATCCCGCCCATTCAAATCGGTTCTCTCCCATGCCAGATACCTGCCCTTGTGGTCGGCTCTGACCGCGCTGAGGTGGCGTGCGTTCGACGTGCGTTCGCGTGGGCTTGGCGGTGCGCTTGAGGCGGTGATGCGGTGGTTTCCACCTGCGGGGCGCAAGTTTGATCGCGAGGCCAGGCGCGTGTTCCCCGAGATGAAGCGCAGTGCGCGCGCCCAGATGGGCCGGGCCATGGGCCGCAATATGGGCCAGACCCTTTTTGAGATTTATCATGGGGCCGAGTTTCAGACCCAGCACCATAAATTCCACACGTCTGGCCCGGGCCTTGATGCGCTGAAAGAGGCCCATATGGCGGGGCGGGGTGCGATCATCGTCTCGGGCCATTTCGGGCAATGGGAGGCGGTGCGCGCCGTGATCAAGATGCACGGAATGGAAAGCGGGGCCGTCTACCGCCCCAACAAGAACCGCCACTACGAGCGCCGACTGCGCGCAGGGATCGAGGCGGGGGGCATGCCCATTCTGGCGACGGGCCGGGTGGGCACCAAGGCGCTTGTTCAGCATTTGCGCGGGGGTGGCATCGTGTCGATCCTGCTGGATGAGAAATATTCCGAGGGCGTGCCTATGTCGTTTTGCGGGGTGGACGCGCTCACCTCCCTTTCGGCGGCGCAATTGGCGTTGAAATACGATCTGCCGATGATCCCCGCCTACGGCATCCGAACCGGAGAAGGGCACAGCTTTGACGTGGTGTTCGAGGCGCCGATTCCGCGCGCGGATGCGGTCACCATGACTCGCGCTTTCAATGACAGCCTCTCGGCGCGCATCCTCGCGCATCCGGATCAATGGTACTGGATGCTCAAACGCTGGGACGGTGCGTGACGGCTTGCCTGCATGGCGCACAGGAGATAGGTTTCAAAGTATGAAAAAAGTCCCCAAACCCACCACGGATGACGCGCTTATTCAGGAGTTTCTGAAAAAGGGCGGCAAAGTCAGCAAGGGCAAGACCAAGCCCCTCGCGCCCGAACTTGGGCTGAGCAAGAACGTCTGGCAGAACAAGCTGACGAAGGAAGAAAAAGCGGCCCGCGACAAGAAGTGATCGCGGGCATAGGCGCTAGATCTCCAGAATCGTGCTGCCTGTCGTCTGACGCGCTTCCAAAGCCTCATGCGCTTTGGCCACATCGCGCAGAGCGAACCTTTGGCCGATGTTGATCTTCACGTCGCCAGAGAGCACCTTTTCCCCAAGATGCCGGGCCATCGCCTGACAGGTTGCATGATCACCGATATGGGTGAAAAGCGTCGGGCGGGTCAGTTTGAGCGAGCCCTTTTTGCCCAAAATTCCCACATCCATCGGCGGCACAGGCCCGGAGGCCGCACCAAAGGAGATCATCATCCCCAGCGGTTTCAGCGCATCGAGCGAGCCTTCAAACGTATCTTTGCCCACCGCGTCCATCACCACGTCGACGCCCACACCCCCGGTCAGATCGCGTGCCTTGGCGGACCAATCCCCCTCGCGGTAATTTAGGCAATGGGTGGCCCCGTGATCGAGGGCAAGTTGGCATTTCGCATCCGTTCCTGCGGTGCCGATCAATGTGATCCCTTCCGCGCGCGCCCATTGGCAGGCAAGCAGACCCACGCCGCCTGCGGCTGCATGAAAGAGAACCGTGTCGCCCGGTTTGAGAGCGGTTGTGCGGTGGAAAAGATACTCGACCGTCATGCCCTTGAGCATCATCGCGGCCCCTTCCTCGAAGGAAATACCGTCCGGTAGGGGACAGACCTGAGCCGCTGGCATCACGCGGGCCTCCGCATAGGCGCCGGGTGGCTGGGATGCATAGGCTGCGCGATCTCCGACTTTGAGATGCGTGACACCCTCACCTACGGCTTCGATCACTCCGGCTGCTTCCATACCCATCGCATGGGGCAGGGTGAGAGGGTAGACGCCCGTGCGCTGATAGACATCGATAAAGTTCAGCCCAACCGCCTTGTGCGCGATCCGCACCTCGCCTGCTGCCGGGGCGCCGACATCGCGCTCCACCAGTTTGAATTGCTCCGGTCCGCCATAGGCTTCGATGATTGCTGTAAGTGCCATTTCCGGTTCCTTTGGTATTCTCGCCCGGCTGATATGGCCGGGGCGGTTATGTGGCGTATGTGGGTCGCGACATGCCTACTCGGTCATGCTCGATACTTTCATCAAGATGATGCCGAGCACGATGAGCCCCGCCGCCGCAACGCGCATCGGGGTGAGCGCCTCACCCAGCAGAACCACGCCGAGAACAAACGCGCCGAACGCGCCGATCCCGACCCAGACCGCATAGGCCGTCCCGAGGGGAAGCGTGCGCATCGCGACCGACAGAAGTCCAAAGCTGATCACCATGGTGACGATTGTGATGACGCTCGGGACCAACACGGTGAAACCCATGGATTTCTTCATGAAAAACGCCCAGACGATTTCCAGAAGCCCCGCGACGATCAAATACAACCAAGCCATTACACACCCTTTTTTCCAGGACCGGGCTGTCCCGGAATTATATTTCAGCAACGCGCCGCGCCACAAAAACCGAGATAGCGGCGCACTGACCATAGGTCAACTTTCCCGCTCAGGGCCTTGGTTTAGCGCGTTTGCGCTAGAGCGGCAGCGCGGTCGTCTTGCAAACGGTCCTGAGAGCGAAGCTGCTTTGCATTTTTGAGACGCCCGGCAAGCGGGTGAGGTATTGGCGGTGTATACGGGCAAAATCCTCGGTGTTTTCGGCCACGATCTTCATGATGTAATCGGCGGTGCCTGCGGTCAGGTGACATTCCAACACATCGGGGATGCGGGCCACGGCCTTCTCAAACGCCTCCAGCACCTCATCGGCCTGCGTGGCGAGGGTGATCTCGACGAAAACTGTCGCAGGCACGCCCAGTTTATGCGCATTGAGCAGCGCCACATAGCCCGAGATATAGCCATCCGCTTCAAGCCGCTGCACGCGGCGGTGGCATGCGCTAGCCGAGAGGTTCACCACCTCTGCAAGGTCGGCATTGGAGATCCGCCCGCGCTTTTGCAGCACGCTGAGCAGGCGACGATCAATCCTATCAAGCGACATTCGTGCAAGACCTTTTACCAATTTCGTTCAAAAACAGAATAACCTTGCGCCAGAACAGCATCTGGCGGGCAATATTTCAAGCCAATTGCGCTTCAAAGAGGGCAGAAAAGACATATCAGGAGGAGGAGACCCCAGATGAAGATCGGATGCCCAACCGAGATCAAGCCGCAGGAATTTCGCGTCGGTATGACGCCCAATGCCGCGATGGAAGCTGTGGCCCACGGCCATGACGTTATCATTCAGTCCGGTGCGGGCGATGGAGCGGGCTTCACCGACGCCGATTATCAGGCCGCCGGTGCGGTCATCATCGACACAGCCGAGGAGATTTTCGCCACCGCCGACATGATCGTGAAGGTCAAGGAGCCTCAGGCGAATGAGCGCAAGATGCTGCGCGAGGGCCAGCTTCTCTTCACCTACCTGCATTTGGCGCCCGATCCCGCGCAGACCAAGGATCTGATCGCCTCAGGCTGCACTGCAATTGCCTATGAGACTGTGACGGACCGAAATGGCGGCCTGCCCCTGCTGGCGCCAATGTCCGAAGTGGCCGGGCGGCTTGCGCCGCAAGTCGGCGCTTGGACGCTGCAAAAGGCCAATGGCGGGCGCGGCGTTTTGATGGGCGGCGTGCCGGGTGTGGGACCTGCGAAGGTTCTCGTTATCGGTGGCGGAGTTGTGGGCACCCATGCGGCCAAGATCGCCGCTGGGATGGGTGCGGATGTAACCGTTCTGGATCGCTCCTTGCCGCGGCTGCGCTATCTCGACGATGTGTTCGGAGGGACGTTCAAGACGGGCTACAGCTCAAGCGGTCTTCTGGCCGAGCATCTGGCGCAGGTCGATATGGTGGTGGGCGCGGTTCTGGTGCCGGGGGCCGAGGCGCCTACACTGGTCAGCCGCGCGCAGTTTGCGGATATGAAGCCCGGCGCCGTGCTCGTGGATGTGGCGATTGATCAGGGCGGGTGCTTTGAGACGTCCAAGGCCACGACCCATGCTGATCCGATCTATGAGGTGGACGGCATCATGCATTACTGCGTGGCCAACATGCCGGGCGCGGTCGCGCGGACCTCGACCATCGCGCTGGGCAACGCCACGATGCCCTTCATGCTGGCGCTGGCCGATAAGGGCTGGAAACAGGCCTGCGCGGACGATCCGCACCTTCTGGAAGGGCTGAATGTCCATGCAGGGCAGCTGACCTATTATGCGGTGGGCAAAGCCCTCGGGATCGACGTGATCTCGCCGCAGAAGGTCGTGAAAACCTGACGTATTGAGGCAGGGGGTGCCGGACAGGCGTTCGGCACCACTGTGTTTGGGTGGTGTGGTGGAAGGGGCGTAAGTGGCGGCTTTTTAGACGAAGTTGCGGTTCGCTGTGGTTGCGCCGATGGCCTTAGAGCACAACGGTCGGCGGCAAGTCACGGGCTTCGAGATCAGTGTTCACATCAAGCAACGCGTAACAGCCAGACACACTGCGCAGCCATTCATAATATATGGATTTGACCGAGCAGAGCACGCCGCCCGCGTCACGAATGCGCATCAGACCAATCTCTTGATCTGCAGCGGTGGTGATTGTGGCATCTGCAACAACCACAACGTCGTAGCCCTTGCCCATCAGGCTTAGTGCTGAATGAGCGACACAAACATCGGTTTCCATCCCGACGAGAACCGCCGTATTGCGGCCAGTGGCTTTGATCGCCTCCAGTATCTCTGGCTGATCGCCACATCCGAACACATCCTTGTTAAACACATGCGCCTCGGCGGGCAGGGCGGCGGTAATCTTTTCGTTCAAGGGACCTGAGTTTGGAATATCCTCGGCCATCGGGACGATGGGAATGCCTATACTATTTGCCGCGCGGATCAGCCACGCAGTCTTGCTGATCACGGCTTGCGACTTCTCGCGCTCGTATTTGTTAAAAAAACTATCTTGCATGTCGATCACAACCAGTACGCATTCATTGGCTTCAATCAGGCGGGTCTTAAGCAGAGTCATTGAATAAGCCTTTTCTATTTAGAAAAAAATAGCAGACCGACATTCCCCAGACGGGATATCTTCTTTGGTATCTTGTCTCTGTTTTGCGCTGCAAACAAGCCTGCTGGAGCCGCTGTTCGGTGATACGGCCATCTGGCGCGCAGCCTGAGCGCCACTTGCGTACTCGAAGACAGGCTCGATAGGGGTTTTGGTCGGGTTGGGGCCCGATTGGACGGATCAGGCGAGCCGTTTTATTCAGTTTTCATTGCGAACGCGGTCATTGGTGGGCACCGCAGCATCCGTGCCTCTGGGCTCAAACCAGACGCCAACCACAACACGCCGCCCTCTGCCCGAACCCAACGATTGGTGCCCTTTTGCCTGCGCGCGCGTCCTGACCTGCGAGGCGGAGCATGCGGCCAGTTACAAGGCTAGCGGATAAGGGCACCACGGGACGCCGTTCTATTCGAAGATACTTCCGATATTTGCGATGATGCTCATGAGCAACGCGACACCGCAAATCATGAGTGCCAGCCAGAACACATACTGCATCACAAAGGCTGAACCACCGATACCGATCGCCAGATATGACAGCCGATGTGGTTCGTTTCGGAACAGTCCAATGCCGCCAAGCACGACCGCGATACCCGCCACGATAAGTGCGAAAACCGTGGCCAACTGACTGAAGTCTTGGGATGCCTCAACAGGCTCCGGCGCAGGTTCCCCGGACAATGCTCGTGCGGCGGACTGCTTAATTTCTGCCGCGATTTCGCCAATGACGGTGCCACTGCTCTTTGGCTGCGGCTCAAACACTGCAGAAAACTGGATCAAAATGATCACGAGGCTCACAACGCCCAGTATGAAGCCAAGCAAGCCGAATTTTGCAGGCTGCTGATCAAATGTCTGTTGCATCGCAAGACTCCGTCACTGTTCGATCCTGCGGAATATAAATGGCAGGAATGGCAAGAATATGGCGTCTGATGCGCCTTTGCTGCCAAGAGGGGTCCGGGCGGTTTCTCCTCCAAAACGCTATTTGGCCCCGACCCGCTCCCCTTTCCCCCACCGGGCGATTGACGCCCCTTTGCCCGCGCGCCTAGCATCGCGGCCAAAGGGAGAGACGTCATGGATATTGAGCGGATCCGGCGGGAGACGCCCGGAATTGGGGGGCCTGTGCATTTGTTGGCCTGTGGGTCGGCGTTGATGCCGCAGCCTGTTGTGGACGCCATTGTGGAGCATATCCAGCTTGAGGCGCAGATCGGTGGGTATGAGGCCCATGCCGCGCGGGATCACGGTTTGGAGCGGGTCTATGACAGCACGGCGCGTCATATCGGGGCCAAGCGGCATGAGATCGCCTTGCTGGAGAATGCAACCGTTGCGTGGTGCCATGCCTTTTATGCGCTGCCCTTGCAGCGGGGCGCGCGTATCCTGACCTGTGAGGCGGAGTATGCAGCCAATTACGTGGCCATGTTGCAGCGTGCCGCGCGTGAGGGGCTGGTGATCGAGGTGATTCCATCTGACGTCTCAGGTGCGCTGGATCTGGCATCGCTGGAGGCGGCGATGGGGCCGGATGTGGGGCTGATCGCGATCACATGGGTGCCCACTAACGGTGGCCTTGTGAACCCGGCCGAGGGGGTTGGGCGGATCGCGCGGGCGCACGGCGTGCCATATCTCCTGGATGCGTGCCAAGCGGCGGGGCAGATCAAGATCGACGTGGCCGCACTGGGCTGTGATTTTCTGTCCGCCACGGGGCGCAAGTTTTTGCGCGGACCACGCGGGACGGGATTTCTCTATGTCGCGGAAAAGTGGCTGGAGACGCTGGAGCCTGCGATGATCGATTTCTTAGGCGCGCCTTGGGTGGCGCGGGACAGGTATGAGCTGCGCCCCGATGCGCGGCGGTTCGAGACATGGGAGAACGCCTATGCCCTGCGCGCGGGTCTCGGGGCGGCGTTTGATTATGCCGATGCGATTGGCATTGACGTGATTGCAGCGCGGGTCGAGGCGCTCGCGGATCAATGCCGCGCGGAATTGGGTGCGCTCGGCGGTGTGGTCCTGCGCGATCTGGGCACACAGAAATGCGGCATCGTCAGCTTCTCGGTGGAGGGGCATGACTCCGAAGCGTTGGAGCAGGAGATGAGTGCGGCAGGCTTTGCCATCGGCACCTCCGGGCCAGCCAACACACGGATTGACGCAGAACGGCGCGACCTTCCGGTCATGCTGCGGATCGCGCCGCATTACTACAACACGGACGATGAGATTTCGGCGGCGGTTGCAGCGCTGGGGCGGATGATCTGAGGCAGATTTGAACGGGAGCGGCGCGTGAGTGGCTATATAAGCCGTCGCTCTAAGCAGTAGACAAAGCGAGGCGCTCACACGTCATTTTCCAGGACGTTGGGCTTTAAGCAAAAATCCGGCTTCCAGATACACTCAAACGACTGTCTCACCCATCGCTATCCGCTACAAAAAAGGGCGGCCCGAAAGCCGCCCCCTGTTCTCGATTTTCAGGCGGGTTCAGATATTGCCCGCTTCCATTTCCGCCGCAATATGCTCGGCCTGCCGGATGGCCAGTGCCACGATGGTGAGCGTTGGGTTCTCCGCCGC
>JBASXE010000122.1:0-3054 GCA_049276875.1 Roseovarius sp. | reverse complement strand
CCGAAAGCCGCCCCCTGTTCTCGATTTTCAGGCGGGTTCAGATATTGCCCGCTTCCATTTCCGCCGCAATATGCTCGGCCTGCCGGATGGCCAGTGCCACGATGGTGAGCGTTGGGTTCTCCGCCGCGCCTGTCGTGAATTGCGAGCCGTCCGAGACGAAGAGGTTGGGCACGTCGTGGCTCTGGCCCCATTTGTTGACCACGCCGTCCTCTGGCCGCTCGGACATCCGGTTGGTCCCGAGGTTGTGTGTGGACGGATAGGGCGGTGTGGGCATGACACGTGTGGCGCCGACCGCCTCATAGACCGCGATGCCCTGCTGATACGCGTGCTCGCGCATCGCCACATCGTTGGGGTGGTCCGAGAAGTGCACGTTGGGGGCGGGCAGGCCGAACTGGTCCTTCACATCTGCGTTCAGCGTGACGCGGTTGTCGGCTTGGGGCATGTCCTCGCCCACGATCCACATACCGGCCATGTTCTCGTAGCCATCAAGGGCGGTCGTGAATTCGCGCCCCCATGCGCCGGGGTTGAGGAAGGCCGCCATGAAGGGGATGCCCAGCGAGAGGGTCTCCATCTCATAACCGCCAACGAAACCGCGGCTCGGGTCATGGCGCGACTCGTCGGTGATCACCCCTGCCATGGTCGTGCCGCGCCACATCTTCACTGGCTGATCAAACAGCGCATAGACCGAGGCCGTCATGTGCCGCATGTAGTTGCGCCCCACCTGACCCGAGCTGTTGGCGAGCCCGTCTGGGAACATCTCCGACGCTGAGTTCAGCAAAAGGCGCGGGCTCTCGATGGAGTTTGCTGCGACGCTGACGATACGTGCCATCTGCGTTTGCAGGTTCCCGTCGGCGTCATAATATTCGACGCCTGTGACCTTGCCTTGGTCATTGTGCACGATCCGCGCTGCGTGGGAATTCTCACGCACCTCAAGATTGCCGGTCGCTTCGCCTTGCGGGATGTCCGTGTAGGCCGTCGACCATTTGGCGCCGAACTTGCAGCCCTGAAAGCAAAAGCCGGTCTGCTGGCAGGCCGCGCGGCCGTCATATTCGGTCGCGTTGATCGCCATGTTACCGGTGTGCACGTCCTGGTAGCCCAGCTTTTTCGCGCCAGCCTCGAAGACTTTGAAGTTGTTGTTGCCGGGCAGGGGCGGGCGGTCGCCGGTATTGGTCACGCCCATCTTGTTCTCGGCACGGGTGTAGTAATCGTCCATCTCGCGCGGATCGATGGGCCAGTCGAGCAGGTTCGCGCCCTCGACATCGCCGTAGGTGGTCTTGGCCTTCCATTCGTGATCCTGAAAGCGCAAGGATGCGCCCGCCCAGTGGGTGGTGGCCCCACCCACGGCTTTCACGATCCATGTCGGCAGACCCGAGAAGTCGGTCGCCACGCGCCAATCACCGGATGTGGTGCGCGCATCGGTCCAGGCGAGCTGTCCGAAGCTGTCCCACTCGTCGTTGATATAGTCCTGCGGCAGGTGCCGCGCGCCGGCCTCAAGGGCCACTACTTTGACGCCCTTTTGCGCCAGCTCATTTGCCAAAACACCACCGCCTGCGCCGGTGCCGATGACTACGACGACGCTGTCGTCATTCATGTCGAATTGTGCCATGCGAAAATCCTCCCTTACAGCCAGTTGATGTCATTGAAACCGCGATCGATATAGCCGCCCTGGGAGTAGCTTTCGCCCTCATACCCAAAGATCGGCCAAACGGCTTTCTGGTTGTAGAGACCTGTCACAAGGCCGCCGCGCACGGTCTGGAAGAACGTGTCATCCTCGATCTCGCGCAGGATGGCGACGCGGTTTTCCTCCCATTTGGCGCTGACGTAATTGGTGTGACCTGCGGCCTGCGCCTTTTCGTCCAGCATGGTGACGCCGGCGGCGACCATCTGAGCCATGTCTTCGCTGTCATAGCCTTTGACGGCCACGGCGTAGTATTCGTCACCGATCTTGTCATGCGGGTAGATATCGCGCGCCATTTGCAACAGCGTCGCCATTTCATGCTCGGAGACATTGGTCACGGTCATGGCCCATGAGGCATCAGGGGCCGCGATAAAGCCCGAGCCCATGGCGACGATCGCCGTGGCACTCCCTGCGCGCGCCAGAAGCTGGCGGCGTGTCAGGATGGCTGTGGTTGATTTGGTCATAGCTTTCCTCCCAGAAAATTATTGTTACCGGTAGCGGCCGTGCCGCTGCATCACTTCGATCTCGTAGCCGTCCGGATCGGCGACGAAGAAAAAGCGCGCCAGCAATTCGCCATCGCGCTCAAAATCCACCAATTTGCGGGGCTCCCATCCCGCCTTGGTGAAGCGGGCATGCTCGGCGTCGAGATCGTCGACGACGAAGGCGATATGCCCGTATCCATTGCCCAGATCATAGGGCTCGGTCTGTCCTTTGTTGATGGTCAGCTCCAGCTCGATATCGTTTTCGCCATTGCGCAGATAAACGAGGGTAAACCTGTCGAAGTCGATCCTATGATCCACCTTGAGCCCGAAGGCCTGATCGTAAAAGGCGGTCGAGCGGTCCTCGTTGAGAACGCGGATCATGCTGTGAACGAGTTTGGCCACTATTTCCTCCCTGAAACGGCGTGCAGTGTTTCAGGTTAGGCCGTGATTCGTGAGCTTGGGTAGTAGCCCCCTACTACAGGGGGTTGGCGCTATTCTGCGGCGATCTTGGTGCTGTCCCGCTGGCCCAGATAGACCAATGCGGCGCAGCGCAGGAGGGACGTGAAGTTATGCGCCTCGCCATGAAGCTGCAGCACCTCAGAGTGCAGCGTCGAGATGAATTTCGGCGTCGTCATACCTTGGTTTAAGGCGATATCGTCGATGATGGACCAAAAGCTCGCCTCCAGCCGGATAGATGTGCTTTGCCCGTTCAGCCGGATGCGCCGGGTGACGGGGGTGTAGTGTTTGGGGTCTTGCCCGGCGAAGAGTTGGCACATTGTCTTTTCCTTTCATCGCTCATTGCGCGCCGATGTTATGGTAACTGTAGCGGCAAGCGCGCCATTGTCAAAAGGCGCAAAGGCCCTTGAGGCAGGGGCTGTGCGCCGCTAGACCACC
>JBASXE010000121.1:0-16817 GCA_049276875.1 Roseovarius sp. | reverse complement strand
GGGTAGGCCAGCGCTGCTGCGGGCGGTAGGCCCCGCAGCGACACATAAAACACCGCCAGAATGGAAAACCCAATGGCAAACCGAAACAGGGATGACCCGACGGTTGCAAAGCAAAACACTTCGGTCGGAAAGATGATTTTCTTGATGAAGGTTTCGTTCTCGCGCATCAGGTTTGTTGCGCGCGATATGCTCTCGAAGAAAAAGTTGAACAATATCAGACCCGAAAAGTATATGAGCGGAAAGAGGAACGCCTCATTCGTGCGATCCTGCCAGCGCGATCCCAAGATAACCCCGAATACAAGTGTGTAGAGTGCCAGCATGAAGAGCGGGCTGACCACGATCCAGATCTTGCCCAAAACCGTGCCGCGCACGCGCGCGTCGATATCGCGCGTCACCAGCGTTCTGACCAATGCGTGATTGCGGTAGAGCACTGACCATGCCGACCCAAGCGCGACGAGCGCGGACGAGCCGGCGCGTGCCGCTGTGGTGTTGCCTGTCGGGTCGGTCACAAGCGCAGCCTTGCGTCATGGAATTATGGTATATTACTGGCTCTATTAGTAGCGATGCGACCACCAGATGAAAAGCCGCAAGGTTTGTGCCGGCCAGCCCCGTCCGAGCCACCGCGTCTTGGTCTTGTCCGGTAATCTGGCATCAGAGGCCTTGCCTTGGGGGTGGCATGCCCTTGGGTGTCAGCGGCCTGACATAAAATCCCGTGTCTGCCCAGGCTTCGTCAGGATGCAATCCGCGTGTTTGATGGCACATTATCTTGGCGCATCACGACGTCGCATTTTTAAGAACGGGATGTAAAATAAAATGGTGGGCGACCCTGGAATCGAACCAGGCGTGCGTCTCCGCGAGGGAGTTACAGTCCCCTGCCACACCTTGCGGCCTGTCGCCCACTGCTGTTGGCTGAGCCAAAAGCGTGAGGCGGTGTTTACGAAGCCGCCCTTCAGGCGTCAACCGGAAAATGCCTTGCGCCGGGTCGGAGGGACGGCCATTCTGCACGGCCTACGGGGCATCGGGTCCGGACTGCGCAGAAACTATGAGAAATCCATGAAAGTTCTATGAAAAATCCTACGAAAAAACCCAAATGGGTGGTGGAAAAAGAGCAGGGCAAAAAGGCCGAAGCCGCGCAGACTGTTTGGCTCTTTGGCTTGCATGCGGTGCGCGATGCGCTGCTGAACCCCAAGCGCGAGAAACTGCGCCTGATCACCACGCTTAATGCGCGTGCCAAGCTGGAAGAGGCCATCGTGGCCTCCGGCATGGAGCCTGAGATGGCCGACCCACGCAAATTCCCCGCGGTGATTGATGCCGGATCGGTTCACCAAGGCGCTGTGCTCGAGGTGCGGTCGCTTGACTGGGGTGATCTGGAAAGCCTCGCCATGGGGGACGGGGTGCATGCGCTGCGGTTGATCCTGCTCGACCGGGTGACGGACCCGCATAATGTGGGCGCGATCCTGCGCTCGGCCGAGGTGTTTGGCGCACGGGCCGTCATCGCGCCGCGCCACCATTCTGCGCCGGAGACGGGCGCGCTGGCCAAGACCGCGTCAGGCGCGCTTGAGCGTCAGCCATATGTGCAGGTGCGTAATCTGTCCGATGCGATCGTGCAGCTGCAGGGGATGGGATACCTCGTGCTGGGCCTCGATGGCGAGGCGGAGCAGACGATCGAGGCCGCGATGGAGGGACGACGCGACCGGGCCGTGGCGCTTGTTCTGGGAGCGGAGGGGCCGGGATTGCGCGAAAAAACGCGTGAGACCTGCGACGCTTTGGTCAAAATCCGGTATTTCGGCGGTTTTGGCTCGCTCAACGTCTCAAATGCGGCGGCGGTCGCCCTATATGCCTCTCAGGCCGATGGGTAAGGAGCCGCCATGCAAAAGATCGCAACCTGCTGTTATTGCGGCACGCGCGCCGCTTTGGTGATGCGTGAAGACGGACGGCATGAGCTTTCATGCGCGGCTTGTGGTGCGCCTTTGCATGAGATGAAAATGATGCCGCAGCGGGCCAAGCCTGCCGCGGTGGCGCCTCCTCGTCGTGCGAAGCCTTTGCCCAAGTATGAGCCGGAGCCGACCTACGAGCGGCACCGCCCGGCCCAACCGCGCAAGCGCGGAAAGCGGCGCAAGGGCCTGATGCGTAAGGTATTTGAGGAAGTCTGGGATATTGCCGAAGACATCTTTGATTGAGGTCCGGGCCAGTGCCGGGACAATTGTTTCAAAAGCGACGTGTGCGTTCACACTTCTTTGAACAGCCCTTCTTTTTTGCGCAGTGCGACCCAATGTCATAGCAGTCTGGTCAGATCGGAACACTGATCAAGCCCCTCGACTGTCCCTCGTTCCGTGACTGGCGCCCAAGGTTCTCCTTGGGCGCTTTTTTTGTAGGCGCATGCTTGTGCGGTTTCCACTCTTGCGCACGTGCTCTGTGCGGTTACTCTCTGCTTCATGGATGAACAATATTCAGATGCGCATCTGCGCGATGTTCTGGGCCGCACCCGGCGGATCGCCGTCGTGGGAATGTCGATGAACCCGGTGCGACCCAACTACTATGTGGCGCGCTATCTCAAGCTCAAAGGCTATGAGGTGATCCCGGTCAATCCCGGCCATGCGGGCGAGGTGGTTTTCGGCGCGACCGTCGTGGCGGGGTTGGCTGATGTGCCGGGCGAGGTGGATATGGTTGATATCTTCAGGCGCTCCGAGCACGTGGGCCCCATCGTTGACGAGGCGCTGGCGCTATTTCCCACACTCGGCACAATCTGGATGCAGATAGGGGGCAGTGACCCTGTGGCCGCCGCCAAGGCCCGCGCAAGGGGCGTGGACGTGATCATGAACCGTTGTCCCAAGATCGAATACCAACGCCTGCACGGCGTGTTGCGCATGGGCGGGTTCAATACCGGTGTGATTTCCTCGAAACTTTAGCTTGCGGCGAAATCAGCCGCGATCCGCATTTCGCGCATCGGGCGGACCAGCTTGATGCACTGTTCGTAAATCGGGTCAGCCTTGTAAGCGGCAAGGGCGGCTTCATCCTCGAATTCCGCATAGACCACCAGATCGGGAGCCTCTGCGTTGATCTGATCGGCGTGCAGGTTGCGGCCCACCTCGAAATGGCGCGCATGGGGAATCTGAGCCAGCATCATCAGCCCGTCACGGATCACATCGGGGCATTCGCCCGGTTTGGCGGAGAAAAAGACCACATGGCGGATCATTTCGTGTTCCTTTCGGCTTTCTCAGTCAGGCCGGATTTGCCTTGGCGGGCCTCCAGCACATCCATCACACGGGCAAGCGGCACGTCGCGCGCGCGCAGCATCACCAGCAGGTGAAAGAGCACGTCCGCCGCCTCGTTTGCCAGCGCTTCGGGGTCGTTCTTCACGGCCTCGATGATGGCCTCCACGGCCTCCTCACCAAATTTTTCGGCGCATTTCTCAGGGCCGCTGGCCAGCAGCTTGGCAGTCCAGCTTGCCTCTGGGTCGGCCCCGGCACGCGCGGCGATGATGTCTGCCAAGTCTTCGAGTGTCATGCCGCCACCCGCATCGGTATTCCGGCAGCGGCCATATGCGCCTTGGCCTCGCCAATCGTGAAGTCGCCAAAGTGGAAGATCGACGCGGCCAGAACCGCGCTCGCCCCGCCTTGGATCACGCCATCCACCAGATGATCGAGCGTGCCGACCCCGCCCGAGGCAATCACCGGCACGGGCACGGCATCCGATATCGCCCGCGTGAGTGGAATGTTGAAGCCCGCGCGGGTGCCATCACGGTCCATTGAGGTCAAAAGGATCTCCCCCGCACCCTTTGCCACGACAAGCCGGGCAAAATCCACGGCGTCGATGCCGGTGGGCTTGCGGCCCCCATGGGTAAAAATCTCCCACTTGCCGGGCGAGACTGTCTTGGCGTCGATGGCCACGACGATGCACTGGCTGCCAAATTGCGCCGAGGCGGCCGCGACCACATCGGGGTCGGCCACTGCGGCGGAGTTGAAACTTACCTTATCGGCCCCCGCCAGCAACAGCGCCCGAACATCGGCCGGCGTGCGCACGCCGCCCCCCACGGTCAGCGGGATATAGCACTGTTCCGCCGTGCGGCGCACCACGTCGAACATGGTGCCGCGATTCTCGTGGGTGGCGTGAATGTCGAGAAAACACAGCTCATCTGCACCTGCCGCGTCATAGGCGCGCGCAGCATCCACGGGGTCGCCTGCGTCACGAAGATCAACGAAATTCACGCCCTTCACGACGCGCCCATCGGCCACGTCGAGGCAGGGAATGATCCGGGTTTTCAGCATGATATTGCGCGCCTCGTTCTGTCACGCGATTGTTTATGGGCATTTGGCATCGGATGCCAGAGGATAGGGCGAAATCAAGCAAAGGATAGAGCGATGAAGATGTGGATTGCCGCGGGCGCCATGGCGCTGATGGGGAGCATGGGGATGGCCGGCGAGAGCGGGATCGTCAAGGGCAAGGCCGCAAGCGACGTGGCCACGACGATGGATGCACTGGAGGCGGCCGTCACTGGCGCCGGGGCCACGGTCTTTGCGCGGGTGGATCACGCGGCCGGGGCAAGCAGCGCGGGGCTGGAACTGGCCCCCTCGCAGCTGTTGATCTTCGGCAATCCCAAGCTCGGCACGCCTGCGATGCAGGATGATCCGCTCGCGGGGCTTTTCCTACCGCTCAAGGTTCTGGTGTATCGCGATGGGGCAGGGCAGGTCTGGCTGAGCTACGAGGCACCGTCCAAGACCATGGAGGATATGGGGGGCGTGCCGAAAGACGCAGGCTACCTTACGATGATGGCCGGCGCGCTTGCCAAGCTGACGGGCAAAGCTGCGGGCATGTAGAGCGCGCGCGCTATTTCAGCGCGCGTAACGCCTCGCCCAAGTCCAAGGCACCATCATAGAGCGCGCGGCCCGAGATGGCCCCGTTCAGCCCTGCGCCGCAATCTCTGAGCGCCAGAAGATCGTCGAGAGAACTGACCCCGCCCGAGGCAATCACCGGGATCGACACGGCGTGCGCGAGCGCCGCCGTGGCCTCTACATTCGGGCCCTGCATTGCGCCGTCGCGGTTGATATCGGTGTAGATGATCGCGGCCACACCGGCATCCTCGAACGAACGCGCAAGATCGGTAACCTCGAAATCCGTTTCTTCGGCCCAGCCCTTTGTCGCCACGCGCCCGCCCCGCGCGTCAATGCCAACCGCCACCTGGCCCGGAAAGGCCCTTGCTGCCTCGCGCACCAATGTGGGGTTCTCCACCGCCACGGTTCCGAGGATCACCCGTGCGAGGCCCTTCGAGAGCCACGCTTCAATCGTCGCCATATCGCGGATCCCGCCGCCCAGCTGTGCGGGCACCTTGCAGCGTTTCAGGATTTCCTCCACGGGGCCGGCATTCACCGGCGCGCCCGCAAAGGCCCCATTCAGATCCACCAGATGCAGCCACTCACAGCCTGCTGCCACAAACATCTCGGCCTGTGCCGCCGGATCGTCGTTGAAGACGGTGGCCGCATCCATTTCGCCGCGCAAAAGGCGCACGGCCTGTCCGTCTTTGAGGTCAATCGCGGGGTAGAGGATCATGGGGCACCTGCTCATAAAGGATTGGCCGCTCTTAACCATGACGCAGCGGCATTTGCAACGCGGTGCGCCACGTCACGCTTGATTGCGCGCGCGCGCCTGCGCAGGCTAACCCCCGTGTCAAACGGGAGGACAACAAATGAACCGAATTTTTATGAGTGCCGCAGCCTTGATGCTGAGTGCGGGTGCCGCGCTGGCCGCAGACCCTTTGGAGGGCACATGGCGCACAGCCCCCGATGATAACGGGCACACGGGCCTGATCACTGTGGCGCCCTGTGGAGATGCCCTGTGCGGCACGCTGATGAAGGCGTTCGATGGCACAGGCACACAAGTGGCGAGCCCAAATATTGGCCGTCATATCATCTCGCAAACCAAACCGAAGGGTAACGGTGCCTATGCGGGAAAGGTCTATGCACCCGACCGCGACAAAACCTATAACTCGAAGCTTCAGCTAAGCGGGAACACGCTCGCCGTCAGTGGCTGCGTGCTTGGGATTTACCGCAATGGTGGCACATGGACTAAGCTAGAGTGACCCAAGTGACATAAGTCGCGATACCTGTCGTATTTCTGCCGTGCAGTCGTGACCCGCATAGCAATTCGCCTCGACAGGTCCTATCTATCGTGGGTCCCGGGCATTTGTGCCGGGACACGCGCCCGCCGGTTGAGGGCTCACTTGTGAAGGGATTTGCTTGTGAAACACATTCCGCCAGCTTTGTTCTTAGTCTTCATGGCGCTGCCCGCCATGGCACAAGACCCCGCGATTGGCATCTGGGCCGCGCCGCCCGATGGCAAAGGGCAGGTGGGCCATATCGAAGTCGCACCATGTGGGACCGCGCTTTGCGGCACAATCATTCGCGCCTACAGCCCTGAGGGCAAACAGATCACCACGGCCAACGTGGGCAAGCGTCTCTTCTGGGACATGCGCCCGAACGGTAAGGGGGCCTATGATGGTGGCCGGGTCTATGTGCCTGCGCATCGCAAGGAATATGACGCCAAGATGGAAATCACGAACGGTGGTCTGTCTGTGAAGGGCTGCCTTGGTCCGATCTGTCAGGGACAGACTTGGAGCCGCGTGCAATAGCGCTCCCGATTGGCTTTCAGGGCGTCCATTGCAGGAAATTCGCGATCATGTGCAGCCCGGTGGATTGGCTTTTCTCCGGGTGAAACTGCGTGCCGATCATGGTATCGCGCCCGACAATGGCCGTCACGGGCCCGCCGTAGTCCACATGCGCCAGAAGATGCTCAGGCGCGTCCACGGCAAACTGATAGGAATGCACGAAATAAGCGTGATGCCCGGTCTCAATCCCCGCCAAAACGGGATGTGCTTCGTGTAGCACCAGATCATTCCAGCCCATATGCGGCACCTTGCGGCCCTCGCTGGCCTCAATCGGGCCTACCGTGCCGCCGATCCAGTCAAACCCCGGTGTCTCGGTATATTCCAACCCGCGTGAGGCCATCATCTGCATCCCGATGCAAATCCCCATGAAGGGGCGTGCTCCGCGCACCACACGCTCCTCGATGGCCTCAAACAGCCCGCGATGATCGAACAATGCCTGACGGCAGGCCGGAAATGCGCCGTCACCGGGCAAGACGATCCGCTCGGCCTTGGCCACAACATCCGGCGCGGAGCTGACGATCACCTCGCCCGCACCCACTTCGGCCGCCATCCGCTGAAACGCCTTCTCGGCGGAATGAAGATTGCCGCTCTCATAGTCCACGATCACCGTGGTCATGGGTCAAAGCGCCCCTTTTGTCGATGGAATCGCATCGTTTTTGCGCGAATCGACTTCCAGCGCATCGCGCAAGGCCCGCGCCACAGCTTTGAACGCGGCCTCGGCCATGTGGTGGCTGTTGATGCCGTCCAGCGCCTCGATATGCAGGGTGATGCCACCATGCGTGCTCAGCGCCTGAAAGAACTCGCGCACCAATTCTGTATCGAACGTGCCGATCTTGGCAGTGGGCAGGTCCATCTTCCATAGCAGAAAGGGGCGCCCGCTGAGATCAAGTGCGGCACGCACCAGCGCATCATCCATCGGTAAAAGACACGCACCATAGCGCCGGATGCCGCGCTTGTCGCCCACGGCTTGCGTCAATGCCTGCCCAATCGCAATCCCCACATCCTCAACGGTGTGGTGATCGTCGATATGCAGATCGCCCGAACACCGCACGCGCATATCCACAAGCGAATGGCGCGCCAACTGATCCAGCATATGGTCGAAAAACCCCACACCGGTCTCATTATCGTAAACGCCCGTCCCATCCAGATCGAGGCTTACCTCAATCTTGGTCTCGGCGGTCTTGCGGCTGATCTCTGCGCGGCGCATCGGCATATTCCTCGGGCTGTTGCGCCGCCCTTATAGGCGCGCCACGCCCCCACGCCAAGAGGGGCTGCATGCCAAAGATACACGCTGACCGCCTGCGATTGGGGAGAGAAAGTTGGAGCGGGTGATGAGATTCGAACTCACGACATTTACCTTGGCAAGGTAACGCTCTACCCCTGAGCTACACCCGCGTCCTTGGGTAAGACGCGGGATATAAAACTCGCGCCGCGCTGGCAAGGACAAACTGCACAGGCCCGCGAAGTTTTTCTTGCCGCCTTCTTCTTGCCCGAAATATCCTGGGGGACGTTGAAAATTCCTGAGAATTTTCAACGTGGGGCAAAGCCCCGGCCCCGCATCAAATCAGCGCGCCGCAAGGCGCTCCTTGGGATCACGGCGGGATCGAAACGCTCAGATATAGCTCAACATGCGCCGTTCCGGCACATCTACATCCTCTGAATGCACAATCACACCGCCCTCATGCAGATAGATGATGCCATAGGCCCCTGGCTCATCGACCGAGGCATGTTCGTCCATGCCTTCCGTCATGATGGGGGACTGGTGGCATGGGCTTTTCAAAACGCACACAGGCACGCCCGCGGCGCTGCTCCAAATGCTGCGATGCACATGACCGGCCAAAATCTGACAAACAGCGCCGTGGCGTGACGCGACCTCCAGAAACGCGTCCCGGTCCAAAAGCCCGATCGCGTCCATCGCGTCAAAGCCCACATCCATCGGCGGATGATGCATAAACACGACCGCGCGCCGCCCGGAGGCCCCTGCCAGAGCCTCGTCCAGAAATGCCCGCCGTTGCGGCCCAAGGAGGCCCGCATGTTGCACTTCGGCGTCTTCGCTCAGGGTATCCAGCACGATCAGCCGCGTATCACCACTGTCGATGATCTCTTGCGCAAATCCGTCCTTATCGCGCGCGGCCTCTGGAAAGGCGTCAAAAAACGCAGCCCGCCGATCATGATTGCCGAGCGTCATATGCACCGGAAGGGGGCACGCCTTCAGGGCCGCCCGCAGCTGCGCATATTCCGAAGGCGCGCCGTGATGGGTCAGATCGCCGGTCAGCACGATACGTTCGGCATCCGCGTGATGTTCCAGCGCATGGGCCAGAACCGCACGAAACCGTGCGTCGGGGTCGAGATGGCCAATCCGGCCGCCGGGGGCCAGAAAGTGCAGATCGGTCAGAACGAGTATCTTGCGCAGACCGGTCAGCCCCAACTCAGCTCTCCTCGAATTCGATCAGCAAGTCCTTTGCGTCGATCTGTCCAGCTATTTGCACATGCACGGCCTTGATCACCGCGTCCCGCTCGGCATAGATGCCCGTTTCCATCTTCATCGCCTCAATGGTCAGCAGAAGGTCATCCGCCTTCACTTGCTGACCCGGCGTCACGGCGACGCTTGCCACCACGCCCGGCATTGGCGCGCCGATATGGTTGGGATTGCCAAGCTCGGCTTTGGGCCGCGTCGCGGTTTGCGATTTGACGAGACGGTTGGGCACACGGATCACGCGGGGCTGACCGTTGAGTTCAAAGAAGACGCGGGCCTCGCCATCTTCCGTGGTCTCACCCACCGCTTGCAGGCGGATTTCCAGCGTCTTGCCGGGATCGATCTCGGCTGTGATCTCTTCACTGGGCTCCATGCCATAGAAGAACGTCTTGGTCGGCAAGGCGCGCACGGGGCCATAGGTCCGGTGGCGGCCCATGTAATCGAGAAAGACCTTCGGATACATAAGGTATCCGCTGAGGTCCTCGTCATCGACGGATTTGCCTTCCAGAAGCGCGCTCACCTCGGCGCGGGTTGCCTCCAGATCAACGGGGGGAAGGTGCTTGCCGGGCCGCTCCGTGTCAGGTTGCTCGCCCTTGAGCACTTTGGACACAATCCCTTTGGGAAAGCCGCCGGGAGGCTGGCCAAGATTGCCGCGCATCATATCGATTACGCTATCCGGGAAGGCCACATCGCGGGCCGGGTCCTCGACATCGGCGCGGCTCAGACCCTGGCTCACCATCATCAGCGCCATGTCGCCGACAACCTTGGACGAGGGCGTGACCTTCACGATGTCGCCAAACATCTGGTTCACATCCGCATAGGTCTGCGCCACATCGGGCCAGCGATCCTCTAACCCGAGGCTGCGGGCCTGTGCCTTGAGGTTGGTGAACTGTCCGCCGGGCATCTCGTGCAGATAGACCTCGGATGAGGGCGCCTGCATCCCTGTCTCGAACGCCGCGTAATGATGACGCACGGAGCCCCAGTAATCCGAGATTTCGCGCACAGCGCCAATATCCAGACCGGTCTCGCGGTCGGTATGGGCCAGCGCTTCGACGATGCTTCCCAGCGTGGCCTGAGACGTGTTGCCCGAGAGCGCGTCCATCGCGCAATCCACCGCATCCACGCCCGCGTCGGCGGCGGCAAGGATCGTGGCACAGGCGGTGCCTGCCGTGTCGTGGGTGTGGAAATGTATGGGCAGGCCGACCTCAGATTTCAGCGCCTTGATCAGCACTTTGGCCGCCGCAGGCTTCAACAGCCCCGCCATGTCCTTAAGGCCTAGCACATGCGCGCCTGCCGCTTCCAGCTCGCGTGCCATGCCGACATAATATTTCAGGTCATATTTCGCCCGGTCCGGGTTCAGGATGTCGCCCGTGTAGCAGATCGCGCCCTCGCAAAGCTTGTCATTGGCGATCACGGCATCCATGGCGACGCGCATATTCTCGGTCCAGTTGAGGCTGTCGAACACGCGGAACACATCGACACCCGAGGAGGCCGCGACGCGCACGAATTCCTGCACCACGTTGTCGGGATAGTTGGTATAGCCCACCCCGTTGGAGCCGCGCAAAAGCATCTGGGTCATCAGGTTCGGCATTGCGGCGCGCAGATCGCGCAGGCGCTTCCACGGGCATTCCTGCAAGAAGCGGTAGGCCACGTCAAAGATGGCGCCGCCCCAGCACTCCATCGAGAAAAGTTGCGGGAGGTTGGCGGCGTAAGCCGGCGCCACCTTGACCATATCGTGGCTGCGCATCCGCGTGGCCAAAAGGGATTGGTGCCCGTCGCGCATCGTTGTGTCGGTGATCAGCAGCTTCGATTGCTTTTTCATCCAATCGGCCACGGCCTGTGGGCCTTTTTGCTCCAGCAGGTTGCGGGTGCCCATCATTGGCTCGGCCCGCAGGGCAGGTGCGCGTGGTGGTTTGAGGTCGGCGCGCGGCAGGGGACGATCCTTGACCTCCGGATGGCCGTTCACTGTGATATCGGCGATATAGGTCAGAACCTTGGTGCCCCGGTCGCGGCGCTTGTTGAAGGTGAAAAGCTCAGGCGTCTCGTCGATGAATTTGGTCGTGTATTCATTGTTGAGGAAGGTCGGGTGCTTCAGCAGGTTCTCCACGAAGGCGATATTGGTGCTGACGCCGCGGATGCGGAACTCGCGCAGGGCGCGGTCCATCCGTGCAATCGCCGCTTCGGGCGTCTGCGCGTGCGCCGTCACCTTGACCAGAAGGCTGTCGTAGAAGCGGGTGATCACGCCGCCGGAATAGGCCGTGCCGCCATCCAGGCGGATACCCATACCCGTCGCCTCACGAAACGCGGTGATGCGGCCATAATCGGGGATGAAGTTGTTTTGCGGGTCCTCGGTGGTGATCCGGGTCTGAAGGGCGTGACCGTTGAGGCGCACATCCTCCTGGGTGGCCTTGCCGGTGGCCTCCTGAATGGTCTTGCCCTCGGCGATCTTGATCTGGGCCTGCACGATGTCGATGCCGGTGACCTCCTCGGTCACGGTATGCTCGACCTGAACGCGGGGATTGACTTCGATGAAGTAGAACTGCTCGGTGTCCATATCCATCAGGAACTCGACCGTGCCTGCGCATTCGTAATTCACATGTTTGCAGATCTTGTAGCCAAGCGCGCAGATCTCCTCACGCTGGGCATCCGTGAGGTAGGGCGCGGGCGCGCGCTCTACCACCTTCTGATTTCGGCGCTGGACCGAGCAATCGCGCTCGAAAAGGTGATACATATTGCCGTGCTTGTCGCCGAGGATCTGCACCTCAACATGGCGCGCCCGCAGGATCATTTTCTCCAGATAGCCCTCGCCATTGCCAAAGGCCGCTTCGGCTTCGCGCCGCCCTTCGAGGATTTTCTCCTCAAGCTCGCTCTCGTCCATGATGGGCCGCATCCCGCGCCCGCCGCCACCCCAGCTCGCTTTGAGCATGAACGGATAACCCACGGCCTCGGCCTCCTTGCGGATGGCGGCCATATCATTGCCCAGCACTTCCGTGGCGGGGATCACGGGCACGCCCGCCTCTACCGCCACGCGCCGGGCGCTGGCCTTGTCACCAAGGGCGCGCATCGTGTCCGCCTGGGGGCCTATAAAGGTGATGCCGTTATTTGCGCAGGCATCTACGAAATCAGGATTTTCCGACAAAAGACCGTAGCCCGGATGAATCGCGTCCGCGCCACATTCCAGCGCCACGCGGATGATCTCGTCAATACTGAGATACGCGGCCACGGGGCCCATGCCCTCCCCGATCCGGTAGGCCTCATCCGCCTTGAACCGGTGCAGGCCCAGCTTGTCCTCCTCGGCAAAGACGGCGACTGTTTTTTTGCCCAATTCATTGGCTGCGCGCATGATGCGGATGGCGATCTCACCACGATTGGCGATCAGGATTTTGCGAAACTCACTCACTGGGCGTGTCCCCCTTATGGTGACCTGAGGCTCCAGCCATTCGGTCAGGCATGTTGTGCCGCGCCAAAGCGCTAAGCGATGTTGTAGAAACTGCACGGCGTTAGCGCAAGCGGTCCGGTGCGTGGCCTACCCGTTTGCAAAAATACCTACCCGCGCGGGGGCGCAATGTCGCGGATGCGCTTTACGCCCATCTGCCCCATATTGGACGCCAGATCGAGTCGCAGGATTTCCACGAAATGATCAAGCCCTTTGGGGCCGAGGGCCGCGAGCGCATAGTGCCAAGGCCGTGCCATCATCACGAAATTCGCGCCCAGATGCAGCGCGCGCAGGATGTCGAGACCGCCTTGCGCGCCGCCGTCTATCAAAAGTGGCAGGGCGGTCGCGGCGCGGATATCAGGCAGGGCCTCGATCGTGGGGCGCACCGCATCGAATTGCCGCCCGCCATGGTTGGAAACCCAGAGCGCGTCCACGCCTGCGGCCTCCAGACGGGGCACGAACGAGGGTTCCATCACGCCCTTGACAATGAACGGCCCGTCCCATGTATCGCGCAGCCATTCGAGATAGTCCCAATCGGGCGAGGTGCGCAGCAGATAGCCCGCATGAGCATGGCTGGGCAGGCCTTTGGTCACACCTGCGTAGTCGTCGATCATACGCATCCTTGGCATGCCAAGCTGCGCCATGCCCGCGCCCCAGGCGGGCCGCATCGCCACCTGCGCCAGAAGGCGTGGGGTGAGGCGCGGTGGCTGTGTGAGGCCGGAGCGCACTTGTCTTTCTCGCCGAGATGCCACAGGCACATCCACGGTCAGAACGAGGGTCTTGAACCCCGCGGCCTTGGCGCGGCGCAGCATATCGGCGCGCATGTCCGGGTCGCGGGGGGGATAGAGCTGAAACCAAGCGTCGTCACCGGCCAGAGGTCCAATCGTTTCGGGTGTCTGCGCGGCCACGGTCGAAAGCGTGTAGGGCAGACCATGACGCGCGGCCGCGCGGGCCAGATGCCGCTCCGCGTCGGGCCAGATCAGGCCGGACATGCCCACAGGGGCGATGCCAAAGGGCAAGGGCATGTCGCGGCCCAGAAGGGGCAGGGTGAGATTGGCCTCAAACTCCCCATGCAGGATTGAGGGGGGAAGGGGGATGGCGGCGAAGGCGGCCTCGTTGGCGTGGCGCGCGCGCTCGGCCCCGGTGCCGCTATCGAGATACTCCCACACGAAGCGCGGCAGGCGCTTGCGCGCGCGGGCGCGCAGATCGCTGAGGGCAGGATATGAAGCGTGCAGGTCCATGAGGGTCTTCATGCCCTGTGGCGCGCAGCCTTGTCCAGATGCGCCGGCGCAAGCCTGCACAGAGGCTGTGCAGATCTGAGTATTTGATCGGGCGCGTTTGCCGATTATTCTTGAGCAACCACGCACAAACCCCGAAAGGACCCATCATGAGTTGGAATCCGACGCTTGAGCCGCACTCTCCCCAGGCGGGCCGGCTTGATGATATCGAGACGCTGATTGTGCCGCGGGCCCGCGATTTGGGAGGCTTCGAGGTGCGACGCGCGCTGCCTGCGCCCGAGCGGCAGATGGTCGGACCTTTCGTCTTCTTCGATCAGATGGGGCCTGCGGAGTTTCTGACCGGCAAGGGGATCGATGTGCGCCCGCATCCCCATATCGGCCTTGGCACTGTGACCTATCTCTATGATGGGGAATTTCAGCACCGTGACAGCCTCGGCACCGATCAGATGATCTATCCTGGTGAGGTCAATTGGATGGTCGCAGGCCATGGCGTGACCCATTCCGAGCGCACGAGCGAGGCCACCCGTCAGGGGCGCTCCAAGCTTTTCGGCATCCAGACATGGGTGGCCCTGCCCGAAGATGCCGAGGACAACCCGGCAAGTTTCGAGCACCACACCGAGACAGCCCTGCCGTTTCTCGAAGGCGAGGGCAAGGAGTTGCGTCTGATCATGGGCCGCGGCTGGGGTGAGATGGCGCCTGTCAGTACGTTCTCGGACATGTTCTATGCTGATGTGGTGATGAAGGCGGGAGCGATGCTGCCGCTGCCCGAAGATCATGAGGACAGGGGCGTCTACGTCACGCAAGGGGCGGTTGAAGTGGCCGGGCAGAGCTTTGAGGCGGGCCGCATGATGGTCTTTCGCCCCGGTGATGCGATCACGCTCAGGGCCGGGCCACAGGGGGCGCGGCTGATCGCACTGGGCGGCGAGACGCTGAATGGGCCGCGTTATATCTGGTGGAATTTCGTAGCCTCCAGCGAGGAAAAGATCGAGGCCGCAAAAGAGGCTTGGGCCAAGGGCGATTGGGCGCATGGACGGTTCCAGCTGCCCCCCGGAGATGATGCGGAGTTCATCCCGCTACCCTGAATGGGCCTTGCCCCCGCAGATCTGAGCCGCTTTGCGCCACGCTGGCATCCGTTATGTGCGCAAGGGCTCTCGACATTCGGTGCGGTTTGTCTTTTTCATGTCCAATGGACGCAGAGCAAACCGCGCGCCCCGGTTGGGGCATCTTCTGGATGATCGTTACAGGCCTGTGCTTCGTGGCGGTTACCGCGTTGGTCAAAATCCTTGGCACGCGTATCCCTGCGCCCGAGGCGGCGTTTCTGCGTTATCTTCTGGGCCTCGTGTTCCTCATCCCGATGGCGGGGCCGATGCTGCGGGCGCCGCTCACCCGGCGGATCTGGGGGCTTTTCGCCGCGCGCGGGGCGGTTCACACCATTGGCGTGGCGCTGTGGTTTTATGCCATGGCGCGCATCCCGATCGCGGATGTGACGGCGATGAATTATCTCTCGCCCATCTATGTCACCCTGGGTGCCGTGTTTTTCCTCGGTGAGAAGCTGGCGTTTCGCCGCGTGCTGGCGGTGGTCTTTGCCTTGATCGGAGCGCTTATCATCCTGCGGCCGGGATTTCGTGAAGTGGGCTCGGGGCATTTGGCCATGATCTTCACCGCCATCTTCTTTGGGGCCTCCTACCTTTTGGCCAAGATGGCCAGTGGCAAGGTCAGCCCGGCCGTGGTCGTGGGGATGCTGTCGATTTTCGTGACCATCGGCTTAGCCCCTTTGGCCTTGATGAATTGGGTGACGCCGACGCTGTGGGAGCTTGCCATCCTCTTTGGTGTCGCGTGTTTCGCCACTGCCGGGCATTACACCATGACATTGGCCTTTCGGGCCGCGCCCCTTGCCGTAACGCAGCCTGCGACCTTTCTTCAATTGGTCTGGGCGGTGGCGCTGGGCGCGCTTTTCTTTGGCGAAGGTGTGGACCCGTTCGTCGTGTTGGGTGGGCTTGTGATTGTTGGCTCGGTCAGCTTCATATCGTGGCGCGAGGCGGTGTTGAAGCGGCGCGTGCTCACACCGTCGATGCATCAAACCAAGGGATGAGCACAGGCGGCCCGCGCCAAAAGAAAAACCCCCGGCGACATCACCGGGGGTTTTCCAAATCATAGCCTCAGGCAAAGGTGGCCTTAGGCGAACCACCAACGCTCGGCCCAGCGTTCGCCGTCCATATCCCAGTTGGATGCCAGCGCGTCCGGCGTGCCGATATCGGTGGAGGTCGCAAAGACGTAGTTGGCGAACATCGGGATGATGGTCCCGCCTTGCGTCGAGACGATTTCTTGCATTTCGAAATACATCTCCTGGCGCTTGGCTGGATCCAGCTCGGCGCGGGCCTCGACCATCAGGCTCTCGAAGCGGTCGTTGCACCAGAACGCGTCGTTCCAGTCCGCAGCGCAGGAATAGGCGGTTGCGAACATTTGGTCCTGCACGGGGCGACCGCCCCAGTAGACGGCCGAGAAGGGCTTTTTCATCCACACATCGGACCAGTAGCCATCATTCGGCTCCCGGACGACGTTGAGGTTGATGCCTGCTTCCTTGGCCGAGTTCTGATAGAGAACACCCGCATCCACTGCTCCGGGGAAGGCGGCATCTGCCGCTGAGAGCGAGACTTCGAGGCTATCGAGGCCAGCTTCCTTGAGGTAGAATTTGGCCTTGTCGGGATCGTATGTCTTCTGCTCCAGCTCGGTGTTGAAGTAGAGCTGGTTCGGACCGATTGGCACGTCATTGCCGACCGAGCCATAGCCGAAGAGGATCTTCTCGACCATTTCTTCGCGGTTGATCGCGTATTTCAGTGCGAGGCGCACATTGTTGTCGTCGTATGGCGCCTGATTGGTGGACATGGCGAACGTGTAATGCTGCGTGCCAGCGATCGATTTGATCGCGATGCTGGTGTTGCGCTCAAGCAGGCCGACTGTTTTGAGGTCAACGCGGTCAATTGCGTGGACGTCGCCGGACACAAG
>JBASXE010000120.1:0-2156 GCA_049276875.1 Roseovarius sp. | reverse complement strand
GGGCTACTTCAAATACCTGGCGTTCTTCGTCACCACATTCAACAGCGTTGCGGGCCACGATTTGGAGGTGCCAAACCTCCTTCTCCCGCTTGCCATTTCGTTTTTCACCTTTCAGCAGATCACCTATCTCGTTGACAGCTATAAGGGCACGGCCACACGCGGATCGGCGCTGAACTACATTGTTTTCGTGACCTTTTTTCCGCAGCTGATCGCCGGACCCATTGTGCATCACAAGGAGATGATGCCCCAGTTCATGCGTCGCGCGACCTCTCAGTTGCGCTGGAAAAATCTGGCTGCGGGCGCCATCATCTTCTCGCTGGGCCTGTTCAAAAAGGTGGTGATCGCAGACACGTTCGCGGTCTATGCAGATGCGGGCTTTGCGGATCATACGCAGCTCACCATTCTGGACGCATGGATCACGACGTTGGCTTACACGTTTCAGCTTTACTTCGATTTCAGCGGCTATAGCGACATGGCCATCGGCTGTGCGCGCATGTTTGGCATCCGTCTGCCGCTGAACTTCTTTTCGCCCTACAAGGCCCTGTCGATACAGGATTTTTGGCGGCGCTGGCACATCACCTTATCGCGGTTCTTGCGCGACTACGTCTACATCCCCCTTGGTGGCAACCGGCACGGCGAGATGCGGGTGAGCGCCAATCTGATGACCACTTTCATCCTGGGCGGGCTGTGGCACGGTGCGGGCTGGACCTTCCTCCTTTGGGGGGCCATTCACGGTGCAGCGCTGGTCATCGGGCGCATCTTCGCGATGACGGGGCTGCGCCTGCCGATGGTTCTGAAATGGGCGCTGACTTTTCTTGTGGTCCATCTGGCATGGGTGTTTTTCCGAGCGGAGACCATCGCGCAGGCGATGGACATTTTGCAAACGATGTTCGGGTTAAACCCGGCGGCAATGTCTGGCCCCAAACATGTGGTGATCGAAGGGGCCAGCACGGCGGGCAAATATCTCGCGCTGGCGATGATCGTCGTTCTCGCCCTGCCAAACACAGAGCAGTTTTCGCGCAACATCGCGCCCCTGTGGAAGACGGTCTTTGCCGCCATCCTCTTTGGGGTCGCATGCATCTTCATGCTGATCTCGCGCAGCGAGGTTTTCTTGTATTTCAACTTCTGAAAGAGTGCGCCGCATGTACCCACGCCGTCTGAGGATCTTTGCCGCGATCGCAGCCGCTATTTTGCTGAGCATACCTGCGGCAAATCTCGCGCTGCGTGGCTATCTCGGCGGTGCTCTCTGGCCTCGGGAGACGCGTGATCTGTGGTCACTGGACCGGGTTGAAGGCAACCTCGCCTATCTGCTCATGTCGTGCTGCGAGACCTCGCTCACCCCCGACCGGGTGCGCATCGGGCGAGAGGGCTATCTCTTTCTGGGGGATGAGTTCGAGGATGTCATGCGCAAAACCTCGGGCGCGTGGCAGCCGCCTGAGGGTCTGATCGCGGCCCGTGCGGCGCAGTTGGCGCGGCTTCAACGCCGGATTGAGAGCACGGGTGCCGCCCTCACGGTCGCGATCGCGCCGAACAAGCATTCCATATACCCTGAAATGCTGCCCAAAGATGTGACGCCCGCGCCCGAGACCACCACCGATGATGTCATCGCCCGCGCGGCTGAGGCCGGGGTCCCCATCCTCGATCTGCGCCCCGCCATGCGGCGGCTCAAACCCTCGGTGCAGGTCTATATGCAGACAGACACCCACTGGACCCGTGCCGCCGCCGCTCGAGCCTATGACAGCCATATGGAGGCCCTGCGCGACAGCTCTGGCGCGGCCTTCATCCCCGTGCGGTATACCCTGACACCTGCCAAGCGCGCCGCAGGGGACCTCGCAGGGCTGTTGAAAATGCAAGATATCTACGCGGCGGATGCCGAGACTGACTATACCATCGAGTTTGAGACACCGCTGAACGCCTGCATTGCCGAGATCAACGCCCTATCCGGCGCTGAAGGCCCTTGCGTGCCCACCACAAGTGGCGAGGTGTCGGCCGGGCGCTCTGTGCAGGTCACACGCACTGCTGGCGCGCCCAACCCACAAACGCTTCTGATGCTCTGCGATTCCTTCTGCCACGCGGCCTCAAGCCTTTTCACGGCCAGCTTCACAACCGCCTATCACGCGCATTGGAAACATCTGGATGACGCTGCGTTGGGGAGA
>JBASXE010000119.1:0-3851 GCA_049276875.1 Roseovarius sp. | reverse complement strand
TTTCGATTGAACTGCCGCCTTCGGCAAAGGGATCTTTGATACCGTCCCAAAAATCCGAAATTTTGAGGCTACGTGACCGATCCGGAAGGGATGTATCCAAAACTAGTCTCAAAGCATGTATAAAATTGCTTTTGCCCGCTCGATTTTCTCCCACTAGAACGGAGTTCTTGGCCATCGGAACATCAATGTTTTTAAAATTGCGAAAATTACGGATCTGAACTCTAGAAATATGCATGGGCAACCCAAAAAGTTAAATTGTAGAAACTGCAGAGCCAGCGGGCTTTCAATCTCAACGTGTACTCAGGATCTCTCTCCCGTGCCACCACTGAATTTGATGTCGCCCTCCGCTTATGGCTCCTCTCATAAGCAGTAGATAACAACTGCAGTATGGCGCATCGCGACGCCGATTGGAGCAGGAGCTATCCACACCATCCGCTTTGGCGCGCCGCGATGCAGCAAACTGATCTCGGATTCAATGTCGGAAACGGGCCGTCACCGTCGCCCAAGCCGTCCGAGTCTCGCGAGTTGCGCCAGCATTTTTGATCCCGAGTCTGCGGATCCTGTGCCGCCTGCGGAACCCGTCTGCCCCATGCCTTGCCTCACGGGCATCTGCTGCACGCCAAAGACCTGCCGCGCCCTGAGGGCTGCATATTCTGCACCGCTCGCGCCTCCGATCAGATAGCGGTTGTAGGCTTGCTGGCTTCCCATGGCGGCGCGGGCGAAACTGTATCCGCCACCGAGGCCTCCGGAGAGGGCAGGCATCATGATGTTGCCGGAGATCGCGCGGACAATGAAGGGTGTTGCGATGATGAAGCCCTTGGCCATGAGGACCATCATGAAGAAGGGGATTAGTGCGCCGATGTTTGAGGCCCCTTCGGGGTCGCCTAGTTCGCCGATGAGCGCTGAGGAGACGCCTGTGATCGTTGCGAACACGCCTGCGACGACAATGGGGTATAGCGCAAAGGAAATCAGCGCCGACAGCCAGCGCGCGAAATAGTCCTTGGTCACCTCAAAAAGGGTCAGGAAAATCATCACCGGGGCGATCCCGATCAGGAGCGCGATCATCAGCCGAGAGGCCACCAAGATGAAGGCGGCAAGCCCGCCGAGGATTGAAAGCAGGAGTACGCCGACGATGTCCAGCATGGCACCGGCCATCCAGTTCAGCTCGGATCCGGCGGCGTTCAGGTAGTCGCCGAGCGCCGAGATCAGCCGATCGAACTCTTCCGCGAACGTGCCGGAGGGTCCGGGGCTGCCGCCCCCGACCGAAGCGACAAGCGCGCCGGCGATGCTGTCGATCCCGGCGAGGATGGCGGAGGAGAGCGCGTTGAATTGCACCCAGTTTGTCGCAAATATCCCGATGAGCCCGATCTTGACCGCGAGCCAAAAGGCCGTGCGCCCGTCCATCGCCTTGTACTGGTAGATCATGTTCAGGAAGACGAGGATCACCACTAGCGTTGTGCCCAACACCAGCAGCGTGCCAACCGTCGCCGCGACAGATCCGAACTGGGTTTCGGCGGCGGTGTCGAGATAGCCCTGTGAGGTTTCAACGAAATAGGTGACGACGCTCATTGGGGTTGTGCCTCACCAGTTGCCCGCAGCTTCGCAGATCGCTTTGGCCTCGAGACGGGCGGCGTTGGCGCGGCGGTTGTAGCCGTCCGAGGCTTGCAGCATCTCCCATCGTTCGTCGCTCGCGTATCTTTCCCGAAACGTCGCCTCTGCTGCGTCCCAGGACGGGAACCGGGTCGCGCAGTCGCAGTTGCCGATCTCAACGACCCGCTCGAGATTCTGGGCGCGATAGATGTCCTGAACCAGAACCCGCTGATAGGCTTGGCGCAGGGGGATCTCCTGCATCCACACGGGTTCAGCGGGCCGGTCTGGACAGACGTCGAAACTGCACTCGCGGGTCGGCACGAGATTGCGCTCAGCGAAGCCGGGTGCCGACGTCAGGCCCAGGACCAGCGCAGTCAGTACGAGGGTACAGCCCGCCTGCCTCATGCCGTGGATCCGGTGGCTGTGGTTTCACGCTTCAGGAAGACCGTGTGTCCCACATTGGCGAATTCCGAGGAGCTGATCGACACCACCTCCCAGCCTTTCGCACCTTTGGCATTCAGGCTGGCCTGCATGTCGGAAAGGCCGGTCTTACGAGTCATGGGAAAGGACAAGATATCGTATTCAAAGGTCTTCATGGAGAAGTTTCAATCTCAGTTGCGCCGGGGAGGTAGAATTCTGTGATGCCGCGTTTGCCGTCATGCCGGCCGGCCTGGATGATCACGTCGATGGAGTTCTCGATGTACTGGATCATGTCGGCATAGGTCATCGGGATCTCGGTCTTGAGCGCGGCGATCGCGAGCCGCTGGACGGCCAGTTGCGGGGTTTCGGCATGCAGCGTGGTCATCGAGCCGCCATGGCCGGTGTTGATGGCTTCCAGAAAGGTCATGGCCTCTTTGCCGCGGACCTCGCCCAGGATGATCCGGTCGGGGCGCATGCGCAGCGTGGCGGTGAGAAGCACATCGGCGGTCTGGAATTCTGCGTCGCGATTGGCGATGAGGGTCACGGCATTAGGCTGGGTCGGCAGAAGCTCGGCGGCTTCTTCGATGGTGACGATGCGTTCCTCGGTCGGTACGTGAGAGAGGATCTTGCGCGCGGCCACGGTCTTGCCGGTGGAGGTGCCGCCCGAGACGATCATGTTGAGTTTGTTCTCGACGCAGAAGGCGAGCGCATCATCGATCAAACCCGCGGCCACCACGGCGCGCAAGGCGCGCTTCTTTTCCACGCGCAGGTCTTCGAGCTTGCGTTCTTTGCCATAGAGAAAGTCGAGCGCGATACCCTCGAGCGGCAGGCTTGAGAAGAACCGCAGGCTGATCGACATGGCCGAGAGCACGGCGGGCGGGGTGATGACCTGTGCGCGGATCGGGCGCCCCTTGTAGGTGATCGAAACCGAGACGATGGGGCGGTCCTTGCTCATCGTGGTATTTGCCGAGGAGGCGATCTGGTTGCCGAGGTCCCTGACCTGAACGCCCGTCAGCCTCTGGTCCAGCGCGCGCATGAAGTGATCGCCCTGGAATTCGCCCCAGCAGGTGCCATCAGGGTTGATGCAGATCTCGATGACATCGTCGCGAGCGGCGGCGTCGATCCGGTCGAGAGAGGTTTCGAGATAGCTCAGCGACATGGGCTCAGAATATCTCCAGATCGCGATCGACCATGACCGTGACGCGTGCGCCTTGGTCGACATAGATGACGGGGCCGATGGAGAGGTAATCGCCTATGACGCTGTCCGTGGCATCTGCCAGATCATCGCCAACGTCTTCGAGAACGTTGGCGGCAGCCTCATCCTGGACCTCGGCGGCGGCGGCACTTGGCGCGGCGGAAATCAGCGAGATCAGGGCGGCCGACCCGAAACGCTCAGCAAAGCGCGTGTCCACGAAACCTGTGACGCCAGAACGGCCCAGTTCATCACCCCCGAAGGAGCTGATCTGGACGGTCTGGCCCGCGGGCAGGATGATCCGGTCCCAGGCAATCGTGACGCGGCGCTGCGCGATATCGACGCCGGCGCGGTAGCGCCCGATGAGGCGGGATCCGCGGGGGATCAAGAGGCGCGCGCCATCGACGCTGTAGACATCCTCGGAAACCACGGCGCGGGTCTGGCCGGGCAGGGAGCTGTCGAGGGCAGTTTCCATGACGGCCTGGATCATGGTGCCCTGGATGATGGTGTTGGAGGGATTGGCGATCACCTCGGCCTGCGTCACGGTGGAGGGCAACGCACCGTTCAGCACAAAATCCGTCACCTCGCCGAAGGTGCGCGCGGCAAGTTCCGTCTCACGGGCTCCGGAAGCACCGCCAAAGGCGATGGT
>JBASXE010000118.1:0-4336 GCA_049276875.1 Roseovarius sp. | reverse complement strand
GTTCAGATCACGGGACTTGGCGCCGTTTAGTCAGAATCAACTTCCCTTATCGATTCGTTTCGAACCCGCTTCTAGAGCACGAGCGCTCTATTGAGCTAGGTCTTCGTGAGAGGGTCCAGGCTGGCTTTGAAGGTCAACACAAGGCAGTTTTGAACTGGCTGATCCAGGGCGCCATGAAGTGGTACGCGAATGGTGAGCGTTTAGAGGCCCTACCTGAAGAGTTGGTCACTGTGAACCGTGAGTGGCGCCTCAATCAGGATGTTCTGGGGTCTTTCCTCACCGAGACCCTTGAAGCCTCTCCAGGGAGCTGTGTTGCTTTTGAAGATCTGCTTCACGTTTTCAAAAAACAGCACCCTGATGAGCTTTTATTGAGCACACAGAAGCAGTTTTCTATTCAGCTTCGTGCAAGTGAGTTCTGGCAGGACTTGAATTTGAAGTCTGAACGAAAGCGCGTCAAGAGCATAGAGCTATCAAGGCCCACCGGATTCCTACCCATACTCCCGACACAGGTTACTTGCATCCTAGGGGTGGCATTCAAGCGAAATCAGTAACCGAATTCTGTGCAGGGTGTGCACCTGAAAACAAGAAATTATGGTGTTCAAGCAGATCTTGGTGTTCAGGTTTTGTTGGTGCACACCCTGCACGCTTTCTCAACCCAACAAGACTGCTTGGATTGGTACCTTAACTCCAAAGATTGTTTATCTATAACAAGACACTGTCAGATGTACATAACCGGCGTTTGCCGACTACTGCTTTTGGTTTCGCAACTGTCGAGATGACGCAGTCTCTCTAGACGCGGGCAACCCAATCAATTGCGAGATCTGCTTCAGGTGGAAGTTTGCGTTGTTTCGTGACCAGCCCGTGAACTCCATGATTACCTGCCGCGGAGCACCCCAAGACAGATGGTGAAACCAGTACAGCTGGGCGAGCCGAGAGTACTGATCATTTTTCCCCAGGGGAGGAAATTTCTCCAACGACTCCTTAGAAGTCCACAATTCGGCATCAGGTATCGCATGAGCTGCCACCGCACTTACGAGGTTCGGGAGTTTGATTTTAATCAAATGCGTCGCATTCAGCCCGCCTTCGTGATTCATCGAGAGCTGGGTTACGCGCAGCCTGTCGCCATCCCAAACGCCACCAACCTCAACGGAGGGTAGGTCTGGTATCACAACGCTGTAGAGAAAATCTGATGGCACTTGAAGTGGCTGGATCACACCAGAGGTTGGCCCAACGGTCAAGTATTTGGCTGGCCCTGCGAGACGGGTGACGACAGCATTTTGATCAATCATGAATAAATCATCGCACTTTTTTTGAAATAGGGACCATAAGTTCCCCAAAGTCGTGATAGACTGGTACTTACCTTAAAAAGAGTGCGAGTGAGGAACTATGACACTGGAAGAACTTCGGGTTTACCCCAAAGCAGTTTTGACCATCCAAGAGGTGGCAGGAATCCTGCGAGTAGATCGAAAGACCGTTGGTCGAGCTGTGCGCGAGAAGCGCTTACCTGTTTTGCCATTAGGTGGCCGAAAGAAGCTGATTCTTAAAGACGCCCTTATCCAGCTTTTGGACAGACAAGCGGGGGCGGGTACCGATGACTAAACGCCTAGAGGGTAGAGGCACCGTCTTCAGCTACAAAGCTCCAGGTGGGGCGGTGCTGTATCGCTGGCAAGCAACGGTGCCTGCTGATCCTGAGTTACCAAGCGGTTCCCTCAAGCGAATCTCCAAGAGCGGCTACAACTCAAAGAAGTTGGCAGAGCAGGAGCTCGCAACTGCAATGGCAAGAACAACGATGGGAGCCCCAGCGCTTGAGTCAAAAACTCGTTTCTCAGCATTTGCAGAACAGTGGCTGCAGGAGCTGGATGTTGCTGGGTCAACCCTCATGGGGTACCGCAAGATTGTACGAACGCACCTGAAACCCTTCTTCGGCAATCGCGTGATGTCAGAGATTCAACCGGCTGAGGTTCGTCACCTGTACTCAAAGCTGAGAGCATCAGGTCGAAAAGACTCAAAAGCATTTGGCGATGCCTTGTCGGAGACAACTGTCTCCAAGATCCACTTAGTGTTGGCCGCCATATTTGAGTCAGCCAAGGACCTAGGGCTGATCTTTAACAACCCAGCCAAGCACCGCACAGTCAAAGCACCAAAGCAGGGCAGACGCACTCGCTCTATCACCGCATCAGAGGAGATTCTCACCAAGGATCAGCTCAACGACCTTTTGAACTGGATCAGTTCGGAGGCGGAAGATGATCTCTACCCAATTTGGCTTTTGATCTCTATGACCGGAATGCGAAGAAGCGAAGCGGTTGCCCTGAAATGGTCCGACCTCAACTTCGCTTCATCTACTTTGGCTATCCGTCGAGCAGCAGACGTGTCTAAATCTCGTGCGGTGAAGTCCACCAAGACTTATAAATCTCGGTCGGTGATGATTGACGCCAAGACCTTGGAAGTTCTATCCGAATATAAGAAGTTACGAGCACTTCTGGGTCAGGAGTTTGTCGCAAATGAGGCATTTATTTTTGCAACCCTGAACAACGAGCTCAGGATTCCTAACGACGTAACTGCACGATGGTCAAGACTCGTCGCAAAGGCGAAGGCGAACATAGGTGATCTCCCCTCAATCACTCTGAAGGGACTTCGTCACACCCACGCAACCCTGTTGCTTCAGTCCGGGGTGAACCCGAAGATTGTCCAGGAAAGGCTGGGGCACTCTGACATAAGCACAACTTTGAACATTTATACCCACGTCACTCCTACGATTCAGACGGAGGCTTTGGATAGGTTCACAAAGTGGATGGAGTAAATGCACGACTACCCGTTGCATCTGAAGCGCGTGAGCCGAAAGCCCAGGTCCCAGGTCTAACCAATGACCTGCTTCGGATCAACAGCGAATTGGATGATGCCGATTTCTTTGAGATCACTGACCGCACAAAATCGGCCTCCTTGTCATTGTTTAGCTATGAATGCATAGGCCGGCTTCGGTTGTTGGCGTGGGGAGATTTTGTTGTTCTGGTATTCAGGCGCACTGATACAAGGCACGGCTCGATTGGGGTGATGCTGAGGAACTTGAGCCAGCATGGGTGGAAAGCTTCCGACAGCCTCGATTCTCCGGAATTTCTTTACCGAGTGCTTCACCGCCCAGCAGACCTGGTGATTGCATCCCAGATTCATGTGCTTCTGCAGGAGATGGATCTGTCTGTCAATGCTCTCAAACTTGGTTTTTGCGAAGACCTAAGCGCACAAGAGGAATGAACTCCAGCCAGAGAGCCTTCCAAACCCTATCAATCCGGAAAAATTAGTCAACCTAACCTAGTAAATTGAATCGATACAAACTTTCATAGGTGGCTTCCGTGAGCCTCTCTATCAGTTTTATGTCTGGTAATAGTATAAAAATGTAATCAATTCAACATTTTCCGTTGGAGTGACTGAGCCCTAACGAGCTCTCGCTTCTCTAAAGCGCCTGAAGGAAGCAAATTGAGCACCCATCCTCAACGACCCGACAGAAATCTAGCAATGGAGCTAGTAAGAGCAACCGAGGCGGCGGCCATTCGTGCCTTTCCGCATATTGGCAAAGGTGACAAGAATGCCGCTGATGGCGCTGCCGTGGATGCCATGCGGGCGTTTCTAAACACAGTTGATTTTGATGGCTTAGTGGTTATTGGCGAAGGGGAAAAAGACAATGCTCCCATGTTGTTCAACGGAGAGCGTGTTGGTACCGGGTCTGGACCGCAGGTGGACATCGCAGTAGATCCGATTGATGGAACAAGCCTCACAGCTGCAGGTCGAATGAATGCAATCTCCGTAATCGCGGTTTCAGATAGAGACACTCTCCTAGACGCCTCAGCGGTCTATCGAATGGATAAATTTGTCGTCGGACAACCTGGGGTAGGGGTATGCGACATTGGCATGTCAGTCGGCGAGAACCTGCGAGAGTATTCCCTTGCATCTCGAAAACCTATAGACGAAATTCTTGTCGCTGTTCTAGATCGCGAATACAACCAGGAAGTAATTGAGGAGATTCGTTCTGCAGGTGCGGCAACCAGGTTGCTTCGAGACGGCGATGTAGCAGGAGGAATCCAAGCTGCCCGGTCTGAGAGTCGCATTGACATGTGCATTGGTAAAGGCGGGTCTCCTGAGGGGGTGATTACCGCGTGCGGAGTCAAGTCGCTCGGCGGACAGATTCAAGGCGTTCTAGCCCCGAGCAATGAAGAGGAACTGTCTGCTGGACTACATGCTGGCTTGAAGTTTGGCCATGTCTACCAAATGAATGAGATGGTCGGTTCTGACAACACATTCTTCGTAGCTACTGGTGTAACAGATGGCCCTTTGGTTTCCGGCG
>JBASXE010000117.1:0-2725 GCA_049276875.1 Roseovarius sp. | reverse complement strand
CGCTAGGCAAGATTTTATGAGCAATAGATTAACGTTTTTTGTTGACGAAGATGAAGAAATATCGCTTGATTTTGACTATGATAATATGGATAAATTTAAGCTTCTTTTATATTCTGTCCTGTCAGGCGTAATATCCCTCAGAGTTATAGAGTTTCTAGAAGGAAGCATTGAGAGCGAAGAGGATCTTAAAATTCTTGACAGCTTAAAAACCGTCATCGAGTTTAGGGAATCGCAGAAAAGTGACCCTTTAATATCTCCTCTAGACTTTGGGCGAGTAACATGAAAAAAATAAAATGGGAATTATGGGAAGATGAGCCAGAAATAGATCTTAAACTAGAAGATTCTGACTCTGACGACGTTTATAACGAAGAAGATGACGTAGTTGAGCTAATCGGCTATGAAGATATGCAAATACCGCAAGTTAATACTCCGCTTGGAGTTTTTACACCGTATGACAACATGAGACCTAATAAAATGTTCGAATACTCTTGGATTGGCCATACTAATTTTGATATATGTGCATCAGATGTTCTAAAACTTAACAAGGTTGTCGGAGTAGAAGCTTTAAGAATCATGAGTAGATATAGGTTCTTTATAGGAATTGGGAAAAGCTTCGGGTTTGCGAGTGTTAGGAAGGATATACAAGAGGTTTTGTGTAAGAGGGAAGATCATAAACCAGATGTTTTTGGTGGTGGAGAGCATCATATCAAATTAAAAATGAAAAAGTCACACCCAAAGATCAACGAATCACCATAAATGGTGTATATATTAATGGACTTGGACTTTTAAAATTTAGGATTTTCGGACTTGGTCATGATACAGAAAGAAAAATCATGGCAAAACTACCAAATACAATTGTTTATTCAACTACTGGAAATTACAGCGAATCAGTAGAGCGTATTAGTGCTGTTGTTGTTGGAGTCACATCGGCTACATCTACAACCACTGGTAACCCCATTAGTAGGGTTTTCCCTACTAAAACTGCTGCGTATGAGGGTCTGAATGTTCCAAATGCACCGCGAGAAATTTCAGGTGTTGGACATAGCTCAAACGCGACTAAAGCACTGACCTCTGGGTCATTCGGATATGATCAAGTAGAGTTCATGATTCGTGGTGTTGCTGACACTATCAATGGCTCTTCAGACTCATCTCTAAGAATTGTTGGAAATGAGCAGCACAAAGTTAAGAATCATGTATCTAACAAGGCCAAGGGAGCTAAAACTTCAACAGCCTACCGTGCTGGTTACTTCAGAACTATGGGTATCTCTGGACAGAGAACAAACTGGTCAACAGCACCAACAACTGGCAATATAGCCTATGTTCTTCCAACAAACAACGCTTCCCCATCGGTAGATCAGGCACAGTTTGTGACTTATCGAGCGGTTCCGGGCGAATTGACCTACATGTACGGAGGTGCTAATCCACTTCAGGATGAGTACAAAGCAGTAACTGGTTAGTAGAAAGAAAATAAATGTCTCCAAAATTTAAAATCGACATTGATGATGTAAAAAATGTTGGAAAAAACGCCCTGTTGGTTGGTGTAGCCGCAGCACTTACTTATGTTGGTGCTAATCTAGCGTCAATCGATATGGGTATTTATGGGGCGTTGATCGTTCCTGTAATTTCCACAGGTTTGGATTCTGCTATTAAATGGCTCAAAGATAACTCTAAGGCGTAATAATGAATAAGATGCTCAGTGCTTTAATTGGCTTAGTAATGCTCGGTTATGCTGGGTATCAGTACAATCATTGGTATACGACTCCTGAATTCACCCCCGACGTAGTGTTTCTCGTCAAATCAATTGGCGGGGCACTACTAGGGGTTATCGGGTTGGCGATTCCAGTCTATGATTATGTAAAATGGTTTAAGATGCCAGGCTTTAATTTTAAAGCGGCGGATAAAGATGCACGAATGTCACCTAAAATGATAGAAAAGCATGATTTCGATTGTCTCGTTCATTTACGTAATAGAGTCATAGAATCAGGTGACGAAGAGGGGATTAAACTAATCTCAGAACTTAACTCAGTAATATTTAATATCCACACTAGAAATAAGACTATAAAAGGTTAAACATGAAAGCTCTTAAGCTGATCTTCCTTTTTGCACACACTAGTTGTGTGCTTTTTTTTGTAACAGGCTGTAGTAGACCACTGCCAGATGTACAGGATAAAATTGTATCAAGTGAGTTCATTCTCACGGCGAGCTTAAAGTCAGTCAATGAAGAGTTTAATAAGCTGCCAAATGAAGCACAAGACAATATTGCTAAGCAATTTACTGGAAGCTACCTATTTCTAAAAAACGGAGAGGTGGTTAAGTCTACAGATGACTTCGGTCCTATTCTAGCTAGGGTGCAGTCAGATTTTGGTTGGGATGTTGAAGGTTATCCCGACTTTACTACCGCCGTTTCTAATTATCTAATAGAGCAGGGGTATGACGAACCAAGAATGCTTGATAATAAATCTGACAGAGAGTGGTTCACTAATATCTTTGAAAATCTATCTAAGGCGGTAAGATATGAACGACTATAGTCATCTATGTAAATGGGTTGATGATCAGTGGGCTGTTGAAGCTATAATGGGTGAGCTTCCATTCCCAATTTTTGCTGACGTTTATGGGGACATCAAAGAATCTGGAAAAGGTAAAATACAGCTATTATTTAAGATAGTGGAGGGTGTAGCTGGTAAGTTTCCGTTGCGTCACCAGCGAATTGGGGACTGCGTAAGTA
>JBASXE010000116.1:0-2286 GCA_049276875.1 Roseovarius sp. | reverse complement strand
ATGATTGAGGAACAATTGTGATTTCCATGAACGGGTTTAGCCAAGAACCCCCCGAAATCATCGAAGCCGAACTTGTGGCCACTCGAAAAGTTCTCGAGTCCCACTACTACGTGCTCGGTGGACAGGTGGCTGAGTTCGAGTCCCAATGGGCGGACTACTGCGGAATCGAACATGCCGTTGGTGTTGCAAACGGCCTAGACGCTCTTGAAATTATTTTGCGGTCTTTAGGTATTGGTCCCGGTGAACAAGTAATCACGACACCCATGACTGCTGTTGCCACCGTTCTAGCGATTCTGCGATCTGGTGCAACGCCTGTTCTTGCCGACATTGACCCCACAACCGGGTTGCTGGACCCAGAAAGTGTTCAGCGTTGCGTCACCGAACAAACACGTGCAGTGATTCTGGTTCACATTTACGGTCAAGTTCGAAATATGGCGGCCTGGGTGTCACTCTGTGATTCCCTAGGGATTGCCCTCATTGAAGACTGCGCCCAGAGCCACGGAGCTAAAGAGGCGGGGACTTCCTGCGGCTCATTTGGCGTTGCCGGTGCATTTAGTTTCTACCCCACCAAAAACCTTGGGGCAATTGGAGACGCCGGGGCGCTGGTGACTAACAGTGCGGACATTGCCGAACAGGCTCGAATGTTGCGGAATTACGGTCAAACCAACAGGTACGAGCACTCTGTGGTTGGCATGAATAGTCGGCTCGACGAATTGCAGGCTGCGCTGCTTCAGGTTCGTCTTGGTTACCTGGACTCATTTACTCAGCGCCGACAGGAAATTGCCGCTCGTTATTTGCTCGAAATAGATAATCCGGCTGTCACACTGCTAGCGGCTCCTTTGCATCCAAGCGAGCACGTGTATCACCTCTTTGCCGTGACAACCGACCGCCGCGATCAACTCCAAGGCCATTTGCGAGACCAAGGGGTCGAGACCCTGATCCACTACCCCATCTCTGCGGATCACCAAGTGGCTTTGGCGGGAATTGCGACCGACCCAAAGGGTCTTCCACATGCCCACCGGCATGCGCAGACCTGCCTGTCATTGCCGTGCCAGCCACAGTTAACCGACTCGGAAGTTGGCGCTGTCATTTCTGCCGTTAATTCATTTGTTCCACAGGGTTCCTGAATTCATGACCGAACATTTCGTCACTCTATTTGATTCCACTTTTCTGCCCAATGGGATTGCTTTACATAAGTCACTGGTTCGTCACGGCGGGGATTTTCACCTCTGGGTGATCTGCATGGACACAGCAACAGAGCGGGCAATTACAGAGCTTGACTTGGAACATGTTTCTCTTTTACCGCTAGAAAGTGTTGAAACTCCTGAACTTCGCGAAGTAAAAAAGACTCGATCAATCGCCGAATACTGCTGGACCCTGACACCGTTTAGCATCGATTTTGTTTTTGACCGAGACCCAAATATTCAACGCGTCACCTATCTTGATTCAGATATTTGGTTCACTCGCTCACCTTCTGACCTACTTGCGGAAATGGATTCGGCCGGCGCACATTCACTGATCACTCCACACGCTTATTCAACCGAGCACGCGGCCAATATTCGTTTTGGTATTTACTGCGTTCAATTCATGCCGTTTAATCGCGATGGTTCACGTGAACTCCGCAAGGACTGGCAAGCGAAGTGTTTGGACTGGTGTTACGCCTTAGCAGAACCCGATAGGTTCGGTGACCAAAAATACTTGGACACGTGGACCCAGGACTTCCCTGAGATTGTGCACGTTTTAGAAGGCGTTGAAAAAACACAAGCCCCATGGAATGCAGTGGATTTTGATGCAGCTGATGCCGTGATGTATCACTTTCACCGATTGCGGTTAGCGAGTGAGTCACGGGCATTTGTGGGTACCTACCGGATCCCCCATAAAACAATTACCAAGCTATACCGACTCTATTTAGCCGACATTAATTCCGCTAATCGTGACTTGGCTGCGCTGGGATTTGACTTTAAGCCGCAAATCCACTCACCCACAGGTTGGCCACTCGTTAAAGACTATTTGGATTTCAAGCGTCACAATTGGCGTAGCCCACTTGCGCCTTATTCGCTTAGTTACTAATTAGTTCAACCCTGAGTATTTGGTGGATTTTCATGCATTGATTGCTGGATAAACATCCCAGGGATTACCCAGTAGCACCGAGTTTCAGACATGGTGGAGTTCATGACGAGTTTATTGAGTCGCCAGTCGATTGGGATGCTAGGAAGGATTCCCTGACTCTCAATTGCGTCGGCGAAGCGGGCGGCAAAAGTGCGTGAATACAAGTTGGCGCAAACC
>JBASXE010000115.1:0-12912 GCA_049276875.1 Roseovarius sp. | reverse complement strand
GTCACACCCTCGAGGCCCAGATCAAGCATCTTCTGCGGCGTATCAGCGATCTTGAAAAGCGCCCGCGTGGGTTTGTTCACGCCCGCATCGGTGGCCTGTGGACTCAGCGCCACGGCCACGACGAGGGTGTAGACATTCACATGCTCAAGCTCGCCCTTGGGCTCGGGGTCGGCAGCGTGGAAGCGCTCGAAGATCGCGCGGATCGTGTGATAGTCGAGTTGTTTGGCAGCTTTGCTCATGGTCATTCCTATGACGCCAAAATCCACAATGCGCAATATTCGGGTCGCGAGGGCGCAGGCGGCTGACTAGAGTAGCCCCAAGCCAAGGGAGAGCCTGATGACCACGCCATCCACCGCCAATGAGGGATATCATTTCAGCATCATGCGCCGCGCTATCGCGACGATCGACGCTGGCGGCACAGACCTCACGCTGGAGGCGCTGTCGCGCCAGATGGACATGAGCCCCGCGCATTTTCAGCGGCTCTTTTCCGCATGGGTCGGTGTGTCGCCGAAACGCTATCAGCAATACCTGACGCTTGGCCACGCGAAGGGGCTTTTGGCGGACTGATTCACCACGCTGGCGGCAGCGGAGGAAGCAGGTCTGTCGGGCACGGGCCGCCTGCATGATCTCTTTGTGCGGTGGGAGGCAATGAGCCCCGGAGAGTTTGCCCGCAAGGGCGCGGGTCTGCGCATCTTTTGGGGCTGGTTCGAGAGCCCTTTCGGTCTCAGCCTTGTTATGGGCACCGACAAAGGCATTTGTGGCATCGGGTTTGCCTCTGAGGCGGGCGAAGCCGCGACGATGGAAGATCTTTGCGCCCGTTGGCCCGAGGCGGAATTCGTTGAGGACCCCATGCGACTGCGCCCTTGGGTTCTGGCGGCGTACCGCGCGCAGAGAAACGAGGCCACCCCCCTCTATCTCATCGGCGCACCGTTCCAGATCAAGGTTTGGGAGGCCCTGCTACGCATCCCGTCGGGCCATGTCACCACGTATTCGGAAATTGCAGAGGCAATAGGCCATCCTCGCGCCGTGCGCGCCGTGGGCACCGCTGTGGGGCGCAACCCGATCAGCCTGCTGATCCCCTGCCACCGGGCGCTGCGCAAATCAGGAGCTTTGGGCGGGTATCACTGGGGCCTGCCGGTCAAGCGCTCCATGCTGGCATGGGAAAGCGCCCGCGCGGACGCCTGAACGGACCGATCACGCAAAAATGCGCGGATTGCCGCCGAATTCCCCCTGCTTTGGTGTTGGGGGCGGGGCAGCGGATGCATATACTGGATGGTAGACCCGAAAGGTCGGGCGATTTTTGAGAGGCGATACACATGTTCCGGGCATCCAAACCCCTTCTTCTGACCACTGCGGCCATTTTGACCCTTGGCGCGTGCACCGCACCCGCCCATCTGGACGGCACGAACGACCCGAACCGCCAAGCCAAGCAAGGCGCGTTGATCGGCGGCATTCTCGGCGCAGCGACCGGAGCGGTTGCCAGCGACAAAAAGGGCAAGGGCGCAATCATTGGCGGCGCCATCGGCGCTTTTGGCGGCGCCGCAATCGGCAACCAGCTCGACAAACAAGAGGCGGAGCTGCGCCGCGACCTGAACAACCAAGACGTGCAGATCACCAATACCGGCGACCGCCTGATCGTGACTTTGCCGCAGGATATTCTTTTTGCCGTCGATAGTGCACAGGTGAATTCCGGGCTGCGCGGCGATCTTCTGACCGTCTCTGACAGCCTGCAAAGCTATCCGGGCAGCACGGTTCAGGTGATCGGCCATACCGACAACACCGGCGGCGCGGCCTATAACCAAGGCCTCTCCGAGCGGCGCGCGAATGCGATGGCAGATGTACTGATGGATGGCGGCGTGGCCTTCAGCCGGATCAACGCCATCGGTCGGGGCGAGGATCAGCCAACCGCGTCCAACCTCACACCCGAGGGCCGGGCCCAAAACCGCCGGGTCGAGATTGTGATCCTGCCGAGCGCCTAAAGGCGCCGCTCGGTTTAGACTGGGCAATCGCCCGGATGTGAGGCCCTGCCAGTTTGGCGGGGCCTTTCTAATTTGCGGCAGCGCACGGTGCCAACCTGCCCCCACCAAGGCGCTTTGCCACGGTTTCTCCGCCAACTTGCGAACATGCTGACCAAAACGGATCATGCAATGAGCAATGTGGCGCCGCGAAGACGCCGCTAATTTGCCTCAAATCTGCATGAATACCTGCCTGAAGTATTGTAGTTTCAGGCCGTTTAGCTCGTTCAGTAGTCCGGCCAACCAGGAGACCTGCTTGTGCCCACAACATATACCGATCAAGCCTATGGAGTTGACATCGCCGCCGTCAGTGTGGGCCAGGCGCTGACCGTTACATCGATCACCATAATCGACACGGATGACGATGGCCGGATCGAGGTCGGGGAACCCATCAACGGCTTTACCATCACGGCCGTCTATGTCGGCGACACGGTCACGGTGGATGGCGACCTCATTACCGGCGTCACATTTACCACCACTGGCGGCCCGTTTTTCACGCCAAATGACGGCACCGCGCTGGTTGACGGGACTGCCAACGCAACCTCTATCGTATTCTCCTCTACCTTCATGCCGGTCTCTACGCTTGGCCCACCCTGCTTTGTGCGCGGCACCATGATCCTGACCCCAAAAGGGCCTGTGCCCGTTGAAACGCTCAAACCCGGTGACCTTGTGACCACGCATGACAATGGCGATCAAAAGCTGCGCTGGGTCGGGATGGCCCGCACGCATGGGCAGGACGCATTCGCGCCCGTTCGATTTGAAATTGGCGCATTTGGAAACGATCAGGTTCTGGAAGTATCACAGCAACACCGGATGCTGCTCTGCACCCCATCTACAGAACTGTATTTCGGGACGCATGAAGTGCTTGTCGCGGCCAAGCATCTGGCCGGGCAAAAGGGCATCTCCATTTCACCGCGCAGGCAGGTTGATTACATCCACATCATGTTTGAACAACACGAAATCGTCTCGGCCAACGGAGTGTGGAGCGAAAGCTTCTTCTACGGTGAGCAGGATATAGGCGGGATGGACGCGGACGCGCGCGAAGAGCTGGAAAGCATCTTCACCGACGAATTGGAAATGTGCGCCGGCTTCCACCAAACAGCCCGCTATTGCCTGAAAGCCCATGAGGCGGCGCTTGCGGGGTTGTGAGGGGAGGTGCGAGGATCAGGGCGCGACGAACTCGCTACGGGTGACGTAGGAGGCTGAAGCACAAAACCCTCGAAGGCGGCTCAACGGTATTGAAACAGGGTGTCGAGGCGCAAGTTTTAGCATAGCGCTTTCCTGAAAATAGACGGCGTAGATATGCAGATATGCTAAATCAGCCTCTTTGAGTGCATGGAGATTATCGCAGGTGATGAACTCCTCATAACTCGAAATGGCAGCCTCCAAATCTCCTTTCCGATGTAAGATATCCGCACGTTTAAGGTGCGCTTTTGCCTGATATTCTGGCAGTAGGTCACTCTGACTCAATAAGGAAAGGGCTTCGTCATATTCATGAGCGTTATAGAGCTTTGAAACCTTGTGCCACTGCAAGGATGTTTTCACTGCTCGCAATAGTCGGATACCCATTCGGACGCTTTGCCTGTTCTATTTTGCTGCGAAAGTAACAAAATCCGCAAGGCTTTGCGCAATGTCACGTCACCCACACTCGAGCCAACCCCCACCGCCACATTGACCCCGCCTCCGCTTCGCGCTACCCGATTGACCAATCACATTTCGCCAAAAGGACCGCGCCCCATGACCACTCCTTCGCTTCTCATTCTGCCCGGTGACGGGATCGGCCCCGAGGTTATGGGCGAGGTGCGCAAGATCATCAACTGGTATGGCGCCAAGCGCGACATGCCCTTTGACGTGACCGAAGACCTCGTGGGGGGTGCTGCCAATGACGCGCATGGCGTGCCACTCCATGACGACACGATGGCGAAGGCCCAAAGTGTCGATGCGGTTCTGCTCGGTGCCGTGGGTGGGCCGAAATACGATGATCTCGATTTCTCGGTAAAGCCTGAGCGCGGGCTTTTGCGTTTGCGCAAGGAGATGGACCTTTTCGCCAACCTGCGCCCAGCGCAGTGTTTTGACGCGCTGGCCGATTTCTCCTCGCTGAAAAAGGAGGTTGTCTCGGGCCTCGACATCATGATCGTGCGCGAGCTCACATCAGGCGTCTATTTTGGCGAGCCACGCGGCATTTTCCAGGAGGGCAACGAGCGCGTCGGGATCAACACCCAACGCTATACCGAATCCGAGATCGACCGCGTGGCGCGCGCGGCGTTCGAGCTGGCCCGGCGGCGCGGGAACAAGGTCTGCTCCATGGAAAAAGCCAACGTGATGGAGAGCGGCATCCTCTGGCGCGAGGTGGTCACGAAAGTTCACGCCGAGAGCTATGCCGATGTCGCGCTGAGCCATATGTATGCGGATGCGGGCGCGATGCAGCTTTGCCGCTGGCCCAAGCAGTTTGACGTTATCCTGACCGACAATCTCTTTGGCGATATCCTGTCGGATACGGCGGCGATGCTGACTGGATCGCTCGGGATGCTCCCCTCGGCCAGCCTCGGCGCGCCAATGGAAAACGGCCGCCCAAAGGCGCTCTATGAGCCCGTGCACGGCTCCGCCCCCGATATTTCGGGCCAAGGTCTGGCGAATCCGATCGCGTGTATCCTCAGCTTTGCAATGGCCCTGCGCTATTCCTTTGATCAGGGGGACGAGGCCACGCGTCTGGAGCAGGCGGTCGAGGCGGTTCTCGCCAGCGGCGCGCGCACGGCGGACCTGATGGGACCAGAGGACGGCACCCCAATGGGCACCAGCGCGATGGGCGATGCGGTGATCGCGGCACTGGATGCCAGCCTCTGAGATCGCGCTATATCCACTGACATGATGGGTAAGTTTAACCTTTCCGCCCGCCTACGGGCTGTCCTTGCGGCGCTGCTCATTGCGGCGTCGCTTTGGATTTTGCAAGGCGCGCGCGCGGGAATAGAGATCACAGATAGCGCAGTGGGCGCCACGCCTGTCACCAGCTTTGCCACGGCCGGAGCGGACGGGCCACACGTTGTGATCGCGCATGGCTTCGCCGGATCGCGCCAGATGATGCAGGGCTATGCGCTGCCGCTGGCGCGGGCGGGATACCGGGTCCATGTGTTCGATTTTCTCGGTCACGGGCGCCATACCCTGCCGATGTCCGGCGATGTTTCCGTGATTGAGGGCACGACGCGTCGGTTGATGGATCAGACCTCTGCCGTGATTGATGCGGTGGCCGAGCCAGGCACGCCCGTGGCCCTTATCGGTCATTCCATGGCCACAGATGTTCTGGTGCGGGTGGCGGCAGAGCGGGACGATATCGGCCCGATGGTGCTGATCTCGGCCTTCTCCCAAGCGATAGACGCCCAGCACCCGCGCCAGCTTTTGCTTGTCACCGGCGCCTGGGAAGCGGGGCTACGCGGCTATGCGATTGAGGCCGCGCAAATGGTCGCGGCGGACACGCCCGAAGGCGGCTTGGCCGTGGAGGGCGATGTGGAGCGCCGCGCAGTTGTGGCCCCTTGGGCCGAGCATGTGGCAGTCCTGCACAGCCGCGCAGGGCGGGCAGCGGCGGTTGATTGGCTCGATGCCGCCTATGCGCGCGAAAGCGCCCCGCGGATCTGGCATACCGGCTGGGGCATCTTGGGGCTTCTGGCCGGGCTGGTTTTGCTCTTTGGACCGGTGGCCAAGCGCCTGCCGCAAACCGCGGCGCCCACCCAGAGGCTCACCCGCACGCGCCTCGCTGTAGCATCTCTGCTGCCCGCAGTCATCGCGCCGCTGTTGGCTGTCCCGCTCAACCCCCATCTCTTGCCGGTCCTGGTGGCCGACTATCTCGCGCTGCATCTGGCGATTTTTGGTGTCCTTCAGCTTGTCTTGCTACGCCGCTGGCGTGTTCCGCTGGGCGGGCTGTCGGTGGCGGGGTTTGTCCTTTTGCTCTTGTGGTGCGCAGCGTTCGGATTTGCGATGGATCGCTATGCGGCCAACTTCTGGCCCGTGGGGCAGCGGGTGTGGATCATCGCCGCCATCGCCCTTGGTGCCGTGCCCTATATGCTTGCCGATGCGGCCCTCATGCGGGGGGCGCCTTTGTTGCACAGGCTGGCGATACGCGGCGGCTTCATCGCCTCGCTCGGCCTCGCCGTGGCGCTCGATTTCTCGGGCCTCTTTTTCTTGCTGATGATCGCACCGGTGATTGTGCTCTTCTACCTCACCTTCGGCACGATGGGCAGGCAGGCCGCCGCGCGCATCGGGCCGCTCGCGCCGGGGCTGGCACTTGGCCTCGTTCTGGCATGGGCGCTGGGGGTCAGCTTCCCGCTCTTTCAGTCCTGAGCGCTATCGCCTCCGACTAAGACCCCGCATCTTCCTTCATCTGCTTGAGATGCTCCCGCAGGCGCGCCTTGTCGCTCTTGCGCGCAGTGCAACTGTCGCAATCTTCCGCCGCCGCGTTGGCCTCCGCCTCTAGCGCAGGCGACGGCTTGGGCACCAGAAGCGCCCAAGCTGCACCGCTCGCCCCCAGGGTGAGGGCCGCTGCGAGGATCACAGCGCGCCTCATGCCGTGCCCGTCGCAAGATAGCGCTCCATCGGAGCAGCACTCGCCGGATCGCCCTTCGCTTCCAACTCCAGAAAGTCGATTGCGGCCACCTCATGCGCCGTAAGCGTGCGCAGCATGGGCAGATCCTCGGGCGGTGCCATAGCCTCAAGCCCCCAGAAATCATCCATGTAGTCAGGGAAGGATTTGCGCCAATCCGCGATCAGTTTGGCGAAATCTGCGTCCGTCTTGGCAGCTTGCGCACGACCCGAGGCAAGAAGCTCATCGCGGGGCCGGGGTGTCAGCCCGTATTTCTCCAGAAGCGGCACGACAGAGGCGGCGGCGTATTCCTCGACCCGCGCCATAAGGCCCATCTTGCGTTGCTCTTCATCGCTCAGACGTTCGGCGATACTCTCGAAATAGGCCTCGCCCTCGACCTCCTCCTCATAATATTGCACCAGTGTTTCCAAATACTTGGCCCGGCGCGGCGCCTGCATATGCGCGCCGTCCGGCGTCTCGCCCACATCCACGCGGTCATGCACGAGGGGCACGTCGATATCATGGTTCGTATCCAGCTCGCGCGCATAGCGGTGCCCGGCATAGACCGCCGCAGCGATGATCGCGGGGGCCTCGGCATCACCGATCCGCTTGAGCGTGAAGGGCAGCTTGGCATCACCTGCAATCAACGCATGGTAAAGCGCATCATTCGGCGCGCGCTGGGTCACCATCACAACGCTGGCAAAGGGCAGCTTGCGCTCGGCCCCGGTATACTGACAGCTCAGCGTGGCCTCGGCCCCGTCGAAATGTGTAAGTGCCTGGCTCAGCTCTATGTGCACGCCCATTCCTTGCAAGTGCGCACGTACGCGCCACCGCTCCGACGTATTGCCAGCCCATGGGGAGATCGCATCAGACGGTGTGCAGATGGTCACATCTAGCCCTGCGGATTTCAGCTTCTCGGCGATCACGCCACCCATGTAATAGCCATCCTCATCATAGACGAGGACCGGGCCGGAGGGCAGTTTGCCGTCCATGATATCGTCAGGTGTGAGTACCTCCGCCCCCTCGGCAGCTACATCGACGTAAATCTCACCGTCGAAACGATCCCGCCGCCATGTGGCCCCCGTGGCCAGAACCACGTGATCGGCCTCGACTGCATGTACGTCCTCAGCGCTCAGACGGCTGTCCATGAAGATGTCGACATTCACCATCTCCTGCAATTGTTGCACGCGGTAATCACGCACGCGGATGTATTCACTCATCCCCGGCAGCTTTGCTTCGCGGGTCACGCGCCCACCAAGCTCGGTCGTGGCCTCGGCGACCATAACCTCATAGCCGCGCTTGCCCAGCGCGCGGGCGGCCTCAAGCCCGGCGGGTCCGGTGCCGACCACCAGCACTTTCGTATCGCTGCCTTTTGCGGGCACGTTCTCAGGATGCCAGCCCTTGCGCCACTCCTCCCCCATCGTGGGGTTCTGGGTGCAGCGAATGGGCACGCCGAGGCTGTCGCCGCTGTAGCAGATGTTGCATCCGATACACTCGCGGATCGCGCCGAGATCGCCGGCCTCGATCTTGGCCGGCAGATAGGGATCGGCAATCGAGGGCCGCGCCGCACCAATGAAATCTGTGATGCCGCGCTTGATCTGGCTGACCATCGTGTCGGGCGATGTGAAGCGACCGACGGTCACGACAGGCTTGGTGGTCTTGGACTTGATGAAGTCCATATAGGGCTCCAGCGAGGCCTCTTTGGTAAAGCGCGACACACCCATCTCGACCGAATAATCCGCGATGTTGATATCCCAAAGGTCCGGCATTTCGGCCATCATCTCGAACATATCGCGGCGCTCGCCATGGATCGGCACACCGTCCTCGCCAATCTCCTCATCAGCGGCAAAGCGCACCGCCACGGCGCAGCGGTCACCTACGGCCTCCTTCGTCTCCTCGATCAACTCGCGGATCAGGCGCGTGCGATTCTCAAGGCTGCCGCCATACTCATCCGAGCGCGTATTGATACGCGGGCTGAGGAAATTCGACAGAAGATAGGTGTGCGTGGCGTAGACATAAACGATATCGAACCCCGCATCGCGCGCGCGCAATGCCGCCTTGCGGTGCCAGCGGCGCAGGTTGCGGATGTCGGTCTTGTCCATCGCGCGGGTCTGGTAGGGGTGCCCCGCCAGATTGGGCATGGAGGTGATATCCATGGCCACCTCGCGGGAATAGTTGTTGGAGCTACGCGCGCCCCCATACCAAAGCTCGGCCCCGGCCAGCGCGCCATATTCGTGGATTTTTTCAGTCATGAGCGCGTTGGCGCGCACATCGCTGTCATCCCAGAGCGAGGCGGAGGCGTGCGGCAGATCATCTGAGGTTGGATGAATCGAGTTATACTCGGTGTTGATCACACCCCAGCCGCCTTGCGCCTTCACATGGCGCATCTCTGCCAACATGCGCGGACGAAGCCAGCCCATCCCAGTGCAATGCGGCACCTGATAGAAGCGGTTCTTGGCAGTCACTGGACCGATTTTCATCGGCTCAAAGAGGATATCGTAATGTGGATCGCGGGTCATGTTACAGCTCCGGAATATGACGTTTCGTGTGGCTGAGTTCGATCAATTCGCGCTCAAATGGGACGTCATCGCCACGGTCCAGCCCCAGATCACGGGCATAGCGATGGCCCGCATGAACAGCGGCAGCGATGGTGCTGGGGGCCAGCGCATCGCCAATCTTGGTGGCGCTAATCCCGGCAGCGGCAAGCGCATCGGCCAAAGTATCGTCAGGTTGGCGCATCGTGACGAGCAAGGTGTGGGCGCAATCGATCTTGGTCTCAGTGCCCGTGTAGCCGCACTCAGCGATCACATGGCCCTCGTTGATCTGCGCAATATTGTGCGACAGGACCATCCGCGCGCCCATCTCCATCAGCTTGGCCTGAATCTTGTGCTGCTCAAGGGTGTAGCCTGTCCACGCGGAAACAGTCGCGCTGGGTGTGACAAAGGTCACGTCCAGACCCGCCTCCAACAGTTTCTCTGCGATGGAGCCACCCATGTAGAAATGATCATCGTCGAAGATCACCACAGGCCCCTCGGGGATCATGCCTTTGAAAATATCATCAGGCGTGAACACGCTTGCGCCGCCTGCCGTCTCGATACCAAGCGGATTGGCGCGGCCCCGGCCTGTGCGGTCCCATGTGGCACCCGTGGCCAGCACAATGTGATCGGCCTCGAATTCGGCCACCGTCTCGGCACTCATCGGGCTGTTGAGATAGAGGTTCACATTTGGCATTTGGCTGATCTGATACTCGCGGTAATCCGCCACCCGGCCCCATTCTGCAAGGCCCGGAAGGGCGCGCTCATCGGCCACGCGCCCGCCGATCCGGTCCGATTGCTCGGCCACGGTCACACCGTAGCCACGCTGGCCCAGCGCGCGGGCAGCCTCCAGCCCGGCGGGGCCTGCGCCAATGATCAGAACACTCTCATCAGCGGCGCGTGGTGCAATCCGCTCAGGATGCCAACCGCTGCGCCATTCCTCGCCCATGGTGGGGTTCTGGGTGCAGCGCAGGGGCTGAAACGTGCTGTCGGAGGCGACACAGATGTTGCAGCCGATACACTCGCGAATATCCTCGATGCGGCCTTCTTCAATCTTCTTTGGCAAGAACGGATCAGCGATGGAGGGCCTTGCCGCTCCGATGAAGTCCAGATGACCGTTCTTGATGAGAGACACCATCTGATCCGGTGAGGTATACCGGCCCACGCCCACAACAGGCTTGGTCGTGATGGATTTCACGAAGGAGACATATTCATCCTGATAACCCGTCTGCTTGAACCGCGACGTGGCGCTGTCATTCTCCCAATCGGCGATGTTCACATCCCAAAGGTCCGGAATCTCGGCCAGCATTTCGACCACATCGCGGCCCTCCCCGCCCGATTGCATGCCGAGGGCGCCGCGCAGCTCGTCCACCGAGAACCGGAAGGCGATGCCACATGTGCCACCCACGGCCTCTTTGGTTTCTTCCATCACCTCACGCAGGAGGCGGATACGGTTCTCAAGGCTGCCGCCATATTCATCCGAGCGTTGGTTCCAATCGCGCGACAGAAAATGCGACAAGGTTGTAAGGCGGTGACCCGCGTAGACATAGATGATGTCGAATCCCGCATCGCGGGCCCGTTTCGCACCATTTACATACCAACGGCGCAGGTTACGGATGTCTTGCTTGTCCATAGCGCGGGCCTGCACCGGATCATTATCCGACACCGGCTGATGCGATGGGGCCATGGGAGGCAGCCGCGAAAAGCGGTTCGAGGCCATCAGGCCCGCGTGATTGAGCTGAATCCCGGCAAGGCTGTCATGCTCGTGGATGCCCTCAACCATACGTGCAAGGTAAGGCACGTCGCGGTCATCCCAGATGCGCCCGCCATTCCACGGGCTGTGATCGCCTGAGGGGTGGATTTCCGCCTCTTCCGTGTTCACCACAGCCCAGCCGCCCTCGGCCTTGATGCGGCGCATTTCGGCCATGGAGCTTGGATAATTACGTCCCATGCCATTGCAATGGGGCACTTGATAGAACCGGTTGCGTGCGGTCACGGGACCGATTTTCATCGGCTCAAAGAGGATATCGTAGCGCGGATCGCGTGCAGTATCACGGGGCATAGCTCTGTCCTTTTATCTCAAGTCAGTCAGCGTGGTCAGTCGGCCGCCAGAAGCGGCAATTCACGGCGGAATGGTGTCCCTTCGGGCAGGGTTTCACCAAGCTCGCGGGCATAGCGGTGTCCGGCATAGACGGCAGCGGCGATGGTGCTGGGCGCGTGGCAATCACCGATGCGCTGGAGGGATTCCACCTGCCCTTCCAACGCGCGGAAGAGGCTGTCATGCGCGCTCCGCATCGTCACCAGAAGCGCGGTGCCACAAGGCAGCTTTGTCTCGGCCTCGGTGTAATTACAGCTCACCGTTGCGTGCTCCGCGCCGATATGGGTCAGGTTGTGCAGCGGGATGATCCGCACGCCCATGTTCATCAGGCGGGTCTGGATAATGTGCTGCTCCATCGTATTATGGGTCCAAGTGGACACATCAGGGGCAGGGGTCACATAAGTTACCTCATGGCCCGCCGCGCGCAGCTTTTCAGCCATCAAACCGCCCATATAATAGTGGTCATCGTCAAAGATCACGACCGGGCCTTCGGGCGTCTCGCCTGCCATGATCTGGCTCGGCGTCATTACCTTGGCACCCGCATCGCGCGGGATGGCAATACGGTTGGCGCGGCCAATCCCGGTGTCTGACCAGCTGGAGCCCGCCGCAATGGCCACATGATCTGTGCCGATTTCCAGCACCATCTCCGGCGTCATCTCGCTTTCGAGATAAACGTTCACTTTGGGCATCTGACTGATCTGATATTCGCGGTAATCGGCGACACGTTTCCACGCGCTAAGACCCGGAAGCTGGCTTTCCGCCGCCACGCGTCCGCCCAGCCGATCTGTCGCCTCGGCCAGAGTCACATCATAACCGCGCTGACCCAAAGCACGCGCCGCCTCAAGCCCTGCCGGGCCCGCGCCAATGATCAGCACGCTCTCGTCGGCGGTCTTGGGCGCGATACGCTCCGGGTGCCAGCCCTTGCGCCACTCCTCCCCCCTCGTGGGGTTCTGGGTGCAGCGCATCGGGTGCATCAGGTGATCCCCCGTCACGCAAATGTTGCAGCCGATACACTCGCGAATATCCTCGATCCGGCCTTCCTCGACCTTCTTGGGCAAGAAGGGATCGGCGATGGAGGGGCGCGCGGCGCCAATGAAATCCAGCACGCCCTTTTTGATCTGCGACACCATCGCATCGGGCGAGGTGAAGCGGCCCACACCGACCACGGGCTTGGTCGTCACGGATTTCACGAAGGAGATGTAATCGGTCTGATAGCCCTCATCCGAGAAGCGCGACGTGGCGCTGTCATTTTCCCAGCCGCTGACGTTCACGTCCCAAAGATCGGGCAGCTCGGCCAGCATCTCGACCACCTCGCGCCCCTCCCCATCAGAGGTCAGGCCGGAATTGCCCGCCATCTCGTCCACAGCCAGCCGGATGGCAATCGCGCAGGTGTCGCCAACCGCCTCTTTCGTGTCCATCAACACCTCGCGCATCAGGCGCACGCGGTTCTCGAGGCTACCGCCATATTCGTCCATCCGGTCATTGCGCGCACGCGACAGGAAATGCATCAGCGTGGTCAAGTCGTGGCCCGCATAGACGTAGATCAGATCGAACCCCGCCCGCTTGGAGCGCAGCGCGGCGTCCACATGCATCTTGCGAAACGCCTTGATATCGGCCTTGTCCATCGCGCGCGATTGCACCGGATAGAGCATATCGACCGGGCGCGCGGACGGGCCCATCGGCACCTCGCGCGAG
>JBASXE010000114.1:0-3853 GCA_049276875.1 Roseovarius sp. | reverse complement strand
TAAAAATATCCACCAATCCGTTAAGCCATTGATAGTGATATAAATTTAAGGATTAAATGGTGCCCCCACACGGACTCGAACCGCGGACCTACTGATTACAAATCAGTTGCTCTACCAGCTGAGCTATAGGGGCATCCACGGGGCATTTAGCAGGCCTTTTCGGATCAGGCAAGCACCCTTAGGGCGTAATCAGCGTGATACCGGGGATGCGGCCTATAGTATAGATATCTTCGTCGTAGATCTCTGTCAGATCGTCGACCAGCGCCTCGTCCCAACCCGGCATATCAACCTCTTCTTCGATCGCGTCTTCCTCGGCGAATTTATCCAAAAACGCGGCGATCACCCTGCGTTTCTGCATCTCTGTCATGTCGGGACGGCCCTCGAGATAGGCCTCAAACCGTGCCATGCCTGCGCTCGACATGATCTCGCGCAAGAGCGAATGCTCGCCCTCCAGAGGCACCGTGGCGTCAATCCCGGCCATTTCGCGCAGGATTTCGCTCCAGATCATCGGCGTGTCCTCGTTGCACCAGACGGTGATCGGGATGTCGGGCCGGGCCGCGCGCAGGCGGCTGATCATCTCGGACCAGCGCATCTCACGCGGGTCGCTGCCGCCCAGATACGTGGTCATCGAATCAAATTTGGTCTGCGGCAGGATCGCGGGCAGGAAGGTGGCGGGGTTGCAGATGGCGAAATAAAGCTCGATCTCGTCATGCTCGAAAATCTGGCGGAAAACCTCAAGGCGCGGTGTAGCCGAGGAATAGAACTCACCGCCTGAGGCCGCCATCTTGGGTGTGCCGAAAAATCCGGGATTGCTGAGGATCAGCCGGTCGGGCGGCGTCTCGAACCCCAGCGCGTCGAGGATCACCTCGCGCGTGTCGGCCGTGATCCCGGACTGGCGTGCGGCGTGCAGGATATCGCGCAGAAGGCGACGGTATGCTTTGGGGAACGGCGCTTGCGTGCCACGCTCCGAAAGCATGCCTTGATTGACGATCAGGGATTTGAGCAGCCGATCCTTATCAGTGACATGAGCGCCGGCGTGAAGGACAAGCTGCATTTGATCGCGGATCCCTTTGATTATCGCACCGCATCCTATATTCCGCTTTGCAGATCAATCAAACCGGTTTTCCCAGCCCGGGTTGAAGCGGCGCTCGAAAAGAACAAATGTAGCTCTTGTGCCTTTGGAGGTCTCCCCGATGCCCTATGCCCATTCTGACAGCTCAGAAGCCCTCTTACATGCCCCCGCACCGGACGTGCGCACTAGGCTGAAGCTGGAAGGCGGGCGCGCGTTCGAGATGGTCACAGAGTTCTCCCCTGCGGGCGATCAGCCCACCGCAATTGCCGAGATTTCAGCAGCCGTGAACGAGGGGGAGCGCGATCAGGTTCTCTTGGGCGCAACGGGCACGGGCAAGACCTACACGATGGCCAAGGTGATTGAGCAGACCCAGCGCCCGGCTATCATTCTCGCTCCGAACAAGACGCTGGCCGCACAGCTTTATGGTGAGTTCAAAAGCTTCTTTCCGAACAACGCGGTGGAGTATTTCGTCAGCTATTATGACTATTATCAGCCCGAGGCCTATGTCGCCCGCTCGGACACGTTCATCGAGAAAGAATCACAGATAAACGAGCAGATCGACCGGATGCGCCACTCCGCCACACGGGCTTTGTTGGAGCGGGACGATGTGATCATCGTGGCCTCTGTCTCTTGCATCTACGGCATCGGATCGGTTGAAACATATGGTGCGATGACGCAAGATCTGAAGGTGGGGGAGGAGTATAATCAGCGGCAGGTGATGGCCGATCTGGTCGCCCAGCAATACAAGCGCAACGACACCGCCTTCGTGCGCGGATCGTTCCGGGTGCGCGGCGACAGCCTCGAGATTTTCCCAGCCCACCTTGAGGACCGCGCATGGCGGCTCAGCTTTTTCGGCGAAGAGCTCGAGGCGATCACCGAGTTTGATCCTCTCACGGGCGAGAAAACCGGCAGCTTCGAGCAGATCCGCGTCTACGCCAACTCTCATTACGTCACGCCCAAGCCCACGATGAATCAGGCCATCATCGGCATCAAAAAGGAGCTGAGCATGCGGCTCGATCAGCTGGTCAGTGAGGGCAAACTTCTGGAGGCGCAAAGGCTGGAGCAGCGCACCAATTTCGATCTGGAGATGTTGGAGGCCACGGGCGTCTGCAACGGGATCGAGAACTATTCCCGCTACCTCACGGGCCGTGCGCCAGGTGAGCCACCCCCCACCCTCTTTGAGTTCATCCCCGACAACGCCATCGTTTTCGCGGACGAATCCCACGTCTCCGTGCCCCAGATCGGCGGGATGTACAAAGGCGACTTCCGCCGCAAGATGACTCTGGCCGAGCATGGCTTCCGCCTGCCGTCCTGCATGGATAATCGCCCGCTGAAATTTGAGGAATGGGACGCGATGCGGCCCCAGTCAGTCTTCGTCTCCGCAACCCCCGCCAAATGGGAGATCGAGCAAACGGGCGGCGTGTTTACCGAACAGGTGATCCGCCCAACCGGCCTTCTTGATCCGGTGGTTGAGATCCGGCCCGTGGAGATGCAGGTGGATGATCTGCTCGATGAGGTGCGCAAAGTCTCGGCTGACGGGATGCGCACGCTTGTCACCACGCTGACCAAGCGCATGGCCGAGGACCTCACGGAATACATGCACGAGCAAGGTATCCGCGTGCGCTACATGCACTCGGACATTGATACGATCGAGCGGATCGAGATCCTGCGCGATCTGCGCCTCGGGGCGTTTGACGTGCTGATCGGGATCAACCTTCTGCGCGAGGGGCTCGATATCCCCGAATGCGGGCTGGTGGCCATTTTGGATGCGGACAAAGAGGGGTTTTTGCGCTCCGAGACCTCGCTCATCCAGACCATCGGCCGCGCCGCGCGCAACGAGAAGGGCCGCGTGATCATGTATGCAGACCGCATCACCGGCTCCATGGAGCGCGCCTTGGGCGAGACCGACCGCCGCCGCGCCAAGCAGATTGCCTATAACGAAGAACACGGCATCACCCCCGCCACGATCAAGAAGAACGTCGAGGACATCCTCTCGGGTCTCTACAAGGGCGACGTGGATATGAGCCGCGTGACCGCCAAGATCGACAACCCGCTGCACGGCGGCAACCTTGCCGCGCATCTGGACGGCCTGCGTCTGGAGATGCGCAAAGCAGCCGAGAACCTTGAGTTCGAAGAAGCCGCCCGCCTGCGCGACGAGGTGAAACGTCTGGAAGCGGTCGACCTGGCCATCTCGGACGACCCCTTGGCGCGTCAATCTGCGGTGGACGAGGCCGTGGACGCCGCGAGCAAGGGGCGCGGGAGGAGCACAGCAGGGCGTGGGGGACAGAGAGGTGGGAATGTGAAGCGGCGGGGGCGGTAGCGATGTTTTTACCTGAATATGATGATGTGGTGGACATCCACTTCGAGCTTGTTGAAATCTTTAAAGACGACGACGACCCCATTGGTCCGCCCGGGGCTCGCGATAAGAATTTGATATATTCAGCATGCTTACGCCCGACAACTGGGATTGGCGATTAGGATAAGTATCCAAGTGATTTTGAAAAGCTGGCAGCTCTTTTTCACTCTTTGATTCAAAATCACGCCTTTCATAATGGCAATAAGAGAACTGCGTTAGCCACATTGGTAGCTAGCCTTTACAGGAACGGTAGGATTTTTAACTACAACGTGAGTGATGAAGAAATTTATCAAACTACTATTAGGGCCTGTGGACAATCATCTTGAGGCTATGAGTGCTGCTACGAGGTTCCAACACGCTGCATAACTGCAATCGGTTTTGTCGTATCTTGTGGCTATCCCTCTGAACTCTTTAATCTTTGCGAA
>JBASXE010000113.1:0-1724 GCA_049276875.1 Roseovarius sp. | reverse complement strand
GCGTAAAGGGGGGTGATGCTGAGCATGTGGGGCCTCGCTTTCAAGGTGGAAATCTTGGCGCGCTGCGGGCTTGCAGGCAAGCAAAACCGTGCGTCAGGCGCGCTCGCAAAACGGGCGTTAAGATTTGAAAATCCCGCGATTCGGGGGGGGTGAAAAGCGTGCACACCCCGTGCACAACCCGTGCACCGCCCAAACGGCTTTTGGAGTTTTGTAAAAAACGGGCCGAATGTGAAGCGAGCGTGCGGTGGCGTGGGAAGACGTTAGGGAATATGTTTGGGGGAGGGGCGAAAGGCATGTTTGAAGCCAAAGTGAGGGATGCTGCGTTTCGGCCCAATGACTGCTTTGCGCAGGGAGCGGCGTTTGCAAAGTTTTGCCTTTGCGCCAAAGTAGCCATTGCGCAACAATGCAGCGAAGGGCTGGTTTGAGCCCAATGTTATCGAGCGAGCAGTTTCGGAAATTCGCATATCGCAAGACGCGCGAAAAATCGTCGGGTCAATAGTCATGAATTGTCGTAAACTCAAAATGGCTTCCTATCGCCTCGTAAGATCTATCGACGGCGACAACAATGTCGCTAATGATAGTTTGCAAATCTTTGTCGAATAAGGACATGTCCATGTCGCCTGCGTGAACAAAAGCGTTGCGCCCCTCGACCAACGACTCAATAGAGTCACTGAGTGTGACTTTCCATCTTCTGTGAGGTTTCCGCATCGCGCCCACCAAATCCAACCGCGTATCAATCATCTTGAAGTTCTCACCAATTACGCTTGGTCGCTTAAAAGAAAAGCACTCTGCGATTGCGTGTTCAATTTGCTTCTCGGCAGCAATCTGCTCGAGCTGGGCGTGGCTGAGGCGCGCCTTTTTCAATACGACCTCTCGCTTGTCCGCATAGCGCAACACCGCCGTAAAGGTCGCTCGGTAGTATTCCTCCCACACAGCGATGATGAACGGAATCAAGAGGTTGTTTGACAGAAGGCGAGGGTTCATTTCGTCAAGGAAAAAAGGGAACTCGGAGCGTCCCGTGCTGCGTCCCCTTCGAGTTTACGGCACGAAAGGTACAACCGGGCTTTCATCAGCGCGTTGTTAAACTTCCAGCGAGCAAGGTAGCAACCGGAAGATAAAGGTGAGGGGGGCGGATGTCTGGGGCGGAGGTAACGACTCGTCCCCTCGTCAGTCACAAAGGTTCCACCAAATATGTCTCGGACCATTTTGATGGTCTTGTTCTGATGCGTTAAATCCCAAAAGCTTCTGGAAACACGAGTCCGAGTGCTAAGCTTTAGCGCGCCCTCGTCGTAATAGATGTTCAGTTCAACGCCGGTCCAAGACTTATATTCTGATGGGTCATGCCAGAAATAGCACCCAACCCGTTCGGGGATTTTAAATCCGTCCTTGACCGAGATATATCCAAGAAGCTCCACTACCTCTTTGAGGCGCTTTACGCTGGTTCCGGTAGGTAGTTCGTTTTCTGATTCATAGCTTATCCTCAAACCATATCGGGGTCCAACGCTGGCGCATAGATACCTTTCCCACTGGCACCGCAGATAAAGCGCTTGCGGCGAAAGCCCGCTCTGTCCCGCTTAGCGATCATTGGTGCGGAACGCGGCGAACGGCTGGTTTGAGCCAAACGGGACGCTTGTTCTTAACCCTGCACGGACTCAAGCCGAAGGCGTCGTGCATCGCCAGACCGTCGCGCGGGCTGGTGATTTGGCAGCCGCAGGCGCCTAGCT
>JBASXE010000112.1:0-3164 GCA_049276875.1 Roseovarius sp. | reverse complement strand
GAGTAGTGCCAGACACGGGAAACCTGGTATGAATTCGCGGGGACCACCCCGTAAGGCTAAATACTCCTGGACGACCGATAGCGTAATAGTAGCGCGAGCGAAAGGTGAAAAGTACCCCTGTTAGGGGAGTGAAATAGTACCTGAAACCATATACCTACAAGCTGTCGAAGGCCTATGACTCTTCGGAGTAACGGCTGACGGCGTGCCTTTTGCATAATGATCCGGCGAGTTACGCTGTATGGCGAGGTTAAGGGTCTAAGGCCCGGAGCCGAAGGGAAACCGAGTGTGAATAGCGCGATTACAGTCATGCGGCGTAGACCCGAAAGCGAGTGATCTATCCATGGGCAGGCTGAAGCGGATGTAACAGTCCGTGGAGGGCCGAACGGGTATAGGTTGAAAACTGTTCCGATGACCTGTGGATAGGAGTGAAAGGCTAATCAAACTCGCAGATAGCTGGTTCTCCCCGAAATAGCTTTCGGGCTAGCGTCAGGTAATTAGCAAGCGGGGGTAGAGACACTGATTGGGATAGGGGCCCTCCGGGGTACCCTACCCAGCCAAACTCCGAATACCGCTTGTGGTATCCTGGCAGTCAGACTATGGGCGATAAGGTCCGTGGTCGAGAGGGAAACAGCCCAGACCGCCAGCTAAGGTCCCTAATGTGTGCTAAGTGTAGAAAAGGAACTGAAGTCTCTAAGACAGCCAGGATGTTGGCTTAGAAGCAGCCATCATTTAAAGAGTGCGTAATAGCTCACTGGTCGAGAGGCTTTGGGCCGAAAATGAACGGGGCTCAAGTGCACAACCGAAGCTGCGGATTGGAAGTGATCGTTGATTGCTTCCAGTGGTAGGGGAGCGTTCTGACTGGGTGAAGGGCTACGGTAACGAGGCCTGGACGGTTCAGAAGTGATTATGCCGGAATGAGTAGCGATAAAGCAGGTGAGAATCCTGCTCGCCGAAAACCTAAGGTTTCCTGGGCACGGTAAATCCGCCCAGGGTTAGTCGGTCCCTAAGGCGAGGCCGAAAGGCGTAGTCGATGGGTAACGGGTTAATATTCCCGTACCACTGACTGGCGTTTGACCAATGGAGTGACGCGGAAGAGAGTGTTATCGGGGTGACTGATGTCCCCGTGTAAGCCCGAGGGTGGTGGATAGGCAAATCCGTCCACGTAAGCCCGGAGGTGATGCCGAGTGCGAATGCGCGAAGTAACAGGATTGACCGCCGAGAAAAACTTCTAGGGAGCCATGTTAGTGTCCGTACCAAAACTGACACAGGTAGGTAGGGTGAGAATCCCAAGGCGCTCGAGAGAACTGCTGTTAAGGAACTCGGCAAAATGACCCCGTAACTTCGGGAGAAGGGGTGCCGTTGGAGGTGTAGGTCTTCGCGATCGAAGCTTCTGGCGGCCGCAGAGAATTGGCCCAACCAACTGTTTACTAAAAACACAGGTCTGTGCTAACTCCTAACGAGGATGTATACAGACTGACGCCTGCCCAATGCCGGAAGGTTAAGGGGAGTGGTTAGCGTAAGCGAAGCTGCGAACTGAAGCCCCGGTGAATGGCGGCCGTAACTATGACGGTCCTAAGGTAGCGAAGTTCCTTGTCGGGTAAGTTCCGACCCGCACGAAAGGCGTAATGAGTTGGGCACTGTCTCAACAGCAGACTCGGCGAAATTGTAGTCGTGGTGAAGATGCCACGTTCCCGCACTAAGACGGAAAGACCCCGTGAACCTTTACTGCAGCCTGATATTGGTGCTTGTTATGTAGTGCGTAGCATAGGTGGGAGGCGTCGAAGCGGACCTTTCGGGGTTTGTGGAGCCATTAGTGAAATACCACTCTCTGCATATTAGGTCTCTAACGCGTTTATCTGAATCGATGACGCGGACAGTTTCAGGTGGGTAGTTTGGCTGGGGCGGTCTCCTCCTAAAAGGTAACGGAGGAGCGCGATGGTACACTCAGCGTGGTTAGCAATCACGCGTAGAGCGCAAGGGTATAAGTGTGCCTGACTGCGAGAGATATAGCTCGAGCAGATACGAAAGTAGGTCCTAGTGATCCGGCGGATTCCGAGTGGAAGGGCCGTCGCTCATCAGATAAAAGGTACTCCGGGGATAACAGGCTGATCTCCCCCAAGAGTTCATATCGACGGGGAGGTTTGGCACCTCGATGTCGGCTCATCGCATCCTGGGGCTGAAGGCGGTCCCAAGGGTTTGGCTGTTCGCCAATTAAAGCGGTACGTGAGCTGGGTTTAGACCGTCGTGAGACAGGTCGGTCCCTATCTAGTGTGGGTGTAGGATGACTGAGGAGGTTTTCCCCTAGTACGAGAGGATTGGGGAGGACGAACCGCTGGTGCTCCAGTTATCACGCAAGTGGTACAGCTGGGTAGCTACGTTCGGAACGGATAAGCGCTGAATGCATCTAAGCGCGAAGCCTTCTCCAAGACGAGTCATCCCTTTGAGTCCCCTGGAAGACTACCAGGTTGATAGGCAGGCGGTGTAAGCGCAGCAATGCGTTCAGCTTACCTGTACTAATCGGACCAACGGCTTAACCACTTTCTCTCTTGGAGTCTGGTTCTTGGGTTTCGTACCCAAAGGCCCGGCGATCATGAGAGAGAGCTAGTTGAATGCTCTGCCATGTTTCTCAATCCATCTTTCTTACAGCCCTTGGATGACCCGGTAGGTCTCCGGCGCGCCAGTGATAGACGAATCCGTCATTGCAGGCCGCAGCCGCCCTGCCACGGCTCCGAGAGCTCCAGAATTCCCGGTGACCATAGACAACTGGCCATACCCGTTCCCATTCCGAACACGGTCGTCAAGCAGTTGTCGCCGATGATAGTGCTTATGCGCGAAAGTAGGTTATCGCCGGGTTCTCACAAGGCGCTGCTCGTTCCAACGAGCGGCGCCTTTTTTTATCTACATGGCCGCTTGAGCGACATGGCTGTGAGGAGCCTATTCCCTGCCAATGAGGCGCGTGGACGGCAGAGCTCCGGTTGATCGAATCGATCGCGGGGTGTTCGGACTCTCTATTTCATTTAGCTGTAGAACGAAAGGACGGGGAGGTCGTGGCGTCCTGACGCATACGAGCGCTCGTCCGTGACGCAAGCCTCTCGACTCGGTTCGAGTCGCTTTCGAAGCTCTGGTGTCGACCGTTGGCACCTGGCTGCTGGGCCGGGTACCTT
>JBASXE010000111.1:0-1674 GCA_049276875.1 Roseovarius sp. | reverse complement strand
GTGGTGGACATGGCAGTGAACGCACTGGCCATCAGCGGATCGGTGGCCGCTGCGGACTGAATAACTCCAGCCAACGTGCGAGCGGTGGTGGCGTTGATCTGAGTCTCAATCAAGCCAAATGTCCAATGCGTGAGGTTATCCTGCCGGATGGATTTGGCTTGTAGTAGGTCCACAATCTGTAGTGGAGTGTTGCCGTCTGCGATGTATTGTGCGATGTCTGAGTAGTTAGTTGCCATTAAAATACCTCATATATTATTTCCCCTTTATAGGAGGCATATAGCCGAAAATATGTCCACATATAAAACCTAAGCCAAACACAATAAACGGAGCGTCAAGCCCCGCATTTTGCATGGTGCGACTAATACTGGAGGAGACTCCCCCACAGAAGACGGCGATTAAATCATATATTGCTAGTGTTATTACGCTTGCCGTGATTATCATAGCGGTAGGTTTCATAGCGTTCTCCTACCTCTATATACACCATTTTGCTTAAGAAATCGCATAAATATATTTGGCTTGACCACAATCCCACACTTTACACAAACCTTTGTCATAGCCAGAATTAGACCTGAATTTCATTCTATGGTAGGACTGATTGCCATCAGTCCATTTGAAGGATTTGTAGTTAGTTTTATGCTCAAATCCCAAAGATGTTAGATAAGATCCATCCCCATACCTACGATCAATAAACGTTGTAATCATGGTCACTTCGTGACAAGCTTTAAAAGAAGAGAGCAGTCTAGTGAATCCCCCTACCACGCTATAACCTATCTTCGGGCAAAATCTACTTATTTCCCAATGACCTTTACCCCTGTTCCTCATTTTTATAGCACATATAGGCAATCCGTTATATTCCAAGGCTAAAGTTATGCCGGAACCATTACCCATGAGGTGGTTTTCTTCAAAGAATTTTTTGGATAGCTTACTTCCGAGCGTAACTACTTTTGTTTTTCTAGCAAAAACCCTGTTGTTTGTTTTGCCCAACTTATTTAGGATGATAGACTTTACAATATCTAGCTGGTTTTCGATCTCATCACTTCTAAAGAAAAGTGGCTTATAACCATTCTCTACATAATACTCTCTTTTATTCATATGGTAGTTGTCATCACTTTGTCTGGCATCTGAGTGGTAATACAGTCCGTCACACTCTATGATAACGTCCCCAACAATAAAATCCGGGTAATATTTCCCCATCTTCTCATTGTGCCTATATTCTAAGCCTGTGGTGTCCAGAAAATCCTTAATAATCATTTCGATGTTTGAGATCCCTTTTTCGTAGTTAATCGCAGCATCCCATCCTCTGGTTCTTAAGATGTTGTAGAAATGCCCCTTGGAGATATCCATATCTTTAATTATTTCTGACACGAGCCTACCCTCGTGTGTCATAATGTCGCCTTTTGCGAGTTTTGTCTGAAAAGAATTTTCAAATGCTTTGGCTGATACTTCTTTATTTTGAATTGGATATTCTGTACCATATTTTTCCAAGCTGGTTTCTTTGGACTTCTCTTTAGTGGAATCAAGCTGGAATACATTATCAACCCCATATTTCTCTTTAACAGACCCCTTAAGATGGTCTGTCTCCGTGTAGTAATCCACGCCATATTTTTCTTGATGCGTTACCTTCCTCTTCTCTTTAAAAGCCTCCACAGACGACACATTATCAACACCGTATTT
>JBASXE010000110.1:0-21409 GCA_049276875.1 Roseovarius sp. | reverse complement strand
GTAGTCGCTGGCACGCAGGCTGATTGGCAGCTTTACCAGCTGATCCACGGTATCGTGGCGGCGGGCCTTTCGTTCATCATCATCGCACACATCTATATCGGCTCGGTCGGTATGGAAGGCGCGTTCGATGCAATGGGCTCGGGGGAGGTCGACATCAATTGGGCCAAGGAGCACCACTCGCTCTGGGTCGATGAGGTCGAAGGTAAAACGGGCAAGACGGATGGCTCCGGCAAAGCGGCCCATCCTGCCGAGTGAAAATTTGCGGCGCGTTGTTGGTAGGGGATACTCTGCCGGGCGCGCTGCCTTTCGTTTCTTTCCCCTGCTGGCTGAGACATCCTCTTGGCACGACAGAAAGACGTAACCCCAATGGCTGATGATCCGATCCTCTTGGCGGCCCGCGCGGCGCTGTCCCGGCTGACGATGCCGGGTGGCGCGTCGTTTCTGGATGCGCCTGAGGTCTCTGGACCCGTCATGTCAAACGGCAGGATCAGCGTATCCATCCTTACCACGGCTGAGGCGGCATCATCGCTCGCACCGCTGCGCGCCGAGGCCGAAGCCGCGCTGCGTGCCCTGCCGGGCGGCGAAGGCGCGCTCGTTATGCTGACCAACGACACAGCCAGCCCCCCACGCCTGAAACCTGTGATGGCCGAGCCGAAGCCCGCTGCGCCCAAACCGCTTGCCGATGTGCGCCACGTTGTGGCCGTGGCGTCGGGCAAGGGCGGCGTAGGCAAATCCACCACGGCGGTGAACCTTGCGCTGGGGCTGCGGGCCCAAGGCCTGAAGGTGGGGATCCTTGACGCAGATATTCACGGGCCGTCGATTCCCACATTGCTGGCGCTGCACGGCCAACCCCGCATGGGCACTGATCGCCGCCTTTTGCCAATGCAGTCCAACGGGCTCTCGGCTATGTCGATGGGAATGATGGTCGATGCGGAGACCGCGATGGTCTGGCGCGGGCCGATGGTCATGTCGGCCATCACTCAGATGCTCTCGGATGTGGATTGGGGTGTTTTGGACGTTCTGATCGTGGACATGCCGCCCGGCACAGGCGATGCGCAACTCGCCATTGCCCAAGGCACCACGCTCTCGGGGGCGGTGATCGTCTCCACCCCGCAGGATCTGGCCTTGATTGACGCCCGGCGCGGCATCGCGATGTTTGGCAAGGTGGACGTGCCGATCCTCGGGCTGATCGAGAATATGGCGCATTTCACCTGCACCGAATGCGGCGCAGAACATGCGCTTTTTGGCACAGGCGGGGCCGAATCCGAGGCCCGGCGCCTCTGCGTGCCCTTTCTCGGCGCCGTGCCACTGACGATGGATCTGCGCGCGGCCTCCGATAGCGGTCAGCCCATTGTAGCCCGCGATCCAAACGGCCCTATTGGCCGCCTCTACACTGATATGGCCGCCGCGCTCTGGACGCGTCTAAGTGCGGATATGCCCACCATCCAACCCAACAAGAAACTCCAAGGAGCCTGAGTGATGAAATCTTTTCTTATCGCATGTGTCGTCGTCGTGGGCATTTCGGTCGGTGCCGCTTTTGTGCTGAACGACAATTTCCAACGTGACAGCCTTGAGGCCTTCACGACCGAGGGTGCGCGCACCACGCCGGGCACGCCGCAGAACCTCATCGAATACTGATCCGGCATGGCGCGGGTGCCACGCCTGCGGCTCGCGGCTCTTATCTGTGCCGGGATGATCTCTGCGCCCGTGGTGGCGCAGGATTTGCAGGGGCACGGCGGCCCTGTGCGCGCCTTGGCCGTAGACGCCACCGGGCTCATCCTTTCGGGGTCGTTCGACACCCGAGCAATCCTCTGGGACGGGCCTGTCGCCATACAAATCACCCGACATCATGAAGGGGCCGTGACGGCCGTCCTGCCGCTGCCCGATGGGCGCTTTGCCTCTGGCGGTCAGGATGGGCGCGTGGCGCTTTGGGGCAATGGGCCGGAGCCGCAGCAATCCGAGAAATGGCATCCGCTGCCGGTGGGTGCGATGGCGGTCTGGGGTGAGGGGCTTGCCTCAGCTGGATGGGAAGGACGCATAGCGCTTTGGTCCGGGTCCGGGGCGCCGCGGATGATCGACGCGCATGAGGGCCAAATCACGGGCCTCGTGGCCTTTCGCGGGGGGCTGGCCAGTGTCGGCGCGGACTTAACGCTGCGTTTCTGGCTGGAGGATGGAAGCCCGGGCGGGGAGATCGGTCTGCCCGCGCCCGCCTCGGCACTGGCCACGGATGGCGATGCGCTCTTGCTCGCGTCACCCGATGGCGTGTTGCGCGTGGTGGCGCCGGGCGCAGAGAATCGCGAGATTTCTCTGGCCACGCGCCCCCTTTTGTCAGTGGCAGCCAGGGCAGGGATGATCGCCGTGGGCGCGACGACAGGGGAGGTCTGGCTCATTGATCGCGACACGCTTGAGGTGAGAGCGACGCTGGAGACCGGCCAAGGGCCAATCTGGGCGCTGGCCATCACAGATGGCGAGATTTTGACGGGTGGCAATGACGGGCTGATCCGCCGCTGGACGCTATCCGGCGAAGCCTTGGGCGAGGGCAGTGGCCCGCCTGATCCCACGCTGACCAATCCGCGCGGCGCCGAGGTGTTTCGCGCCTGCGCCGTCTGCCATACGCTGACCCCGGATGATGGTGCGCGGGCGGGGCCGACCCTGCACGGCATTTTTGGCCGGCCCATCGCCACCGCCGAGGGCTTTCAATATTCAGAGGCGCTCAAAGATCTCGATATCGTGTGGACTGCCCAGACCATCTCGGAGCTTTTTGAGTTTGGCCCTGATGCCTACACACCCGGAAGCCGGATGCCCGAGCAGCGTGTGCCAAGCGCGGAAGACCGCCGCGCGCTGATCGAATTTCTCAAGGTCGCGGCGCGCTGAATTCCGCGCCTCATTCCCACTCGATCGTGCCCGGAGGTTTTGACGTGATGTCATAGGTCACGCGGTTGATTCCACGCACCTCGTTGATGATCCGTGTCGCCGTCTCGCCCAAAAACTCATGGCTGAACGGGTAGTAATCGGCGGTCATCCCATCGACGGAGGTAACGGCACGCAGTGCACAGGCGAAATCATAGGTCCGTCCATCACCCATCACACCGACGGTGCGCACGGGCAGTATCGCGACGAAGGCCTGCCAGATATCATCGTAAAGCCCGTGTTTGCGGATCTGGTCGATATAGACGGCGTCGGCCTTGCGCAGGATCTCCAGCTTCTCGCGGGTGATTTCGCCGGGGCAGCGGATGGCGAGGCCGGGGCCGGGGAAGGGGTGGCGACCGATGAAGCTCTGCGGCAGGCCAAGTTCGCGGCCAAGCGCGCGGACCTCGTCCTTGAAAAGCTCGCGCAAGGGCTCGACCAGTTTCAGGCCCATTTTCTCAGGCAGTCCGCCCACGTTATGGTGCGACTTGATCGTGACCGACGGCCCACCAGAAAACGACACCGATTCGATCACATCGGGATAAAGCGTGCCTTGGGCGAGAAACTCCGCACCCTCGATATTGTTCGCATGTTTCTGGAACACGTCGATGAAGAGCCGCCCGATGATCTTGCGCTTGGTCTCAGGGTCGCTTTGGCCATCGAGTTCGCCCAAGAACAAATCCGCCTCATCCGCGTGAATAAGCGGGATGTTATAGTTATCGCGGAACATGGTGAGAACCTCGTCGGCCTCGCCTTGCCGCAAGAGGCCGTGATCGACGAAAACGCAAGTTAGCTGATCACCAATCGCCTCATGGATCAACACGGCAGCGACCGAGCTGTCGACCCCGCCGGAAAGGCCGCAAATCACCTGTTTGTCGCCCACCTGATCGCGTATTTTCTGCACGGCTTCCTCGCGGTAGGCGGCCATGGTCCAATCGCCTTTGAAACCCGCCATCTTTACGAAATTCTCGTAAAGCGTGGCGCCATTGGGCGTGTGGTGCACCTCTGGATGGAACTGCACGGCATAAAAGCTGCGCGCAACATCGCCCGTAATGGCAAATGGTGCGCCTGGGGAGGTGGCGTAGACCTCAAACCCCGGGGCAATGGCGCTCACATGGTCGCCGTGGCTCATCCAGACCTGTTCGCGTTCCTCAAGGAACCATCCGTTGAGCAGCCCGATCCGCTCAGGTCCCGGCAGCACATAGGCGCGGCCAAATTCCGCTGTTCCGTCGCCGCGCTCCACTTTGCCGCCCAGCATGTGCATCATCACCTGCTGGCCGTAGCAAATCCCCAGAACGGGCACACCCATCTCGAACACAGCCTCGGGTGGGCGAGGCGAGCCTGCATCCAGAACGCTGGCCGGTCCGCCCGACAGGATCACGGCACGCGGCGCGAACTCTGCGAGAAAGGCCTGCGTGACATTCTGGTAGGGGTGAATTTCGCAATAGACGTTCAGCTCCCGCAGGCGGCGCGCGATCAGCTGCGTCACCTGGCTGCCAAAGTCTATGATAAGAAGGCGGTCATGGGATATCTCTGTCATGCGGCCTGATTAGGTGGGTCCTGCGGCGGTTGCAAGTTTACTTATCTCGTCACGCTCCGGTCGCTTTGCGTCATCGTCCGCGGCGCTACGCTGTTTTGAACGCGCCGATGGTGCAAAATGGCGTATCTCTCTGCGTCATGCGGGTCTGTGCGCCTCGGATCCTATCGGCGCTGGTGGGGTGCTGTGGGGTCTGAAAACTCATGGGCCGCAACGCGCGTAGAATCGCTTTGATGTCGCTGGAGCGCCTCAAACGGCGCAAATCTCCAATGGCGGTTTGTGGCAGTGCGGTAAAACCGCGTCATACGCTGCCGATTGTGGCATGCGCCAACTCCGAGGGTATCATCATGGCCGAAACAATCGCACCGCGCCGCGCAAGAGGGGGTGGAGGGGCTGCCCGCCGTGCCGAACGCACCGCCGTCAGCGTCGAAACCGCTAAATACATCGAGCGTAACATCCCTAATTTTGAAGTGCTGACCGAAGAGGCGCTTGAGATCATCGAGGCCAATGCCGAGACGGTGCTTGAAGAGATCGGCGTGAATTTCGTCAACAACCCGGCCGCACTTGAGCGGTGGCGCCAAGCGGGGGCCGATATCGACGGCGAGCGCGTGCGCATCCCCAAAGGCCTCGCGCGCGCGCTGTGCAAGACTGCGCCCTCCAGCTATATCCAGCACGCCCGCAACCCCGAGCGCAATGTCGAGATCGGTGGCAAGACCCTCGTCTGCGCGCCCGTCTACGGCCCTCCCTTTGTGCGCGATATGGAAGGCGGGCGTCGCTACGCCACGATTGATGACTTCCGCAAATTCGTGAAGTTGGGCTACATGTCCAAATGGCTGCACCATTCCGGTGGCACGGTTTGTGAGCCGACGGACATTGCGGTGAACAAGCGCCATCTCGACATGCTGCACGCCCATATGACCCTTTCGGACAAGCCTTTCATGGGCTCCGTGACCGAGCCCAGCCGCGCGCAGGACAGTGTCGAGATGTGCGAGATTCTCTTCGGCAAGGAGTTCGTGCAGAACAACGCCGTGATGACATCGCTGATCAACATCAACTCGCCTCTCACATTTGACGATGTGATGATGGGTGCGCTCGAAGTCTATGCCCAAGCGGGTCAGGCTTGCATCATCTCGCCCTTCATCGTGGGCGGTGCTATGGCACCTGTCTCCGTCGCTGGCACGCTGACTCAAGTGCTGGCCGAAGTCCTCGCGGGCGTGGCCTATAGCCAGCTCATTCGCCCCGGCGCGCCTGTCATTTTCGGCGCGTTCGTGACCTCGATCGACATGAACTCTGGCGCACCCACATTCGGCACTCCCGAGGCGAGCCATATCCTTTATGGCGCGGGCCAGCTTGCCCGCCGGATGGGACTGCCCTATCGCTCAGGCGGTGGGCTGTGCGGGTCCAAACTCCCGGACGCACAGGCGGCCTATGAGACGGCCCACACCCATAACGCGGTGCTCTTGGGTGGCGTGAACTTCATGCTCCACTCCTGCGGCTGGCTCGAAGGGGGGCTTGTCTCCAGCTTTGAGAAATTCGTGATGGACGCGGATCAGCTCGGCGTGTTGCACCATCTGGCGCGCGGCATCAGCCATGATGAGAACGCCCAGGCGATGGAGGCCATCCGTGAGGTTGGTCCGGGTGGGCATTACCTTGGCTGTGAGCATACGCAGGCGAATTTCAAATCCGCCTTCTGGCGGTCGGATCTGCTCGATTACAAACCCTATGAGACATGGGAGGATGAAGGTGCACGCGACACCATGACCCTCGCCAACCGTCGGATGCACCGGATGCTGGACACTTACCAGCAACCGGCGCTTGACCCGGCCATCGCCGAGGCGCTTGAGGCCTATATCACCAACAAGAAGGCCTCCATGCCCGACGCTTTCGTCTGAGGGCCTGCGAGGGCCCCGATTACGCGATGAGGGCTGCGCGCAAGATGCGCGCTTCGCCCATCATCGCGATAAGCATATTCACATGGCGCGATACCGAGTATCCCGCTCCTTTGACGCGGCGCTGGTCTTCCAGCGCCGCTTCCATATCCACCAGCCGCGATAAGGCCTCTTTGCTGCGCGGCAACGCTCCATAGCCAAAATGCACCCGCAAACACGTATCGCGATTGTAATGCGACGCGCCGATCCGTGCGGCCCTGATCAACAAGCGCGGACGGTGCAGGCTGTTCAATCTGTTCAAAGTCTCTTGCATATTCGGTTCCCCCTATTTGTGAGCGGGTCACCTTAAACACAACCCGAGCGGGTGTTTCGCGGAGTGCAGATACAGCGCGCGCCGCGATTTCCCGTTGTTTACAGTTTGGCAACAAAGGTTGACGACACGGAAACAATTAACGAACCGGTAACTTTTTCACCTCAAGGTTGTAATTTGGGTGTGTATAAGTCTGTGGATAACTCGGGAGGTCATAGTGCGTTGGGGCGCCGATCTGTCGATGGGAAGGAAGGGGTGGCCGATGGGCAATCAAGGTAGTCATGACTGGGACGCGCTGAGCGTTCCGGCTTGGGTTCCTGATACGGCCCGACTCTATCTGATGCACACCGAGCATGGCTCCTCCATCCGCGAGTTGGCTCGGCAATCCGGCTGTCATGCCTCGACCGTGTTGCGCCGTATCCGCACCTTTGAGGAGCGCCGCGACGATTGTCTGGTCGATCAGGCGCTGCGCCACCTCGCCATGTCCCGTGCCCAGAGGGTAAACAAGACTGCCGGTTCTCCATCCAAGGAGAGCACCATGACTGCCATTGCACCCGAGACCGACATCTCCCATGTCACCGAGGCCCGGCTCAAGGCCGAAGGCCTGCGCATCCTGCGCCGCCTGTGCGAAACGGGGGCGGTCTTAGCCGTGGCCGCGCAGATGGACAAGGCGGTGGTCGTGCGCGACGGCCCCGCGACAGAGCCCACCCGCACGGCTGTGGTGGACCGCGCGGTGGCCGAGGCCATGGCACTCAAAGACTGGATCACTTGTGACGCACCGGGGCGGATCGCGCGCTACCGGATCACCAAGGCTGGGCGTGCCGCGCTGTCGCATATGTTGGCGGAGGCCGAAAACCGCGCCTCGGGCTTTGCCGAAGCACAGGCTGGGTTTGACGGGGCCGATACATGGCAGGACGCGGAAGGCACGAACCCCGAGGCGGGCCGCCGGATGCGCTATGCCATGGCCGAGTCGCCGCTGATCGCCCTTGCCCGCCGCAAGGACCGCGACGGTACGCGCTTTATCACCGATGATCTGGTGCGCGCGGGCGAGCGTCTGCGCGAAGACTTCGAGCTCTCGCATATGGGACCGCGCGTGACCCAAGACTGGGACCGCTTTCTGACCAACTCCGACCGCAGCGCGCCCACGTCCCGCGCGCCCGCCCGCGGGGCCGAGGCCGCGCGCCAACGTGTCGAAGGTGCGCTTGCGGATCTCGGTCCGGGTCTGGAGCGATATCGCTCTACGCTGCTGCTGTCATCTGGAGGGGCTGGAGCGCGCGGAGCAACGCATGGGCTGGTCTGCGCGGTCCGGCAAAATCGTGCTGCGGATCGCCCTCCAGCGGCTCAAACGCCACTATGCGGAACTGGGCGAGGCGGGCGGCATGATGGGCTGAGCCCCATCTTCTTCTTAGACTAAATGCTCAAAAGAAAAACGCCCCGGATATTCTCCGGGGCGCATTTGTCTTAGCGGCAGATATCTTACTGCAGATCGAAACGATCCGCATCCATTACCTGCACCCAGGCCTTCACGAAATCGCCCACAAAGCGCGCCTCGCCATCGTCCTGGCCATACACCTCTGAGATCGCCCGCAATTGCGAGTGCGAGCCAAAGACCAGATCGGCCCGTGTGCCGGTCCAGCGCAGATCGCCTGTTGCCACATCGCGTGCCTCGAAGAGATCCTCATTGGGCGACACGGATGTCCATTCCACATCCATGCTCAGAAGGTTGGTGAAGAAATCATTGCTCAGCGTGCCGACACGTTTCGTGAAAACACCGTGCGTGGAGCCTGCTGTGTTGGCGCCAAGCACCCGCAGCCCGCCAACCAGAGCGGTCATCTGGGGTGCCGTGAGCCCCAGAAGCTGCGCGCGGTCCACCATCAGCTTCTCGGCAGGCACGGAAAACGCGGTCTGCACATAGTTGCGGAACCCGTCTGCGACTGGCTCCAGAACGGCAAAGCTTTCCACATCCGTATCCTCGGCGCGTGCGTCCATACGGCCGGGGGTGAATGGCACATCCACAGGATGTCCCGCCGCGTCTGCCGCGGCCTCAACCGCCGCCGTGCCACCCAGCACGATCAGATCGGCAAGCGAGATTTTCTTGCCGCCGCTCTGCGCGCCATTGAACTTGGCCTGAACACCTTCCAATGCCTCCAGAACGCGTGCCAATTGCTTGGGATCGTTCGCTTCCCAATTCTTCTGTGGCGCCAGGCGGATGCGCGCACCATTTGCGCCGCCCCGGTTGTCCGAGCCACGGAAAGTGGAGGCCGAGGCCCATGCCGTCGCCACAAGCTCGGACACGCTGAGGCCCGTCGCCATGATATCGGATTTCAGCTGTGCAATATCGCCCGCATCCACCAGATCGTGATCAACCGCTGGAATCGGGTCCTGCCAGATCAGGTCCTCAGACGGCACATCCTTGCCGAGATAGCGTGTTTTCGGCCCCATATCGCGGTGGCAGAGCTTGAACCAAGCGCGGCTGAACGCGTCGGCAAAAAGCTCCGGATCCGCATGGAAGCGACGTGAGATTTCCCCATAAGCCGGGTCAAAGCGCATCGCGAGGTCAGCGGTGGTCATCATCGGTGGGTGCATCACGTTCGGGTCATGCGCGTCCTGCACCATGTGCTCGGGCTTGCAATCCTTGGGCGTCCATTGCTGCGCGCCTGCTGGGCTCTTGGTCAGCTCCCAGTCATAGCCGAAAAGCACGTCGAAATACCCCATGTCCCATGTGGTGGGCTTGGGCTTCCATGCACCCTCGATGCCGGAGGTGATCGCATGCAGGCCGCGGCCCGATTCCCATGTGTTCTTCCAGCCAAGGCCCATCGCCTCGATCGCGCCGCCCTCGGGCTCCACACCCACATGGGCCGCATCGCCCGCGCCATGCGCCTTGCCAAACGTATGCCCGCCCGCAACAAGTGCGACGGTCTCTTCGTCATTCACACCCATCCGCGTGAAGGTCTCGCGGATATCATGGCCCGAAAGCTCTGGGTCGGGGTTTCCGTCTGGCCCTTCCGGGTTCACATAGATCAGACCCATCTGCACGGCGGCCAACGGGTTTTCCAGATCACGCTCGCCACTGTAGCGGCTGTTCGGCGTGTCGGATGTGGCCAGCCACTCGCTCTCGGTGCCCCAATAGATGTCTTCTTCCGGCTCATAGATGTCGGCACGTCCGCCGCCAAACCCAAAGACCGGCCCGCCCATATCCTCGATCGCGCAATTGCCCGCGAGGATCATGAGGTCGGCCCAGCTCAGCGCGTTGCCATATTTCTTCTTGATGGGCCACAGCAGGCGGCGCGCTTTGTCGAGGTTGCCGTTGTCCGGCCAGCTGTTGAGCGGCGCAAACCGTTGGTTGCCCGTGCCTGCACCACCGCGCCCGTCGCCGGTGCGGTAGGTGCCGGCGCTGTGCCATGCCATACGGATGAAGAGGGGGCCGTAATGGCCGTAATCAGCGGGCCACCAGTCCTGGCTGTCCTTCATGAGTGCCACGAGATCGGCCTTTACCGCGTCCAGATCGAGGGATTTGAACGCCACCGCATAATCGAACTCCTCGCCCATCGGATCGACCTTGGAGGAATGTTGCGACAGAACTTTCAGGTTTAGCTGCTCTGGCCACCAGTCACGGTTGTTTTGCTGGCGCTTGCCGGTGAATGGGCATTTGATATTGCCGTCCATTTTGTCCTCCTCAGGGTGTTTTCGGGTATGTCTCTTTTCGGCATCCTAAAGGCGCAGCTGCGCTTTTGGAACCGTTCTAAGCGATACTATGTGCTTCGAGGGCGATAAAATCCAATTGCAGTTTCTTTGCGATGCGATAGCTTTGAGTTATGAATATCACCCTCCGACAACTCAGCTATTTCCGCGCTTTGGCGGCCCAGCGACATTTTGGACGCGCCGCTGCCACGGTCAATATCTCACAACCCGCGCTTTCGGTCCAAATCCGCGAGATGGAGGCACAGCTGGGGCAAGCGTTGGTGGAGCGGCGCAGCCGTGATGTGATCCTCACGCCCTTTGGCCGGGTGATCCTTGATCATGCCGAGCGTATTGATGCCGAGATGCGCAGCCTTGAGGAAACCGCGCGCTGGCAGGGCGGGCGCGCGGGGCGGCTGCGCCTCGGGATCATTCCCACCATCGCGCCCTATATTTTGCCTGGCACGCTTGAGGCGCTGCGCAGTTTCGACATCAACATGGATGTTCATGTGCAGGAGGGCAAAACCGACCGCCTTATCTCTGGCCTCAGCGATGGCAGCCTTGATGCGGCGGTGATGGCGCTGCCGGTGGAGGCCGATGGCCTGCGTGCGGTGCCTCTTTTTGAGGATCGGTTTTTGCTCGCGGGCAGCACGGCGCGGCTGGCGGCGCTTGGCGCAAGCGTGGAGGCGCTGCGCCCGGATGGGCTGGGTGGTGCGCAGCTGTTGCTTTTGGAGGATGGGCATTGCCTGACGGATCAGGCGCTTGATCTGTGTGGGCGGGGCAGGGGGCATGCACAGATCGATATGGGAGCCTCGTCACTCGCCACGCTCACGCGGCTGGTTGCCGCGGGGTTTGGCCTCACGTTGATGCCGGAACTCGCCGCGCGCACGGAAACGCGCGGTGCACCTGATATGCAGCTTGCGAGATTTGCGTCGCCTGAGCCGAGCCGCCAGATCGTACTGGTGCGCCGTGCGGCCACGCCTGAGGCGGGGTGGTTTACGGATCTGGGTCGCGTTTTGGCGCGGGTCGGGGGCGCGTTGGTGGAGGAAATGCGGTCTGGCGAAAAAGGCATGCCCCGGCAGGCCAGCCAATCGCGACCCGCCGCCGGGTAGGGCGACGGGCCGGACACTGACACTCATCGCCCGGAGGGCAACACAACCGAGCGGTTGAGACCGCCCCTGGCAGGGTTAATCGTAACACAGCGCAAGACCGCATAGCAGCCTTGCAGCACTGGCACTTTCCCCTGCCCATCCTTATAGTTACAAACAGTTACCAAACCATTCGCGGGGAATAATTCGTGCGAGACCTCAAGATTCCAGAGCAGCGTCACCCCGAAAAGGCGCGCCGTCCGGATAATGCTCAGCCCAAGAAACCTGCCTGGATCCGCGTCAAGGCGCCGGGCGGCAAAGGCTATGAGGAAACCAGCCGGATCATGCGTGAAAACAAACTGGTGACAGTTTGCGAAGAAGCGGGCTGTCCCAATGTCGGCGAGTGCTGGAGTCAGGGCCACGCCACGATGATGATCATGGGTGATGTCTGCACGCGGGCGTGCTCGTTTTGCAATATCGCGACGGGCAAGCCACCCGAAGGGCTTGATGCGTTCGAGCCGGGCCGCGTGGCCGATGCGGTGCAGAAACTGGGATTGAACCATGTTGTGATCACCTCGGTGGATCGCGATGATATCAAGGATGGTGGCGCCGATCATTTCGCCCAGACCATCCGCGCAATTCGCCACCGTAGCCCCAAGACGACGATCGAAATACTCACGCCGGATTTCCTGCATTGCGATCCGGCTGTGGTGGAGGCGGTCGTGGCTGCGCGCCCCGACGTGTTCAACCACAATCTAGAGACCGTGCCCGGCCTCTATCCCGAGGTGCGTCCCGGCGCGCGTTACTTCCACTCCTTGCGGCTTTTGCAGCGGGTTAAGGAAATGGACCCGATGATGTTCACCAAATCAGGGATCATGGTGGGGCTCGGCGAGGATCGCCAGGCGGTGCATCAGGTGATGGACGACATGCGCGCGGCGGGAATTGATTTCCTGACCATCGGGCAATATCTGCAACCCACGCCCAAACATCACCGCGTTGACCGCTTCGTCACGCCCGAGGAATTCGCAGCCTATGAAAAAGCGGCTTACGGCAAGGGATTTTTGATGGTGTCCGCCACGCCGCTCACGCGGTCATCGTATCATGCAGGGGATGATTTCGCGCGGCTCCGCGCAGCGCGGCACGCCAAACTCGGCTAAAGCCTCCTGAGGCATTGCGAGTATTCCACGAAAAAACCCGCCAAGCTTAGCTTCGCGGGTTTTTTCAATACTGGTTCAAAACGGAAGGTGGTTTTAGCCGCCCCAGACGCGGACAACGCCGCAATCCATATGCACAAAATTCGAGCGGGAGTATTTGCCCACACCGCCCGCGTTGCAGGCTGCGGCCGCTTTGCTCATCTGGCTGACCGAGCGCGACTTGAGCCGCAGATCAGCCGCCTGACCTTTCATATGCAGAGAATTCTTTGCCACACCGCGGGACCGCGAGCGGAGCATCGCGTTGGTCTGGGCGCTGCGATAGCCGGAGAGCAGCGTGTAGGGCTCACCCGTATCCAGCAGGCGGTGCGAGGCCGCCCAGATGTCGATTGCGCGGGTGTCGATGTTCTTGACGGAGTCGCTGCGCCAGTCGCGCATGAACACAGAGATCTCGTTGACGGCGTCTTTGATGTATTCGCCTTCGATCCAGTAGATCGTGTCGATCTTCTCACCTGTCCGGGTGGAAACCATCTTGAGGCGGCGAATGTCGCCCGCGCCACGCAGAAAGCCGGTTGCGTTGGAATACGTCGGGGCGGCTACCAAAGCCGATGCCGCAAATGCGCGCAGAAGAGTGCGCCGTGTTACGCCGTTCTTTGAATCGATCATATGTATCTGCGCCTGTCCGTCACTGTTGGTGCCCGCGCTTTGCGGTGCTTTTCATCTCATCCCCAGATGCAGTTTCGCTTATGACATATAAAGAATCGCTAACCAAGTCTGTGATCGGGCCTTTTTGTCGCAGCAAGGGTTTTCGGCAAAAACTCGCGCAAATTATTACAAGCGTGGCGAAAAGCACAGTTGGTGCTGCGAAATGGTCGCAATCAAACGGAAAGCGAACAAAACCTCCCGATGTGATTGGACATAAATCCGCAGTTTGTCATCCTGAGGACATGGCTTTTGGGAGCCGTATATCCAATCTGCTGCAAGGGGGACGCAATGCATCCGGCAACTTCGTTCAAGGTTCAACGTTTTATCATGGTTGCCGTGGCACCCATCGTGATGGCGCTCATCATGGTTTTCGCCGCGCCAAATACAGCGCGCGCCGAAGTGACAGCTTTCAAACAGGCGGTGGCCGAGGCGGCCGCCCGCGATGAGGTTCTGTCCGAATTCTACAGGTCCGCCAACTATCAGGGTATCTGGACATCGGACTCCGACGCGGATCGCAATCGCCGTCAGGCCTTGATGCAAGCGATCAATGGCGCCACCGCCCACGGCCTGCCGATTGAGCGCTACGCACCTGACGCGCTGATGGGGCAGATGAAAGCGGCCCGCACGCCGCGCGATCTGGGTAAGGTTGAGGTCGCCATGTCGCGCACCTTCCTGCGCCTCGCGCGGGACATGCAGACCGGGATGTTGACCCCTTCGAAGATCGATAGCGACCTTGTGCGCGATGTGCCGCTGCGTGAGCCGACATCCTATCTGGTCAATTTCGCCAAGAGCGATCCGCGCGGCTTCTTCCGCGCTCTGCCGCCCAAATCGGCGGAATATGCTCGGCTGATGAAGGAAAAAACCCGCCTTGAGCTTCAGATGAGTGCGGGCGGATGGGGGCCCACCGTGCCTGCCAACTCGCTCGCGCCCGGTGCCACTGGAAACGCCGTGGTCGCTCTGCGCAACCGTTTGACAGCGATGGGTTTCCTCAAGCGCAGCGCCACGAATGAGTATGACACGCCGCTGCAGCAGGCCGTGCAACAGTTCCAAGCGGCCCATGGCCTCGTCGCAGATGGCACGGCAGGCGCCTCCACGATCAAGGAAATCAACAAGGGACCCGAGGACCGTCTTGCGATGATCATGGTTGCGATGGAGCGTGAGCGGTGGATGAACATGCCGCTCGGGAAACGCCACATCAAGGTGAACCTCGCTGATTTCACAACCCGCATTTATGACGATGGTCAGGTAACATTCGAAACCCGTGCTGTGGTGGGAAAGAACACGTCCGACCGCCGTAGCCCGGAATTCTCCGACGAGATGGATCATATGGAGATCAACCCGGTTTGGAATGTGCCTCGCTCCATCGCCGTGGGCGAATACCTGCCGCAGATGCAGCGCAACCGGAACGCGGTGGGCCATCTCAAGCTCTATAATGCGCGTGGCCAGCAGGTCAGCCGGGCCAACATCAATTTCGGCGCGTATAATGCGAGGACGTTTCCGTTCAATCTCAAGCAGCCCCCCTCGAACAGCAATGCTCTTGGGCTGGTGAAGTTCATGTTCCCCAACCGCTACAACATCTACCTGCATGATACGCCGGCCAAGAACCTCTTCAGCCGCGAAGTGCGCGCCTATAGCCATGGCTGTATCCGACTGGCCGATCCGTTTGATTTTGCCTACGCCCTACTGGCCAAGCAAGAGGCCGATCCAAAGACCTTTTTCCACACTATTTTGGACAGCAAGCGCCAGACACGGGTGGATCTGGATAAGAAAGTCCCGGTGCATATCATGTATCGCACGGCCTTCACCTCGGCCAAGGGACACACGCAGTATCGCCCTGATATTTATGGCCGTGACGGACGTATCTGGGCCGCCTTGCGCGCAGCAGGGGTTTCGCTGCCCGCGCAACAGGGCTAAATACCCCCCGTAACGCGGGGGTGATCAGATGGCCTATACGGTAAAGCAGATTGCAGAGGCGCTCGGGGCAACAGCTCTGGGCGCTGTTGATATTGAGATAACAGCCCTGGCCGAGCCTCAGGACGCAAGTGCCACAGATCTCGCCTTGGCCACCAAGCCCGCCTATGCAGAGGCGTTGGCACAGGGCACGGCCCGTGCGGCGATGCTTTGGGAAGGGGCAGATTGGCAAGCCCTCGGGCTGGAGGCCGCGATCATCGCGCCGCGCCCGCGCTATGCGATGTCCCATCTGACGGCGATGATGGACCCCGGCGAGGGCTGGGGAGAGGGCATCCACCCAACAGCGGTCATTCACCCTGAGGCGAGGCTGGGCGACGACGTGCATGTCGGTCCGCTCAGTGTGATTGGAGCCGGCACACGGATCGCCGCTGGATGTCGCATCGGCCCGCAGGTCAGCATCGGTGCAGACGTGCGGATCGGTGGGAACTGTCTGATCCGCGAGGGCGCACGGCTTGCAGCCCGGGTGAAGGTCGGCGCGCGGGTTATTATCAACCCCGGCGCGGTTCTGGGCGGGGACGGGTTCAGCTTCGTGACGCCGGAGCCGTCGCAGGTGGAGGCGGCCCGTGCCAGCCTTGGCGATCAGGGGGATACGGCGGCGCAAAGCTATGCGCGCATTCATTCGCTTGGCTCTGTCCGGATCGGGGATGATGTGGAGATCGGGGCCAATGCCGCCATTGACCGTGGCACGATCCGCGACACCATTATCGGAGACCGCACCAAGGTCGATACACTCGTGATGATCGCGCATAATGTGGTTGTGGGCACCGATACGCTTTTGTGCGGTCAGGTCGGCATCGCAGGCTCCACCCGCGTGGGCTCCAACGTGGTGCTGGGCGGTCAGGTGGGCGTGGGGGACAACCTCTTTATCGGCGATAATGTAATCTGCGGCGGTGGCACCAAAGTGCTGAGCAACATCCCCTCGGGGCGTGTCATGCTTGGCTATCCGGCCATGAAAATGGACGCCCATGTGGACATGTACAAAGGGATGCGCCGCCTCAGCCGCCTTTACAAAGAGGTGGATCGCCTGAAGAAAGCGGTTTTCAACCAAGGTGCGAGTGACTAAATCACCCTCAACACATAAAGGGGCCGCACTCATGGATATTGAAAAGCGCGTGATTTCCATCATTGCCGAACAGGCCATGCTGGAGCCATCGGATATGACCCTCGACAGCAGTCTCGAAGATTTGGGCATTGACAGTCTGGGGCTGGTCGAGGCGATTTTTGCCATCGAAGAGGCATTTGACATCAATGTGCCCTTCAACGCCAATGAACCGAGCGAGAGCGATTTCGACATATCGAGCGTGCGCAGCATCATGGACGGTATCAAGCGCCTGATCAAAGAGCAGTCGTGAAGCGGGTTGTTATCACCGGTGCGGGCACGATCAACGCCTTGGGTGGTGATGTGGCCTCTACCCTGGAGGCAATGCGCGAAGGCCGCTGCGGCATTGGTCCGCTGGAATTTCGCGATGTGGAGCGCCTGTCCATCCGCATCGGCGGGCAGGTCAAAGACTATGACGCGGAAGCCGCGTTCAACCGCCAGCAGCTCTCGCTTTATGACCGTTTCACGCAATTCACCCTGATCGCCGCGCGCGAGGCGATCGGCCAATCCGGGCTGGAGTTTTCTGGCGAATTGGCTGCGCGGGCAGGGGTCATTTTGGGCAATTCGGGCGGGGGCATGACCACGCTCGATGAAAATTACCGCTCGGTTTACGAGGACGGCAAGAATCGCGTGCATCCGTTCGTGGTGCCCAAGCTGATGAACAACGCAGCCGCAAGCCATGTGTCGATGGAGTTCAACCTCAAGGGGCCGAGCTTCACCGTCTCCACGGCCTGCGCGTCCTCAAATCACGCGATGGCTCAGGCGTTTCAGATGGTGCATGGCGGGCTGGCGCCGGTGATGGTCACGGGCGGGTCGGAATCCATGCTCTGCTTTGGTGGGGTGAAGGCATGGGAGGGGCTGCGCGTGATGTCCAAGGATGCGTGTCGGCCCTTCTCGGCCAATCGCAACGGTATGGTGCAGGGTGAAGGGGCGGGCATATTCGTCTTTGAGGAATATGAACACGCCCGAGCCCGCGGGGCCGAAATCATGGCTGAGGTGATCGGCCATGCCATGTCCTCGGACGCGGCCGAAATCGTGATGCCGTCCAAGCAAGGGGCTGCGCGCGCCATCGCGGGGGCCATGCAGGACGCGCGGGTGAACCCCGAGGATGTGGGTTACATCAACGCACACGGGACCGGGACGGCGGCCAATGACAAAACCGAAAGCGCCGCCGTGGCCGATGTGTTTGGCGCGCATGCGGATACTCTGATGATGTCTTCGACCAAGTCCATGCACGGGCACCTTATCGGCGGCACGGGCGCCGTTGAGCTTTTGGCCTGCATCATGGCGCTGCGCGACGGGATCATCGCACCGACCATTGGCTATCAGGAGCCGGATCCGGAATGTGCGCTCGACGTCGTGCCCAACGTGGCACGCGAAGCGAAGGTTGAGGTGGCCTTGTCGAACGCCTTCGCCTTTGGTGGGCTTAACGCAGTTCTGGCTCTGCGCCGCTTTGCCTGAATACGCAAAACGCGGCCCCCGTGAGGGGAGCCGCGCTTTAAAACCACAGCTTGAGCGGTTTAGTTCGAGAAGGTCGAGACCGCATCAAACCCAGCGGTGAAGCCACTGAGCGAGACGTTGATGTTGACCTGTTGATCGGGCGCTTGGGCAGGCACGAGAGTGACCGTAGCATTGGCCCCTTGCTTGAACGCTGCAACGTCCGCATCGATCAGGCCAAGCTGTGCGATGCAGCCCACTTCGGTGCAAACCCGGTAGGGATAGCTTTTCGGAGTTCCGCCATCGATGGCGATTTTCAGCTCCGCAGGGAGCAGAGTGACCAAAGGCACGATCACGGACGCGCCCGCAACTGCCGGCCCGCCTTCTTCAATCCGGAAGAGGCTGAATTCAGCAATCGGGTTGCCTGCCTCTTCGCGCAGCAATTGATAAAGCTGGCAGGCATCTTCCTGCCCCTCGGGCATCCGGAAGCAGCGCAGGCTCCAATCCCCGAACGTCTCTTTGATGTAGCTCGCACTTTGCGCCTCAGTCACCTCGGTGCCTGTTGCAAAGGCTGAGGTATTTCCCTCAGGCGCGGCATCGGCCTCGGCGGTAGGAGCGGCCTCAGCGGTGCCATCTGTCGTGGCCTCTTGCGCCAGCGCGGCAGAGCCAAGTGCCAAAGCGGCGGCGAAGGAGAGTATGGAAAGTGATTTGGGCATTGTGTCCCCATCCAGTGAATTTGAAATCAAGCAGCGCTCTAACACGGCGCGCGATAAGTGTCAGGATAAAATCCTAAGCAGAGCAGCGGCGCAAGGCGGAAATCCGCACGGCTGGTTGGGGCCGAAAATTTGTAGGTCAACCAATATCATCGGGGATCAGAGAGCAAAAGAAAAAGAAAAAGGGACCTCAATTCAAGGCCCCTCCTTCATGTTCTCCCTGCCGGACTTCGCCGACTTGTCGTTTGGACCAGAAGCTAAGACAGAACGGAATCATCGTCAACAGTCAAAATTTCGGCGTTTGGAATGAGAAAAAAGGCCGCACCCGGAGGCGCAGCCAGTCTGACAGGGAGGAAGTCATTCCAGCCACAAGAGGACATGAAGGGCTGGAATGAGGTTTATACTGGCGCCAAATGGTTAAGTTTGTATGTTGCGCGGGCACGCAATTTGCAGAACCGGGGGCAGGGCATTGGAACCAAACGTTTTTATTGGCGGCGGCGGCGCGGATTATACCGAAGCGCAGGGCCTTTCGCTCAAATACGCAAACCGCCACGGCCTGATTGTCGGGGCCACGGGCACGGGTAAGACCGTTACGCTCCAAATCCTCGCAGAAGGGTTTTAAATCCTCGCAGAAGGGTTTTCCGCGGCCGGCGTGCCGGTGTTCTTGTCGGATGTGAAGGGCGATCTGTCGGGCCTTGCAGCAGCGGGCAGCGCTGATTTCAAGCTGCATGGCGCATTCACCTCGCGCGCCGAAAAGATCGGCCTGACAAACTACACCTATGAGGCCTTCCCCGTCACTTTCTGGGACCTGTTCGGCCAGGCGGGCCACCCGGTGCGCACCACCGTGGCCGAGATGGGTCCGCTTCTTCTCAGCCGCCTGATGGAACTGACCGAGGCGCAGGAAGGCATTATGAACATCGCCTTGCGGGTGGCCGATGAGCAGGGGATGCCACTTCTCGATCTCAAGGACCTGCAAGCGCTTCTGGTCTGGGTGGGGGAGAATCGTGACACGCTCTCGCTGCGCTATGGCAATGTCTCGCCGCAATCCGTGGGTGCGATCCAGCGTCAGTTGATGGTATTGGAGAACCAGGGCGGCGCGAGCCTCTTTGGTGAGCCGGCGCTGGAATTGTCCGATCTGATGAGCCATGCGCCGGACGGGCGCGGGCGGATCAATATCCTGGCGGCGGACAAACTGATGGGCGCGCCGCGTCTCTATGCGACCTTCCTGTTGTGGCTGTTGAGCGAGCTTTTCGAGACCCTTCCTGAGGTGGGTGACCCTGACAAACCCAAGCTGGTGTTCTTCTTTGACGAGGCACATCTGCTGTTTGACGATGCGCCCAAGGCGCTTGTGGACAAGGTCGAGCAAGTCGCGCGCCTGATCCGTTCCAAAGGGGTTGGGGTCTATTTCATCACCCAAAACCCTGATGATGTGCCCGAGGATATTCTCGGGCAGCTTGGCAATCGTTTTCAACACGCGCTGCGGGCCTTCACTGCGCGCGACCGGAAGGCGCTGACCCGCGCTGCCGAAACCTATCGACCGAATGCACGCTTCAGCACCGTGGACGCGATCCGCGATGTGGGGGTGGGCGAGGCCGTGACCTCCATGCTTGAGGAAAAAGGCACGCCGGGCATTGTGGAGCGCACGCTGATCCGCCCTCCCTCGTCCAAGCTGGGGCCACTGACCGAAACCGAGCGCCGCGCAGCCATCGCCGCATCGCATCTCGCGGGCAAATATGAAGACGTGATCGACCGTCGCTCGGCCTACGAAATCCTCGCCAAACGGGCAGAAGAGGCGGCGCAGGCGGCCCAAGAGGCCGAGACGGTGGCCGAGGAGCAATCCATCGCCGAGCGGGAGTTCAACGCAGCGCGCCGCTATTCCGGCAAGCGCGTTGCCCGATCAACGGCGCAAGCCTCAGAGGCGGAGGATGCCGACGGGCTAGGGTCACGGATTGGTGCCGCGGTCGGCAATGCGGTTCTGAAGGAACTTAAAGGCACCACGGGACGCCGCATTGTGCGCGGCATCCTCGGCGGCCTGTTTAAGGGACGCTAGGCAGGCGCAGTGTCAACGCCCTGCACGCGCGCCCCGCGCAAGGCCGGGCGTGCGGGTTGCTGTCCAATCTGAAACCGGCGGCGGCCTGCGCTCAGATACCCATCGCGCCGGTCAGGATCAGCGCAACCGCAAGCAAGGCGATCATGCCCTGCCACTCGTCCGAACTGCTCTCCACGGCGGCGTCCGCCACCACTTCGGGTGCGACGATCGGATCGGCCAGGTTCCCGGCCAAGGCAGGCGAAGACGCCACAGCGAGTGTCACCCCAAGTGCAAGGGCCAATGTCAGCCCGCGAGTCATAGTAATGGATGTCATGATAATACCCCAATTATCTCTGTTGCCATTTTACCGACCGTTTTTCGAGAAGGTCAACAGGTGCTAGTCATTTAACCGAGTGCCACGTAGCTTGTTTCCATGTAAGAAACAATGCAGCGAATGTAGGAGGAGGCTCACATGACAGGCCGCAAATCCTCGGGCAACAAGACCAAGCCCGCCGCCAAGAGCGCAAAATCTGACACTGCGACACGCGTCAAAGCCTCTTCGCCCGAAACGGCACAATCCGGTGCAAGCGCACCGTCCCGCGTGACCACCCCCGTTCCGCCGCCGCCCGCTGCAAAGACGGCAACATCCCCCTCTGGCGCGCAGGCCGCCAAGACGCCGAAACCCGGCCTTATTCCCAAGCCACCCGCTGCGGCAAATGCCGGTGCGAGTTCTGGTCTATCCAACAATACATCCCCCGAAAGCAGTCAGGTCGAAATGAAAAAACAAGAGCTTATGGCAAAAGTTGTCGAGCGCTCGGACGTTGCCAAGAAACACGCAAAGCCCGTGATCGAGGCCATGCTCGAGGTTCTGGGTGAGGCGATCGGGGAGGGGCGC
>JBASXE010000109.1:0-1981 GCA_049276875.1 Roseovarius sp. | reverse complement strand
GCGGCTACCGATTTGCACTGATGGAGGCCGGGCACGCCGCGCAGAACGCGATCATTGCCAGCCGAGGCATGGGCTATGACGCGCTGCCGGTCGGAGGGTACCGCGATGAGGAACTGGAGAGGCTGTTGGGTATCGACGGCGTGAACCACGTGGTGGCCTATATGACGTTCGTCGGCAAAGATCAGGATGCCTGACATGGGGCGGGCATCAGGCCGCCTTGAGGCATGTGAGATCTGGTCGGAGGGTCAACTGCGCGATGCTTTTGCGGAGTGTACAGCGCAGAGCCTGATCATCGATTTGACGCGGCGCGGACTGGTGCCCTTCGACGCTGCCCACCAAGTGGCTGTGCAGATCGGTGAAACGGTCGAGGGACTGCTGGCGGATCTGCCACCGGTTCTGCTGCCCGGGCCCGAGGGTATTGCGGCAGAGCACATTGGTTCGTGGATCGATTTTGAGCTGTTCGGGGACCCCGCACGTATTCTTGCGGACAGGGTCTCGGCGCGGGTGGCAGAGATTGCTCCGGACCGCGTTCTTGTCTTGATGCCCCCGATGGTGGAGGATCTGATCCGTGCCGATGGGCTTTTGCTGGCACGGCTTGCCGCAGCCGTGCCCGGGCGGATATCGTTGGGGTTCCCGGCTGGCGTTTACAGGTTGCCTGACGATCTGAGCCTTGCGGTTACTCCCACGCAGCCGCGGACGCGAGAAGGCAGTGCCAGGTTTCCGCCCGGCGCAATAAGCCAGCAAATGCAAAGCAAGCTGGCGCTTCTAGGCGTCTGCACATGGCAGGGCGTGGTCGCGCCCAATGGCCTTGTATATCTGCCGCCTTCCGTGCGCTACGAGAATGCCCGTTTCACACCAAGCGGCGCCGCACCTTACGCACCGCAGTGGGGATGGGCTGGATTACCGTTTCTGATCGACGGGGCTGAGGCAGGCATCTTGGCGCGGTTCGCATGGCGGGCGCTGGCGGCCCGAGACGCGGATCTGGCGATATTCCTGGCACGCATCGCAGTTGGCCGAAAGGGCGACACCAAGTTTGCGACATCGGCCTTGGCCACGATCTTGATCATTGCGCAAGCTTTTGCAGAACTGGCCCGTATAGGGGGCGAGAACGGTGATTTGAACCGAGCTTGGGGCGAAACTCTGGCTGGCAACGCGCAGGTTGCGGCCTCGGCGTTTCACGAGGCGGCGGGCGTAAAGGATACCAGCGCGATAGGCCTTTACCTGACCAATATCTCGGCGCTGGCCGACTTTCGCATCGGCAGGAAAGATATCGCATGGGGCAAGCAACGCTCAATCCGCGCCGCGTTGGAGGCGGATTCGAACCCCTCCAAGCACATGGTTTTTATCAATAATCTCAACATGGGGCGACTTGCCCGTGCGGAAGGCGACGGACCGGGCGCAGCACAGTTGATCGCCGCAGCTTTCCTGGCCCGGGATGCGCAGATCAGTGAACATGATGCCTTGTACCAAGAGATCCTTTTGGCGGATGTCGCGCACACCGATGATCTGGCGGCGCAGCACTGGGCCGGTGCGGCGCGGATCTTTGCCCGCCAATGCCATCCCGGTGCCATCTCGATACGGGCGTTCAGCAAGCTTGTGTCACGCCCGCCGCGCCCGTTCGAGATGCGGGAACAGGCAGTTGCCGAGGCGTTGCGCGCCCTTGGGCCCATGGCAGAGGGTGCCTAGATGCGCCGAAAGTTAACAAATGCGTGGCTTTTGCTTTCCACTCTTTGGATTATTTACGGTGCATATTACGCGATCAGCTATTGGTGGAATTGGGGCGATTTCATTTCTGAAGAAAACAGGAGTTCCGTGTGGTTGATAACTATTGTGGAAGTTCTGGCAGCACCCGTTATCGGAGGCGCGATCCTGTTCGCGTGCTTTGGAATTGTTAACGGCGTGCGCTATGTGTCAGTACTCATACTCCGAAGTCGGTAGGCCGGTCCGATGCGGAGGTCAGCCGTCTTAGATTATACAACGG
>JBASXE010000108.1:0-18838 GCA_049276875.1 Roseovarius sp. | reverse complement strand
GGACAGCGCGATCAGGCAAAGCTTCAGAATAATCCACCCGAACTGACGATTGCGTTTCAGGCTACCGCAATCTCAGTCGCGAAGGTCGCCGGTCGTTCAAAGCGAGAGTTTCCAGGTCTCAATCAGGCCGAAATTCACGTTGGTTCAGAAGATTGGCAGAGCCAGCCGGACACGGTGCGTGCGCTTGGTGAACGCGCGTCCACTCCGGTGAAAGTTGTCGAAGGGAACCCGAAGAGATCGTGCTGAAGCTGCGGCAGCTTGAAGCACCGCAAGTGTGGGCCTCATGCTAATGTACCAGAAGCCCAACACCAGCAAGGCAGCGAAGGGTCACAAGATTTATCCCTACCTGCTGCGCGGCCTGCGGGTGGATCGGCCAAACCAAGTCTGGTGCGCTGACATCATCTGTTTACCCATGCGGAGGGGCTTTCTGTATCTTGCGGCCATCATGGACTGGCACACGCGCAAGGTTCTGGCCTGGCGTATCTCGAACACGCTGGAGGCCGAGTTCTGCGTCGATGCACTGAACGAAGCCATCCACAAATTCGGCCCTCCTGAGATTATGAACACCGATCAGCCGCACTACAAAATCGAGAAACGCGCCCAGTGGCCGCCCCTCAGACCAGATATAATGATTCAGCGCGAAAGGAAATGTCATCTGTCCTGCCAACGCTGCAGCATCACCAGCAGCGCCATCATCACAGCAGCGGTAAGTGTCACCCCAAAAAGCGGCACCATGAAGCTGCCGGTCCAATGCGCAAGCGTGCCAAAGGCCACAGGCCCCAGAACCCCACCGATCTCGGCCGAGGTGAAAAACAGCCCACCGGCAAGACCCAGCCGTTCTTCGGGTACACCAGGCGTCTCCATGAGCAGCATGATCGCCACGGTCATCATCGACCCCCGTGCAAGACCTTGAAGTATCAGCCCCGTCGCAAGGAATGCCGGTTGTTGAAATTGCAAAAGCAGGCTCGCCGCAAGGACTGCCCCGAACAGAATACCCATGATGACCAGCCGCCGCTCGGGCGTGGCAAGACGCGGAATGAACAGAACGCCCAGAATGCCGATAGCCGGGGGCAATGCCGCCCAATAGCCAGCGGCCACCGCCGAGAACCCGTAGCTGCGCAGGATTTCAGGCATCCAGTTGTTGAAGCCGTGATTGATGAAGAACACGCCCACGGCCATGGCCAGGATCAGACGTACGGCCGGTACGGCGAGGATGTCCGTGAAGGCGCCAAGGTTGAATTTCTTTCCGTCGCTGGCCGCGCTTAAGTAAGGTGCCCGCCCACGGGAAACCAGAAGCCAGACAGCCCCCGAGACCAGGACAAGCCCGGCATATACCGCCATCACTCCACGCCAATTGCCGCCCACAAGAGGCAAGACGACCGCGTTGGTCAGACCCAACGCCACCAGCCCGCCAAGATAGGGACCGGTCACATAGAGCCCCATGGCGGTGGCGCGTTCCTTGCCCTGATAGAGTCTGGCGATGACGAGAGGTGCACCGACCGAGATCATCGGCCCACCCGCGCCAAATACCGCAACCGCAAGAAACAGTTGAAACGGCGTCTCGGCCAGACAGCGCAGAAGCGCCGAGGCGGCCATGATGATCGTGGCAAGGGCTAGCATCCGCCTTGCACCCACCTGATCGAGCAGCATTCCACAAGGAATGGCGCACAGGATATAGGCAAGGGGCCAGGACCCCAGGATCGCGCCGATCACCGCATTGTTGGCGTCGATATCTGTCCGGATCTCGGCCACAAGCGGTGCCATCGAGGCAATGATGACGCCAAAGCTGAAGTAGATACCCCAGACGCCTGCCAGAACCGGCCAACGCGCCGCATCTGTGGGAACTGGGGCTTCTGATGCATCAGCCACGCTAAACCTCAATAACTGCGTGGCAAGCCCAGAACGTGTTGGCCGAGAAAACCGTAGATCATGTTCTTGGAGATCGGGGCCGTTTGATACAAGCGAGCCTCGCGCCACTTACGCTCGATCCCGTATTCGCGCGCAAAGGCGAAACCGCCATATGTCTGCATGCAGATTTCTGCGCAAGCCCACGAGGCATCGGCGGCAAGCAGCTTGGCCATGTTCGCCTCGGCCCCTGCCTTTTCGCCGGCATCGAACATGGCTGCGGCCTTGGTGACCATCAATTCAGCGGCCTGCGCCTTTGCATAGGCATCGGCGATCGGGAACTGGATACCCTGGTTGGCACCGATGGGACGGCCAAAAACGGTGCGGTCATTGGCGTACTCGCAGGCTTTTTCGATAAAGAACTTGGCATCGCCGATACACTCATAGGCGATCAGGATACGCTCGGCGTTCATGCTGTCGACGATGTATTTGAAGCCTTGGCCTTCTTGCCCGACAAGCGTATCCGCAGGGATTTCCACATTGTCGAAAAACACCTCGCAGGTGTTGTGGTTGATCATCGCATCGATCTTGGACAGCGACATGCCACTTTTTCTGGCCTCGTTCATGTCGATCAGAAAGACTGAAATCCCATCCGAACGCTTCATGCATTCAGCGGCGGGCGTGGTGCGCGCAAGAAGCAACATGAGGTCCGACTCGAAGGCCCGGCTGGTCCAGACCTTCTGGCCGTTTACCACATAGCTGCCGCTTGCGGTCTTTTCGGCCTTTGTCTTGAGTTGTGTCGTGTCGCTGCCTGTCGTGGGTTCGGTCACTCCGAAGGCCTGCAGTCGCAAATCACCCGAGGCGATCTTCGGCAGATACTTTTTCTTCTGCTCTTGCGATCCGTGCTTCAGTACGGTGCCCATCGTGTACATCTGGGCATGACACGCCGCCGCGTTGCAGCCTTTGGCATGTATCGACTCAAGCACTGCGCCCGCTGCCGAGAGTGGCAGGCCCGAGCCGCCATATTCTTCGGGGATCAAAGCCCCAAGAAAACCCGACCCTGTCAACGCGTTTACAAAATCATGTGGATAGGCGTCTTCCTTGTCGAGTTTGAGCCAATAGTCATTCGGGAAATCCTCGCACAACCGGCCCACCGCGTCGCGAATATCCTGCCAGCCGGGTTTGACAGGCATCGAGATCAAGTCGGAATCGTCGTGGTTCATTGGGATCGTCCTTCAGATAACGTTATTTTCGCGCAATGCGGCGATCTCATCGACCGACAGGCCAAGCTCGCTCAGGATCGCGTCGGAATGCTCGCCCGCGTCCGGAGCCGAGACATAAACCGACGCAGGCGTGCGCGAAAGTTTGACAGGTTGCGCGACGAGACGGGTCTCGCCGCGAACGGGGTGTTGGATGGCCGCGGCCATTTCGAGATGCTGCACCTGCGGGTCGGCGAAGACCTCATCCATCATGTAGATCGGACCGGCGGGCACACCGACCTCTTCAAGCGCCTCGACCCATGCGACAGTGGTCTTTTGCGCAAAGATGGGCCTGAGCAAGTCCCACAGCTCTGGCCGGTGTTGGAACCTTGCGGGATTGGTGGCGAACCTGGCGTCCTCTGCCCATTCAGGCTTGTCGATCAGCTTGCAAAAGGCCTGCCATTGCGCGTCGCTGCCAACGCCCAGATTCAGGTGGCCGTCCATCGTTGCCACCACGCCCATGGGCGTGACATAGGGATGATCGTTGCCGCTTGAAAGCGGCACTTCTCCCTCGACAAGATACCGCGCCGCCTGGAAATCCATCAGCGCGATCTGAGCCTCCAGAAGCGAGCTTTGCACCCACTGCCCCTTGCCCGAAACAGCCCGCTCCTGCAGTGCCACGAGGATTCCGATCGCGGCATAAAGACCCGAGGAACTGTCGGCGACCGCAGCGCCTGCGCGCATCGGCCCTTCGTCGGGATTGCCGGTCACGCCCATAAGCCCGCCCATGCCCTGCGCAATCTGGTCGAACCCCGCACGACGGGCATAGGGTCCCGTCTGGCCAAAGCCCGATATCGAGGCAAGGATAATGCGGGGATTGATCTTGGCCAGATCTTCATAGGCAATGCCCAGACGATCCTTCACGTCGGGCCGAAAATTCTCGACCACCACGTCGGCACCCTCAACCATTCGCATGAACACCGCACGACCCTCGGGAGATTTCAGATTCAGGGTCAGCGAACGCTTGTTTCGGTGCAGGTTCAACATGTCGTAACCGTGTCGCGCCCCCGAAACGCCAGCGGATGGGTCTGCGCCCACCGGAGCCTCGATCTTGATCACGTCAGCACCGAAATCGGCAAGCACGCGGCAGCAGGTTGGCCCCGCCCGCACACGGGTGAGATCAAGAACTTTGAGGGATCGCAGCGCGGTTGAACGTTCGGTCATCATCCTTGCTCCATGACGCGGGCCGCACCCTCGGCATCGGCTTTGGCATACCAGTCGCCAATGCCGCTGGACGTCAGGAAGATCGTATCGTCACGCGCCATCAGCAGATCAAGCGCCGCCTCGAAATGATGCGCGATATGGGGCACACCGATGATATGCGGATGCAGCGCCAGCGTCATCACGCGGGGATGGGTTTTCAGTTCCCGTTCGAACACCGCGAGCGTGGCCTCGACGCGCTTGAGGTACTCGTCGGTCGAGCCGTTCTGGATCGCGTAGACCGGCACGTCATTTAGCTCGAAAGTATAAGGTAACGCCATCAGCGGACCATGTTTGGTCTTCATCCACGTGGGCAGATCATCAAGCGCCCAGTCATGCAGGAACTCGATGCCCTCGGCCTTCAGGATATCGGGCGTGTCCACCGTCTCTCCCAGCCCCGGGCCCAGCCAGGCGCGGGGCCGCTTGCCGCCCGCCTGTTCCAGACGGTCGAGGCACCGGCGTATCACATCGGCTTCGTCCTCGGCCTGTTTCAGCGATTGCTGGAACCAGCCGTGACCCACCAATTCCCAATCCGCCTCGATCACCGCATCCATCAATGCCGGATAGACATCCGCCACCTGGGCGTTGAGAAAAGCCGAGCAAGGCAATCCCTTCCGCGCCAGCATGTCGAGCATGCGGGGCATGCCGCAACGCATTCCGTATTCCACCCAGGAGAAATTGGGCACATCCGGGGGTGCCGGTGTTGCGCCGTGCGGTGCCGGGATTATTCCACGAGGCATTGCCCGCTCAATCGGCCAGTACTCGATGTTCATCACGATATGGACAATCAGCTGCTTTCCTTCCGGCCCGGTCAGGGGCGCACGGCTGGAGGAAAGTTGGAAAGGTATGCGCGGGTTTGACGGCATGTTCTTACTCCACATGTAGACGGATATCGGATGGTTTCCACGACAGCCGGACTTGCGCACCCGCTTGGGGCATGATGTCGTCGCTGCCCGCAATCACGCGGCTGATCATTTCAGTTCCGTCCGCCAAGCGCACCATGTGCGAGGTCGTCAGCCCAAGATAAACGCTCTCATCGTAGGTACCGATGAACGAACAGCCGTCGGCCGACGCGCTGGTCCCAGTGGTCTGGTCCAACGAAACGCTTTCCGACCGGATCGACAGGTTGACCTCCTGCCCCGCCGCCACGACAAGGCCGCGCTTGTCGACCATAAGCCTTGAGCCTGCCACATCGACAGTGACACTGGTGGCATCGGCCTCGGTCACCTTGCCCTTGAGCATATTGTTTTCGCCCACAAAGCTTGCGGTAAAGCTCTTTTCCGGCGCACGATAGATGTCGCGGGCCCGCCCGTATTCCACCAGATCGCCATTGGCGATGAGCGCGATCCGGTCAGCGACGGTCATCGCCTCTTCCTGGTTGTGGGTGACATGGATAAAGGTGATACCCACCTTTTCCTGCAGATGCTTCAGCTCAAGGCACATGTCCTTGCGCAGTTGCGCATCAAGCGCAGCGAGCGGCTCGTCCAGAAGAAGAATGTCGCGGTCGAGTACAATGGCGCGCGCCAGTTGCACCCGCTGCTGCTGACCGCCCGAAAGCTCATGCGGCTTGCGGTGGGTGAATTGGGACAGGCCGACCTGTTCGAGGGCGTAATCAACCTTTTCGGCAATCTGGGCCTTGGGTAGCCCGGCAACCTTGAGGCCATAGCCGACATTCTGGGTCACGGTCATATGCGGAAACAGGGCATAGGCCTGAAAAACCATCGTGGTAGGGCGTTTGTCGGGGGGCAGATGACCGACGCTGCGCCCGTGCAGCAGAATTTCGCCCTTGGTGGGTTTGTGAAAGCCGCCGATGGTCCGTAAAAGCGTGGTCTTGCCTCCACCCGACGGTCCCAAAAGGACGAAATACTCCCCGGCCGCGATGGACACGTTCACATCCTTCAACGCGACGAAATCGCCGTAGTGCTTCGAGAGGTTTCGCACCTCAACGGCAGGTGCATTCTGTTCGGTCATGGCGGTTGTCCCGTTCTTTATGACATTACCGGCTCGGCCTTGGCGCGCGCGATGCGACCCAGGCTCTCGGCGCGGAGCATGGTGAGAAGGATGATGGTGCCGATCACGGCGATCGCAACGAAGCTGACCAACGCAGACATCGCATAGCTTTGTGGCGACATGCCAGTGTTCAGCATCTGGCTAATCAAGACGGTGGTGAACGTGTCGAACCCGCCCTTGAGAAGGCTGGTGCGCGTGTATTCGTTGAACACGAGTATCACCGTGAAGGCGCATGCCGAAAACACCCCGGCGCGGATCTGCGGAAATTCGATATCCCAGAATGCCCGCCAGCCATTCGCGCCGCAGGCGCGCGCCGCTTCGGTCTGTTCCTTGCGGTAGCGCCCCATGGTGATCAGGATCACTACAAAGGAATAGGGAATGGTGTAGATGATCAGCCCGATCGTCGCCGTCAAAAAGCTCAGCCGGAACCAGCTATCGAAAAGCGATGTGCCGATCTGATCGCCCAGCCAGATAAGCGACAGGTTCAGGTTCTTGAAGAATACCAGAAGCGCCGAGCCGAGGATGTCCGGCGGCACGAAAAGCGGTGCCAGAAGCAGGAATACCGGAAAAAGCTTGTTGTCGGCCGCCTTGTAATATTTCGCAGCGAGCAGCGCCATCGGCACTGCGATCGCCGTGACCACAAGCGCGAGGGCGAACGTCCAGCGCAAGGCACCGATCAACAATTCGTCCGAAAAGATCAGCCCGTACCATTCCCAGGTAAAGACATATTCGTTCGCGCCAAAGCCGTTGGCGTTGAACGAGACATACATCACGTAAAGGACCGGCGTCATCAGCGTCAGCACGACCAGCAGCAGGTAGGCCCATTTAAGGCGGTACAGCCAGATGTTGTCATAATCGTTCATGTTTGATCTCAGCTCAGCGGTGTGAGGATCTTGGTCAGGTCGAACAGTTTGTGACCGATCCAAAGAAGCGTCATCAGCGTCGCCATCATGATCGCGCTGACCGCCATGGCGAGCGGGAAATCGAGCGCGGTGATCGCCTGCGTCGCTATCAGCCCGGCATTCACGGCACCGGCTCCACCAAGGATGTTCGGCAAAAGTGCGACGCCAAGACCGTTGACGAAGATGAAGACAGAACCGGCAAAGATGCCCGGTGCCGCCAGGGGCAGGATCACGTCCTTGAAGCGCCGCCAAGGTCCAACGCCCAGATCGTCGCAAACCTCGAATATGTATTTTGGGACCGCCTCCATGGCGAGGAAGCCCGAAAAGACTATGAACGGCAGGAAGGAGAGCACCTCTCCGATCACCACGCCGGTATGTGTATAAATCAGTGCCGTGATCGGTTCGTCGATGAGCCCGAGATCCATGAGCGTGGAATTCACAAGACCATTGCGCTGCAAAACAGGCCTCAGCGCGAAAACGCGAATGATCTCGGAGACCATGAAGGGTAGAATGAACAGAAGAACCACCCGGTGCTGAGCCACCTGCGGGATCGACTTGCGCACGAAGACGGCGATGGGGAAGCCAAGGACAAAGCAAATCGCGACCGAGATCAGCGAGTACTTCATCGAATTCAGGAAGTTGGTCAGCCGTGCGGAAAAAAAGAAGTTTTCGTACGCAAAGAGCGTGAAGCCCGGCTCCATCCAGAACATGGTGCGTTCAAAAACCGAAAACACCACCGTCATGGCCATTGGAATGGCAAAGAACATGACCATGAAGATCAGGGGCGCACGAAAAACCCATGGCACGAGCCTATCGCGCCATGGGGCCTTCTCTGCGCCAGCGAGGTGGACCTCGCTGGCTGGATTGCTGGACAGATCGGTCACTGGCAATCAGGCCGCCTGAACCTTGGCCCACCAGTCCTGATAAGCACGCATGTTCGTCGGGAAGACGTTCTGCCAGGAATTTCCTGCAACCGCGCTGCGCTCCTGCTTGCGCAACAGACGCTCGGCCATGATCGCCTTGGTGTCGGCGTCGAAATCGTCCGGGTTGGCATCGACGTATTCGCTGACACCGTCCATCTGCGGCGTAAAGCCGAGACCGGCGAGCGTGCGTGCACCGAACCATGGCGACAAGTACACATTGGCCAGCGCGTAGAAGGCATCTTCCATGCCCCGCTCCTTGCCGCCGCGGGTCAGCATGACCACGTTGTTCCAGGTTTGGTGACCCTCTTTCATCGTGCCGTAACGGATGTCCTGACCGTTCTTTCGCGCGGCGAATATCTGGATGACTTCCCAGCAGGATGACACCAGCACCTCTTCGGAGGAAAGAAGATCCGCTCCGTTCTGCACGCCATCCCAGAAGGTGCGGAAATGTCCCTTCTTCTTGAGGTCGATCAGAAACTCGCTGGTCTGGCGCACTTCGTCCTCGCTCATGTCCGATGGGTTGTCGATAGAGCCCTTTCCGGATTGCTTGAGATAAATGGCCGTGTTTGTCAGAGTGGGGCCAAAATCGTTCTGCATCGCAGCGCGCCCGCGGAACTGGCTGTCGAAAAGCGCCTCCCACGAGGACAGTTCTTCGCCGATCACACCGTAGTTGAAGGCGAGGCTGTCTGCATTCGAGATGTAGGGAACAGCGTAGACCTTGCCGTCGTAGCGGATCGTGTCGGCTGCGTCTCCCCCCTCTTGATACCGCGGCAGGATGTTTTTCCAGTTCGCGATCTTCGATATGTCGAGATCGGCAATGGCACCTTGCGACGCAAGCGCATCTTCCATGCCGCCGCCATTGTCAGTCATGGCGTCGTAAAGTGCGTTGCCGTCGCCCACGACCATCTTCTGGATGGATTCGTCGGCACGGGCGGATTTGGCGATGGCGTTGATGCCGATGCCGGATTGCGCTTCCATATCGGACCAGTCCTGCGCACCAACCTTGGCAATACCCGGGGCCCAGAATTTGAGTGCTTCCTGCGCGCGGGCGAGGCCGGGGATGCCAAAGGCTCCGGCGGCAGCGCTCGCCCCGACAATGGTCATGAAAGCACGGCGGTTGAACTCGTTTTGGTTCATGAGACTTCTCTCCTGTTGGTTGGGCCCGACGCATAGCGCCGGACGGGATATTTTTGCGCCGGTCTTGCCGCCGGGTATCTCGCAGAGGCCGCCCGATCTGCGCCTTCTACCAGCTTTGCGCGGGGCAGATACCATCGGTGCGTGGATATGGAGTATGTCGACCAAAAAATCTAAATGCAAAAAAATTCTGTATGCAGAAATGACTTTCGCGCAGACGCCTCTTTTTGCGCTGTTTTTTTGACTTTTTCGCAAAATTATTGAACGGTTACCTAGAACTCTCTTGAAAATCTATCTTGCTTTGCATGCCATCATAGGCGACTTTTCAACAAAATTAGCAAATTTTGCATGCGAAATGATCAAAAATACAGCCGCCACCGAATCAGAGTTGATACGGATCTGCCGCCGAACCATCGAGGCAGAGGTGCAGTCGATCGCGCGGCTGAGCCTTCTTGACTGGCTGGGGTGCGTTTTCGCCGCCCGAGCCACGCCCGTGGCGAAAGCATGGGCGCGCGCCCTCGATGTGGATGGCGAAGATGCGCTGCCCAAAGCCTTGTCGCCCTCTCGGATGGATGCGCAAAGCGCGGCGCTTGCGCTTGGAGGGCTTGGCAACGTTCTCGAGATGGACGACCTGCATCGCGCCTCCATCCTGCATCCAGGCGACACGATCTGCGCTGCGGCCCTTGCTGTGGCAATGCGACGCCCAACGTCGGGCCCGGCGCTGCTGTCGGCAATCGTACGCGGATACGAGATTGCTGTCCGCATCGGGACGGCCGTCGCCACGGGCGGCTATACGCCGTTTTACAACTCCGGAACCTGCGGTGTATTCGGTGCCGCAATGGCGGCGGGCAATCTGCACCAGCTGGATCACGAACAGCTGGCCGATGCAATTGGCCAGGCGGGGATGCAGGCTGCGGGAATATGGCAATGTCGGCTCGAACACAGCTTTTCCAAACAACTGGCAACCGCCCATGCCGCGCGGGCAGGCGTATTCTGCGCCGAGCTGGGCGCTGCCGGATTTCTCGCACCGCGGGCGATCCTCACGGGCAAGATGGGCTTTTTCAAAAGCTACTATCCCGGTGCCGACACCACCGCGCTGACCGTGCCGGCACCATGGGCGATTACCATGATGAGCTATAAGCCATTCCCCGCCTGCAGACACACGCATCCTGCTATTTCGGCGGCATTGGCGCTTAGGGAGATATTGTCTGAACCCGTGCAACACGTTGACGTCTACACCTACCGGGCCGCTATGGATTTCTGCGATAACGCCGACCCGTGCACACCCGATCAGGCCCGGTTCAGCCTGCAACACGCGGTTGCGATCGCGCTGCAGAAAGGCGCACCCGAAATTTCCGATTTCGACCCGCCTGCCCTTCAGGCACACGGGACAAAGACCCTCCGAGGGCTTGTCCGTCTGCATGTGGATCCGCAATTCGACGCCGCCTTTCCGGGGCAGTATGGCGCGACGATCGTGGTGACCACCACCGACGGCAAAGTTCATGACGCCACTTGCCCTGCTGCATGGGGCGACCCGGAAAATCCGATGTCCGTGCCCGACCTGATTGCCAAATTCCACCGCAATGCAGCGCATGGCGGCCTGCCGGTCGCCGAGGCCCGCAAGATCGAGGAGGCCGTTCTGGCCCTACCCGATGCGGCCGATCTCACGACGCTCACACAGGCGCTCACCAAGGCTTTTGCAACAGAACAGGAAACCAAACGATGCTGTTGAAACCACCCGTTCCATTCCACGAGCTTGATAACGAAACTGGCTGGGAACCGGTCCCGGGCGGTGCCCCCGGGGTCCAGCAGAAGATGCTGTCAGGCGCGCTTGACAAAGAGGCGAAAACAGGTGTGCGCACGCGGCTCATCCGGTTCCTGCCCGGCACCATTGCGCCCGCAATCTTTGTTCATGACTATTGGGAAGAGGTCTACCTGATCTCGGGGCGTCTGGTGAACGGTTGCGACGCCGAGGGCAATGGCGGAATCGAATACAACGCGCCCTCCTATGCCTGCCGCCCGCCGGGAACGGAACATGGCCCTTTCACCTCGACGGCAGGCTGCATTTTCTTTGAAATTCAATACTATATCGGTGAGGCGTGATGGATCTGGGTCTGGGCGGCAAGACGGCTCTGATCACCGGCGGCTCAAAGGGTATCGGACGCGCAATTGCCGCCGCACTCCTCGCCGAAGGCGCACACGTGACGCTGACGGCACGGGATGCCGATCAGCTTGCGACGACACAGGCTGCGCTCTCGCAGGAGGCAGAGGGTCGCGTTCATGTCGTGCCAGCAGACTTGAGCACGGATGCGGGACGTATCGCGCTGCTCGAGACCGTCGGCACACCGGATATCCTGATCAACAATGCCGGGGCGATCCGCGCTGGCCGGCTCGAGGATCTGGGCATCGACGACTGGCGGCAGGATTGGGAGCTGAAGGTTTTCGGTTACATCCACATGTGCCAGCTTCTGCTCCCCGCCATGGCTGAGCGCGGATCGGGCAGCATTCTCAACATCATCGGCATGGCAGGCCGCGCCAATCGCGCGGCGTACATCTCGGGCTCATCCGCCAATGCCGCCCTCATCGCCTTCACCCAGGCGCTCGGAGCGCAGGCCCAGGCTCAAGGGCTGCGCATCCTGGGCATCAACCCGTCCCCCACCCTGACCGACCGGATGACCAGTTTCATGAAGCGCAAGGCGCAGGCCGAGCTTGGCGACGAAGACCGTTGGCACGAGATGGTCGAGCCGGCGCGTTTTCCCTATGGCCGTCCGGCTCTGCCTGACGAGATAGGAGCGCTGGCAACGATGCTTCTGTCTCAGAAAGTGGCATATCTCAACGGAACGGTGGTCGATATCGACGGAGGCGGGCAATGGGTGGGGACATGAGCGCAACGGTAGAACATGCGGGGGGCAAGCTCCTCCTGAACCGCGAGGATGGTGTGGCGCGGATCATCCTGAACGCACCTGAAAAACTGAACGCGATGAGCCTCGCCATGTGGCGCGCACTTGGCGATGTCTGCCTCGCGCTGGCCGGGGATGACAGCCTACGCGTGGTCACGATTGAGGGTGCGGGCGACAGAGCATTCGCCGTTGGCGCAGACATCTCGGAATTCGGGACAACCCGCAACAGCGCCGAGGCCGCAGCCAACTACAACGCGGCGGTATCGCGCGCGGAAGAAGCCATTGCCGCCCTGCCAGTGCCGACGATCGCGCTGATCCGCGGCTATTGCATAGGCGGAGGGCTGGAGATTGCCATACGCTGCGATCTGCGCCTCGCACGCGACGATGCGCAGTTTGCCATCACACCTGCGAAGCTGAGCCTCGGCTACGGCTATAACGGGATTGCAGTGCTCGAGCGGCGGCTCGGGCATGCGACGACCGCCGACCTCCTGTTCTCGGCCCGGAAGATGAAGGCCGACGAAGCACTGGCCAAGGGTATCTGCGAGCGTGTCTACCCGGTCGATCATTTCAACGACGAAGCCCGGGCCTATGTCACGACGCTCGCCAGTAATGCACCGCTGTCTCTCCGTGCAATCAAGGCGGCGCTGGTGGACCTGGCCAAGCCTGAAACAGCGCGCGACCCAAGCCACGCCCGCTCGCTTGCTCTGGCCTGTTTCGACAGCGCCGACTACCGAGAGGGCCAGGCGGCCTTTGCAGAAAAGCGACCGCCACGCTTCGAAGGTCGGTAATCCAATGCAAGCAACCGCCCCACATGTCGCCATAGGCCGCAGCGAACGCGTCACCGATACGCTTGACCTGCGGCAAGCTCGGCTCATGCAGTTGACGCTTGATCGACCTGCAACGCTTGGGACAGGCGATCCGCTGCCGCCCTTCTGGCATTACCTGTATTTCAATCCGCAGATCCGGGCATCGGATCTGGGCCCCGACGGGCACGAGCGATTGGGCCGTTTCATCCCGGACTTCGGATTGCCTCGCAGGATGTGGGGTGGAGGCCGCGTGACCATCGACGCACCGCTGCGCCTGGGAGAGACGGTCGAGAAAGTCTCGACCATCCGGGCAATCGAGGAAAAGAACGGCCGCTCAGGCCGGTTGTGTTTCGTGACGGTGGATCACGATTTCAGCGTCCAGGGCGAGCACCGCATGCGAGAGACCCAAAACATCGTCTATCGCCAACCGCCGGCGCCGGGAACAACGCCGCCCCCCGGTGAACCTGCACCCGAAGGCGCGGAGTTCTCGCGGGTGGTGACGCCCGACCAGGTGATGCTGTTCAGGTATTCGGCGCTGATCTTCTACGGGCATCGCGTCCACTACGATGCGGATTACACCCGGGGGGTCGAAGGCTATCCGGGCCTTCTGGTGCATGGGCCACTCACTGCAACCCTGCTGCTGGATCTGGGGCTTGCCAATCTAGGAGGCCGCAGGCTCGCCTCCTTCGACATCCGTGCGAAGCAACCGCTATTCGCTCCCACACCCTTTACGCTCGAAGGCCGCAAAACCGAGACCGGCGCGACCCTCTGGGCACGCACACCAGAAGGGGGCACGGCAATGATCGTGACCCTCCGCGCCGCAGACTGAAATTCCAGGAGAGTGTCATGACCAACCCCTTGTACGACAGGCTGATTGGAAATCGCCGTGACAGCGACGCCGTCCTGCTGCATCTGCCCGAGGGCGGCACCATTACCTATGCCGAAATGGCAGCCCGCGCGGATCGGATAACGGGGCTCTTGCGCAAATGTGGCGTGGCAAAGGGCGACAGGCTTGCGATGCAATGCCCGAAATCCCCCGAGGCTTTGGCGCTCTATCTTGCCTGCCTTCAGTCGGGTGTCATTTTTCTGCCGCTCAACACCGCCTATACCCCTGACGAGATCGCCTATTTCGTGGGCAACGCAACCCCGAAGATCCTCGTGACCGACCCCAAGGCCGAGGCGGCACTTCTACCGGTGACCGAAAAGGGCGGGGCCATTCTTCTGACACTGGATGCCGCAGAGCGGGGAAGCTTCGCCGTCGCTGTTGCGGCGGCAGACCCGGTGACGGATGTTTGCGCATGCGACGCCGACGATCTGGCCTGTTTCCTCTATACTTCGGGCACCACGGGTCGCTCGAAAGGCGCAATGCTGACCCAGGGAAATCTTCTATCGAACGCAGAGGTGCTGACCGAAACCTGGCGCTTCACCGCCGATGACGTACTGATCCACGCGCTCCCGATCTTTCATGCGCACGGGCTTTTCGTCGCCTGCAACGTGATCATGCTCGCCGGCGGATCGATGATCTGGTTGCCTGGCTTCTCGGTCGAGGCAGTTCTGGCTGCCATGCCACGGGCGACGACGATGATGGGTGTGCCCACCTTCTACACGCGGCTTCTGGATAGCCCTGAATTCGACCGTGCCCGGGCGGGCCACATGCGGCTTTTCACATCGGGCAGTGCGCCGCTTCTGGCCGAAACCCATGCCGCCATGTACGCCCGCACCGGCCACGCCATCCTTGAACGCTATGGCATGACCGAAACCGGCATGAACACGTCGAACCCCTATGACGGCGAACGGCGTGGTGGCACGGTGGGCTTTCCCCTCAAGGGCACGGAACTGCGCATCATGGACGAAGACGGGCGCGAACTTCCCGCCGGCCAGACGGGAATGATCGAAGTGCGCGGGCCCAACGTCTTCAAGGGCTACTGGCAAATGCCCGACAAGACCGCAGAAGAACTGCGCGAGGATGGTTTCTTCATTACCGGCGATCTGGGGATGATCGACAAGGATGGCTATGTCACCATCGTCGGGCGCGAAAAGGATCTGATCATCACCGGCGGCTACAACGTCTATCCAAAAGAGGTCGAGCAGCTATTGGACCAGCAACCTGCCGTAAAGGAAAGCGCCGTCATCGGTGCGCCCCATTCGGACTTTGGCGAGGGTGTTGTTGCTCTTCTCGTGCCAGAGTCGGGCGAGACCCCGGATATCGATGCGATCGCGTCCGAGGTGGCCCGCAAACTGGCCAATTACAAGCGCCCGAAAGCATACATCATGCTGGACGAAATGCCCCGCAACACCATGGGCAAGGTTCAGAAGAACGTTCTGCGCGCCGATTATGTCGGGCTCTTCGAGCCGACGCATGAGGTGAAAAAAGTTAGCGAACAGACTCGCTAGAGCACTTCGGCAAGCCTGCCCGCGAGCGCGAGAAGCGCACGCTCCGATCCTTTCGGACCGACCAGTTGCACCGAAACCGGGGGGATCGCGCCCGGAGCCGGGAGCGCCAAAGCAGGCAGCCCCGCGATATTGGCCAGCACGGTGAAATCCGCCTGACCGACCGGGGGGCGGGTACCATGGGCAAAGGCCGGTTCAGCGACGCTGGGCAAAAGCGCCACGCGCGACGGGGTCAAGGCCCCGGTCAGGAGGCGCGCGGCGTCGGCCAGCCGGGCGCGCATGGCTTGCGCCTTGCCCTCGGATACCCGTGCTCCGTAATCCAGCAGCTTTCGCAAACCGGGGCTCAGGCCCAGTTCTGCGCCCAGACTTTGCGCCCCTTCAATTTCGGTCAGCAGGAAAGCATCCGAACGCAGCGCATCAAGGTCAAGTTCCGGCAGCATTTCAGGCGCGCCGAGCATCGTCGCGAGCGTCTTGGCACAATGGGCATGAAAGGCCCTGACCTCGGGTGTGCAACGGTTGCTCCATGTCAGGGGTATGGTGCTCCATCCGGTCAATTCCAAGGATTGGCAATCGGGCGAAAGAACGTCCAGAACCTCGGAAATGCCTGCGGGTGTCCGCGCAAAGATCCCAAGTGCGTCGAGGCTTGGAGCGAGCGGAACCACTCCGTCAAGCGGCAAGACGCCCTGCCCGACCTTCAGACCGTAAACCCCGCAATATGCTGCGGGAATCCGAACCGATCCCATCGTGTCGCTTCCCAACGCGGCATCGACAAGACCGGCTGCCACGGCGGCTGCTGACCCGCCCGACGACCCTCCCGCGCTGTGGCCAGGATATGCGGGATTCTCGCAGCGGCCGAAATGTGGATTGTCAGTCGCCGCACCAAGTGCCGCTTCGTCCATGGCAAGACGACTAAGCAGGATAGCCCCGGTGCCCCGCAGCGCAGCCACGACCGGTGCGTCCCTGTCCGCGATCCGGTTTGCCCGGGCACCGATCCCTGCGGTCCATGCATGTCCAGCGACGGCGATATTCGCCTTGAGCCCGATCACACGACCCGCAAGCGACCCGGCACCTGCGGTTTGGGCCCTGTCGATTGGTCCCGAAGCGGCGAAATCTTCGCAGACATGCAATGCCGCATCGCTCGCGGCGACCCGATCGAAAATCGCGTCACTGCCATTCATGGCTCGTTCGAGGCCTTGGTTTGCTGCAAACGCGCCGCCACGCGGTTGGCACCCGCAAGCAAATGGGCCGACATCACGCTAGAGGCCCATTTCGGCGCACGTGCCTCGATGGCTTCAATGATCTCGGCATGGTGGTTCAGACTGCGGAAAAGATCGTTTTCCGAAAACATCGAATAGGTCCGCACCACCATGCTCACATCCAGCGCTGTGGTCATGAGGGCCGTCAATCTCGGTGAACGGGCGGCCGCCACGATCGCGCGGTGAAAGGCTTCATTGGCCTCCGTAAGCCGCTGAGAAGCAGCCTCGTCCGCCGGGGGCGTATCAGCCTTCATGGCTGCGTGGATGCGGCGCATCTCGGCGATGTCCTCCTCGGTCGCCAGCCGGGCGGCACGCTCGACCGAGTAGCACTCCATCAGGCGCCGAATCTCGTAGATCTGTTGGGCCTCATCCTCGGGAAAATGCGCCACTCTGGTCGTGTAGCCGCTCTGCCGTTCGATGAACCCTTCCAGGACCAGCCGCCCTATCGCCTCGCGGATCGGCGTGCGCGACAGGCCCAGATCGTCAGACAGACGTGTCTCCGTCAGGCGTTCGCCCTCCTTGAGCTTACCGGTCAAGATGTTTTTCCGGATGATCTGATAGGCTTGCTCGGTGGCGTTCATCCTTGAAGAGCCAGAAGATTGCATCGACATGAGCCTTTGGTATGGATCCGGCCGCGGCACGGATAAGACCCGCTGGACCATTCGGCCTAATTTGTATGCGAAATGAAGCGACGGGTCAAAACCAAAGTACCTACTTCCCTCGCGCTCATACGCACGAAAAATGCCAGTAAAGTTGAAGTATTCGCCCCAAAATACATGGAATTCTGCAACTCCCAAAGCGCCTGGAGTGACGGGATGCACCCGCCATTTTTTCTGGAAATGCATCCAGAAACTAGGCTATTTAAACTTGTAGGCGGGGGTATTGAAAGATTCGCTGCCGGGTCTGTCAGGCCTCGCCGGCCGAAACGATCCGGATAGCGTTCGTGATGTCCTGCCGACATGTATACCCCTTCAAGGGGCGAAAGCGTTCTTGAGGTTGAGCTTGCCTGCCGACCTGCAAGGCGATTTTATGCGGCCGTGTACTCGGCTTTCATTTGATGCAGCGGCAGTCTGCCGGTGCTCGCGGAACACAAACAATCTTCTTCGACCAACGTGAGAAGAGACAGGGAGACAAAAAAATGACGAAGTTTACCAAATTCAAGACACTTGCAGCGGTGTCCGCTGCGGTCCTCACGCTCGGGCATTCCGCCCCGGCTTTCGCCCAGACGGCATGGGACATGGCAACGCCATATCCAGATGCGGAATTCCATACCCGCAACATCGCCCAATTCGCACAGGATATCGCCGATGCGACCTCGGGAGGGCTGAACATCACCGTCCATTCCGGATCCTCCTTGTTCAAGCATCCCGAAATCAAGCGCGCGGTGCAGAACCAGTTCGTCCCCATTGGCGAGGTGCTGATGGCCAATCTGTTCAATGACGACCCGATTTTCGGTGCCGACAACATACCTTTCATTGCCTCGACCTACGAAGACGCCAAGACGCTGTGGGATGCCCAGCGCCCACTGGTCGAAGCCAAGCTGGCAGAGGACGGGATCCGTCTTCTCTATGCGGTTCCATGGCCAGGCCAAGGCTTCTACACGAACAAGGAGCTGACCTCGGGCAGCGATTTGCAGGGCATGCGCTTCCGCACTTACAATTCCACAACCGCGCGGATGGCCGAGCTTTTGGGTGCAGCGCCGACCACCATCGAAGCGGTGGAAATCCCGCAGGCATTTTCCACCGGTATCGTGGATGCGATGGTTACCTCGGGTGCGACCGGAGTGCGCACCAAAGCGTGGGACTTCACCACCCAGTTCTACGACCTTCAGGCTTGGCTCCCCAAGAACATGATCATCGTGAACGAAGCCGCTTTCTCGGCCCTGCCCGAAGATCAGCAGACGGCGATCCTTGAGGCGGCCGCGGCGGCTGAGACCCGTGGCTGGAAGATGAGTGAAGAAGTTTCCAGCGCGTCGGTGACGGAGCTGGCGGCAAACATGACCGTGCACCAGCCGAGCGAAGCGTTGAGCGCAGATCTTGCCGCGATTGGCAAGACGATGGCAACGGAATGGGCGGCAAGCGTCGGCGACCAGGGCAAGATGATCCTTGATGCCTTGAACTGATCCATGAACCTTGCCGGGCCGGGGGCTGCCCCCGGCCTTTACGCTTTACCTTGCTGAGGGTTGCTGGATTGACGCGGGTCAGTCCAACGC
>JBASXE010000107.1:0-3792 GCA_049276875.1 Roseovarius sp. | reverse complement strand
TCCGGAGTCGCTGGATTGTTTCAGAAACTTGTCTGAATTGGTGGCAAGCCCCGCATCCCGATGATCAAAATCATAAAATTTGCGGCTTACTTCTCGCAAAATCAATAAAGGAAAATCGCCAGTGACTCAGCCCGTTTATGCCAAAAAAAACTCTGACCCCGTACGCGTAGGTGTAGCGGGATTGGGAGAGATTGGAGCAGTGCATCTTTCGGCACTCAAGCAATTGGATAACTGTAAAGTGCTGGGCGTCTGCGATCCACGTCAGGACGTTGCACAACGTGTCGCGGCAGAGACCGGCGCAAATGCGTATGGCGATGTCACCGACTTGATCAGTAAAGAAACTCTCGATCTCCTGCTGGTTTTGACGCCCGCTGGCACACACAATGAAATCGCGCAAATGGCCGCGGCGGCTGGCGTGGACGTATTTTGTGAAAAGCCGATGTCGATCACGCTTGCTGATGCTCAGGCAATGGCAGAGGCCTGCAAGCAGGAGGGAGTTCGTTTGTTTTATGGGTCATCTTATCGCTACTTGCCGGCAATTCAGGCGGCCCGTGATATCGTACAGGCTGGCACGCTCGGCAAAATCCAAATTTTGAGCGAAACGGTCGTCACTGGACATGGCTTGGCGGGCTACCGTCCGCTATCGACGGTCCACTATCCGCTAGGTGGCCCCGGCGGTCCGGGGATGAGTCTGATTGACCACGGTATCCATCTTGTCGATGTATTTAGTTGGACTCTCGGCGAGCGCCCAAGCCACGTGCAGGGGCATGGCCTCCGTTCCGGTGATTCGGCAGGAACCGAGTATCTGCTGGCGCATTACCCGTCAGGTGCTCTTGGGCATTTGCTGTACAACAATGCAACCTTCACAACAGCGATGCCTAATGAAGGCATTTTTGCCGGTGGCGATGGATGGGGAAATGATGGGCAATATGTAGCCGCCGGTGGTTGGCTTTCCGATCCGGGGTCAATCTCGATTTGGGGCACTGAAGGTTCGTTACGAATTTTCCACTATGCAAATGCAGTGTTTCTGAACCTTGGAGATGGTCCGCAACGGGTTGAACTGTCTGGACGGCCCTCTCCAGGTCACTTTGTCACCCAAATGGAAGCTGTCGTCGCGGCAATCCAATCAGGCAAAGAGCCGGAATGCGGAGCCGCCGACGGTATCGCCGCACTTTCCACTATTCTTACCGCCACCGCTGCCAATGAAACTGGATAGCAAATTGAAACATCGTGAGTATTGGGCCGGTAGTACTTTCCAGCGTTTATCCTCGATGTTAATCAACGTTTTGGGTACCGCAGCACTTCTGCTTAACGAATGCACATCAGAAATCGTGCCACGAGTACGCATGGAGGCCAAGTGATGCATATACACGCTTTAAGACTACGACATCGCGCTGGCCGACCGGACAACGCACTGATCCAGAGTTTGTGATGCCGACGTTGGGTTAGTAGCGTCAAAAGTGCCGATCTTTTACCAACAATTTTACCAACACAGAGATCGGCACTCAGTGATCGAACAAATAATTTAACATAATCTTGATTACGCGTCGTTATACTTAGTGTTGCGATAGTATATTATCGTATGTATGTTGAACTCCTGTCACGGAGGTTCCTCAGCATGCGCCATTTACTCAAGAAGCTCCTCCCCTCAGTCGCTGTCGTTTTGACCGTGACAGGTTTTTCGCTGCCGGTTCCCGCCCGCGCGCAGACCTACCCGATCGATTGCGCGATCCTCTTGTGCTTGTCTGGCGGGTGGCCCGCTTCAGTCCCTTGCGCCCGGGCCCGAGCCGAGTTCATCCGGCGGATTACACCATGGCCCGTGGAACCGCCGCTGCAAATCTGGCGCTGTCCCATGGGCGCCTCCTATGAGAGCGATCGGCAATCAAACAACGCTGACCGAATTATTGAAGCCTTGTACCGGACCGACAGCCGTCGACCGCTCCAATCCTTGCCAGTAGATAATCTCGTTCCCACCGACCTCGCCCTGCGGCTCGTTCAGGACCGCGCGGACATCGATATCAGCGGGCCAGAGTTCAATTTCGTGCGGTCCATCCGCGTCTTCGATGTACGGTATGCACGACAGCACGAGTCCGGGCGCGATGGGGATTGTAACCGAAGCGCGACCGTGGTCCTCGGCACCTACGGGACCCAAGGCGATTTCTCATGGCAGCGATCTTCGATAACTGCCCTGCCCGAGGCCCATGTGGGACTTGAACGTTGGGGCGAGCATTGCCCTGGCATTTATCACCGATCCGTCTTCGTCGATTGGCGTGACTATGAGGGCAACTACGGGTTCGAGCAGGTGAACTACTGACCTGCCGCCGCGTAGATTTGTCTCGGAAGACGGATTCTTTAGCGTGTACGACCGCACCGCATACGCGTCGCGGTCCACATGCTGTTTGGCGTTTCGGCAAACACCGCGGGTTCGCTCTGTTCATTCGTCGCCGCTTCTTCCGATCCTCGTCAGCGCATCGAAGTCGATTTCTTGCTTCTGTTCGTCACTTATATCCGGCCGGGTTTCCGATACCGGCTGGGGCCCTTGGACGTCCCACATCACCGCATGTGAGCCTGTACTCCAGCGATACACCCAACCAACAACACTGCACCCATCGGTCCCGATCAGATTGGCGATCGCGACGCCCTCACCCTTATCTTCGTTCACTGTTTACTGACTTCCTGCACTGCGGCGCTGCGAATTGCGGCGTGCGGTTGCAGAGCGTTCACTACGACCGCGCGCCGGACTTCGTTGATTTTGGCTACCTGGTCCTCGATGAGGGAATGATCATCAGACCGGGAAAATGGGTTCCCGTGTTCTCAACAATTCATTTGGTTCAAATCCTGTGGTCGGGCTCCGTGGCGGCTTCGACAATCGACAGGACTTCATCTTTGTCAAAACCAATGACCCTCGCCAGAACTGTAAACTCCACGACGTCGATACGACGCTCGCCACTTTCGAGACGTGCCACAAATGACTGGTGGCGTTTGAGTTTCGCCGCCAACTGCTGCTGGCTAAGACCCGCATTTTGACGTGCATCAACCAACGCACGGACGAGCGCCAACTGGCCATTTGTTCTGATTGTTTTTGCCACGCGTCACATACCTTTTGTGACGTCGCTAGCGGATGAAATCTGTTATCTAAAAAGTAGATATATGAGGGTGTTATCGGCGTCTGGTTTCCATAGGCTGCAAGTCTGATGCACGCCCAATCGCCCATCAATCCCCCACCAGCTCCAGAAACCGGCCATAGTCCTGGCTGACTTCGCGGGCTTCTTCGAAGGCACGCGCACGCTCCTGCTCGAGGCAGCGGAAGTAGTCCTGAATGTCCGAGATGTAGGCCTCGAAGTCTTGGCGGATGATGTCTGCATAGTCACTGGCCGCTTGCGAATCGCTTGGCACGAAGGGCCGTACCGGTGCGAGACAGGATCCCGCTTGGCTTGCAGCCGGAACGAGCAAAAGCAGTGCTACAGCCTGCATCTTCACCCATCGGCTCAACCGCAGGTTTCTGAAACCCCTAATTTCCTTGATAGACGCCAATGGCCGTGCCTAGAGTTTGAGTGACCGAGATACAGCCGTATCTGCCGTATTATATCTTGCGGTTAATAATATACTATCGTAACTCTGGGCTTCAAGTAGGAATGTCCGGTCGTTGCGTGTTTGAAGAAAGCGTGAGCCGGGCCATGAACTGGGACATCGAAGCACCAAATGTGGTTACGGAAGCACGTTTCCGCGAACTCGTGGAAAGCGGCTATAGCGCAGAAATCCTGTGCCAGGAGTCGGCACACAAGAAAGGCC
>JBASXE010000106.1:0-4075 GCA_049276875.1 Roseovarius sp. | reverse complement strand
TTATCGGTCTTCAAGTAAGGCGAAATAGGCCTCTCCGATATGGTCCCAAGTATAGCGGCGGCGCGCTATTTCCTGCATGTTGTTGCCGATCTCGCTGGCGTCTTCAGTTGGCAAGTTATGAACCAGCGCAACCAACTCTTCAGGTGTCATGAAATAAAGCGCCCTGTCTTCGGTGCTGTAGCGGTTGAAATTACAGCCATGTGCAAGCACCGGCACGCCGAAGTGCATCATTTCGACCAGTGATGGATTCGTCCCTCCGGCGGAATGTCCGTGCACATAGATTGAGGCGCGGCGCCGGAACGCATAAAGCGTGTCAGGGTCGTAGATCGGGTCCAGGATGTGCAGATTGGACATTGCACCATAGCGAGCCTTCAGGTCCTGTCCGTAAGCGCTATTGCCCCAGTTCCCAACAAAGACCAGTGGGGTTTCTAGGTTGGAAAAAGCTTCGAGGATTGTATGGACGTTATTTTCTGGTTCGATCCGGCACAGAGCGAGGGCGTAGGCTTCGGGCAACTCCTCGGGCACCTTTTCCTCTCTGGCATGAGCTAGTGCGTGATCGCCGCCATACGCGATGACGTGGCAATCGGCACCATAGGTTTTACGCACGTGCTCGGCGATAGCCTGGTTGTCGGCAATCACCTCATGGGAGAAGCGCACCGCCGCCCATTCGGAGGCACGAAGAAAAGCTCTGGCGAGGCCGTTCCATTTTTCGCGCTTCCACTCGATGCCGTCGATATTGGTCACAATCCGTGCCCGGCTGAAAATACGGATCAGCGGTAGCGCCATCGCGCCCGAGACCCCCAGCAATAAAATCCTGTTATGGCCGGTGCGGATGGCGTCCAAAAGTCCGAGAATGTCATATGGAATACTTTGAACGCCATTTGCCTTTAAGCCGACATAGCGCAAACCGGCACTCTGAAAGCTGATGGGCCGTGTGGTGTTGTCTTTGGACGAGCACCACACTGTCAAAGTGCTAGCGCTGCCGGTGCGGGCGTGGTGGTGGACAATGTTCTCAGCCAGTGTTTCGAAGCCGCCATATCGACCCGGCACGCCAACGGTTCCCAGTAGGGCGATTTTCATGCTAGGTCTCTCCGGATGGCATCCAGCAGGTTGTCGGCCGAGCATTCCCACGAGAAGTCCGCGAGCGCGCGGGCCTGCATTTGTGGGTCTGGCTCTTGGCTCGGTTGCGACAGGGCCAGACGCATGATGCGCTGGATGTCCGCCGTGTTACCCGCATCAAAGCTGCCGTGCAGGTGGTCGGCGATCTCAGCCATAGCGGTATTCGCCGCACCATAGGACTGGCCCCCAGCGACCACCGCTTCGAGCGGCGGAATGCCAAAGCCCTCAGCAAAGGAAGGATAGAGCGACGCCCGCGCGTTACGGTACAGCCAGACCAGCTCGGCAAAGGACAGGTTTGACAGCTGCCGCACCAGCGAGCCTGCGGCGGCCAGCTCGGCGTTCAGTGCCGGGTAGTGCAGTGCGGGGTTGCCCACAAGCACTAGCTGGAACCCTTCGGGCAACTCTCCCTGCACTCCGCGTAGCGCCGCGATCAGCCCATCCTGGTTCTTACGCGGCTCAAAGCGGCTGACATAGAGAAAGAAGTTGCCTGGTGTCAAGCCCTCTACCGGTCCGGGTTCGATGCCCGCAAAACTGCCCAGCCCGTTCATGGTGACGGCGATGCGGTCTCTCGGAATGCGGAAGTGCCGCGCCACCGCCGCGCGCGAATATTGTGACACGGTCAGCACAATGTCCGCCCGCTTGGCGCTGAGGCCGAAGAGCAGGCCGTTCTGCACCCGGTAGCGCAGCGGGAAATACTGCGGCAGGTCGATGAACAGTAGGTCATGCACGGTGACGATCCAGCGCGTCTGTTTGCGCAGCGGGGCGATATATTGAAAGTGCATGTAGTCGGGCCTGTACTGCGCGGCCAGCGCGTCGAAATCGACCGCGAGACGGCGGTACCTGTTGCTGGTGGGCAAGGGCACGTGGCGGACATCGTCGCGGTCCGGGAACCAGCGTTCGAAGCTGTCGCGGCTTTGCGTGGCAATTAGCACCTCGGCCTCGCCACGCCGGGCCACTTCGCCATAAAGCCCGACGATATGGGTGCTGGTGCCCTGTGGTTTGCCGTCGAGCACGTGGCCGTCGACGAGGATTACAGGTTTGCGGATCATGAAGCCATGGTCTTGTTCTTCAGCAATGTTCCGGAGGGCCGGGAAACCTGCGGCATCGTGCATCAGTCCCCTGCAATGAAAGAGGCGTAGGTGTCGATATGTGCCGGTTGCAGGAAAAAGAAGTTGTTGTAATAGTTCCGGTTGCTCTCGTCTTCGGCCTGGACCACCTCGGGGCGTGGGTCCGACAACCGTTGCAGGGTTTCCCCATCCGGCGAATAGAACGGCGAATAGCCGATCCCTGCGAGGGTGTCGAAGATCTCGCGGAACCCCTGCGGATTGTGCCGGCCTTCAATTTCGATCAGAAGGATGGGGCGCTCTGCCTTCAGCGTCTCCATCATGCCCCGGATCACGAAGAGCTCATAGCCTTCGACATCGATCTTCACCAGGTCTAGGCAGCCATTGGTTCCCTCGCGCCATAGATCGTCGAATGCCATAACTTTGACCGGAAGTTCTACGATGTCCTGCTCGCCGTCCAGCGGGTTCTCGGATTGCACCGTGGCGAGACCGGTCATGAGCGCGCCGTCCCGCAAGGGAATCCTGAGCAACGTCTCGCCAGCCTCTGAGCCCAGGCAGAAGGGGTGCACCGTCATATTGGGGATCTGCAGCGCCTTCAGCTGGCGCACGTTCTCGGGGATCGGTTCGAAGGACAGCGTCTTCTGGGCGTTCTTGCGCATCATGATCGAATAGAGGCCGATGTTCGCGCCGACATCTACAAAGACGTCGCATTTCACATCCATGGCGAGAAAAACGCTTTCGGTTCGCGATGGGCGGCGCATTGCCGGCTGGACATGCAGGCGAAACAGCCTGAGCAATGCGTCATTGCCGAAAATTACCCTTTTTGCGAGCGCCTTTGTCTTGCTCTTCGTCATCTGAAATCACCCTTCGCCTTGTTGGCATGTCCAAGTTCATTTTCGGCGCGCGGCAATGCCGCGAATTTCGTAGAAATCATGTGCTCCGCGCGACCGACAGTGTCTTCGCGGTTTTGGTGTGCCGTTCAAGGACGATGCGGTCGACGATGGCCGCCGCCGCCTCTTGCGGTGCGCCGTTGTTGTCGATGCGGATCAGCCAGCCGCGGTCGGCCAGGTCGCCGTAGCGGGCGTTCAGCTCGACGATGCGTTCCATCGTCAGCTCCTGCTTGCGGCGGTGAATTTCGTCGGGGTCGACGTGAATGAAGAACGCATGGCGGGGCAGCGGCAGCGACCTGCCCACGGCCCTGAGCAGATGCATCGGCAGGGAAATCCGGCTGCGAAAGCTGTCGGCGATCATGTCAAAGTAGTATCGGTCAAAAAGGAATACCTCGCCGCGATGCAGCATTGGTCGAATAGACCAGAAATAGCCTACTAGGTAGTCTAGCCAGTAATAGCTTAAGCGTGCTACCGATCCGGCCAGCCCTGACGGCTTTGCGCGATGCGGCTGGTCATAATTTTTGTCGACTGTGTCCACAGCCCTCGCCTTTTTGGCCACCTCGGCGATGCGCGGCAGGACAGTGGGTCGGAAATGCGCGTAGTTCACGACGCCGTCGCCGTAGATCGCGCGAAGCTGTGTGATCACTATATCGATCACCGTCGTCTTTCCCGAACCATCCGGTCCGCTGATTGACAGAAACAGCCCGCGCAGCTTGAACCGATCGCGCAGCCGGTAGGCAATAAAGGCGAGCGGTCCCAAAAGGTTCCTCAGGGTGAGGCGGGAGAGCAGCATGCCGAGCCGTTGTCCCACTGAGCGCGGCCGCAGCGTCGAGGAACGCCCTTGCCGCACGGTCTCCATGGCCTTCCTGGCATCTTCCGGACCAAGGAAGGTTTCGACATGCGCCAGAAGCTCGTCCAAATGCCGCTCCGCGATCCCGGCGAACAGATGGTCGTATTTGGAGGGCGTGGGCTGACCGACCATCAGGTGATAGAGCCACTTGT
>JBASXE010000105.1:0-4862 GCA_049276875.1 Roseovarius sp. | reverse complement strand
TCGCCGGGGCTTTTGCGTGTTCCAGTTGTCTGTCTCATGTCCCACTCCTCAGTGGTTACGATGATCCAACAACTCTCTCTTATCAAATACCGCTATTTGGACCCATAAGCGCTGACGTCAGACAGTTCGCCGAGAAGGTCGGACCGGACATCTTCGTAGGCCTCGAGGGCGTGGTGAATGTCTATGACGCAGCGACCGCCATCGGGACAGGGCGGTTCGAGCCCGCGGAGCTGAATAGCCTGACGCGGTCGATCTTCGAGGCGCTGGCGGAGGACCCGAACGCTTTTGGCCTCGGCGAGCGCATCAACGAGTTTTATGCCTCGATCCAGCGCCAGCGGCCCATCGAAGCCCTCGGCCAAAAATGCGGGATGGACAGTCCCGACGCCATCGCCGTCGACCTGCGCGGGAACGTGATGACCTGTCAGAACACCGGTGCAAAGGGCGCGCACAAGATTGGCCATGTCGCCGAGTTTGACGCCATCGCGCTCGACACCGCGACGCATTTTGCCTTCCGCGAGGAATGCATGGCATGCCCCGTTGTTCAGCTCTGCAAGGGGTCCTGCATGTTCCTCGAGGGAGAGTTTTTCAAGCAGAGCTGTGCGAATGAGTTCGCCTTCAATATGGGGATCATGATGGCGGCGGTCTGGCATTTGACTGGGATGGTTGTGGTCCGCGTCGTCGAACGGCAGATGAACCATTATCGAGCCTGATTTGCCTCCGAGCGCCCGGAGGCTTTCTCCTGGTCTCACGTCTCTGTTCGCGGCAAAGCCTGATCAATTCGATCCCGCAGCTCTTTCCCGGTTTTGGCAAAACCCAGTAGGCGGGCTGTCGCAACGATCAGATCCTCTCTCGGCATTACTCCGCTTTCTATGATTACGCGTGTCGCCGCCGCCCGAATTTCGGCGGGCGGCAGAAGTTCCGCCTTGGCCGGTGCATTGTCACCCGAACGGTCACGTACGGGGCAGTTGCTGCTCTGGGCCTCGGTCATGGCAAAGTCGCCCTCCATCAAAAGGGCCGCTGACCGGACAGCGCGGGTAAGTGCGTGATCCGATGCGCTCTGAATGCGACCTCCGGTGCGCGCCTTGCCAAAAGCGGCAGAAACCCGACGCGCAACAAGGTCCCGGTGGATCGGGCCCTCTGCAGTCACGATCCTGCTCACCAAGTCGACCAGAAGGTGCATCGGCGCTTCGTGGGGCTCCACGCTCATCTTAACCGTGAAAGTCGACGGCACATACGGTGGCGCACTAAGCTCTGGCGGTGGAGGCACAACCGCCTCAGCCGATGGTTCTGGTACCGTTTCCGCAAAAGGCACGCGCTTCCCCCCCGTATTTGCACCCGAAAACGCTGGCCCCTCTGCAAGAGCGGCAGCCTCAAGAGCCGCCCTCAGGCGATCGATTTCGGCACCACGGCGATGGAACCAATCCGTGCTCCAGATCCGGTGGAAGCGCCAGCCGAGGCCTTCCAAGACGTCCTGGCGAAGGCGATCCCGTTCGCGCGCCCAGAGCGCGGAGTGATAGGTCGCACCGTCACATTCGACAGCCAGAATATAGCGGCCAGGTTGCTCCGGGTGCCGCACGCCCAGATCAATCCGAAAGCCAGCGGCCCCAACCTGGTGATCGCAAGGGTAGCCAAGACGCTCGATCACATCTGCCACATCGGACTCGAGCGGGCTGTCAGGCAATTCGCCTGTTGCCTGCGGCTGGGCCATCTGCCCGCTGCGCGCAAACTCGAGGAACCGCTTGAGAACCCTCGGGCCATCACGGCTGGTCCGACTGGTGTCGATGTCGTTGGGATCAAACGAGCAGAATACGACACAGCGCGTCCTGGCACGCGAGAAAAGAACGTTCAGGCGCCGTTCACCGCCCTCGCCATTCACTGGCCCGAATGACATCGACGCAAGTCGCCCATTTGGCTCGGCCGGGCCGTACCCGACTGAAATCAAGATCACATCGCGCTCGTCGCCCTGCACGTTTTCGATGTTCTTGACGAAGACATCTTCCGACCGCCCCTCACGCAGGAATTCGTCGAGGATCTCGTCTTGGCGCCGGGCGACTTCAAGCACCTCGGTCAGCATGTCGGATTGTGCCTTCGAAAAGGCGACCACACCAAGGGAAAGGTCTGGACGGTTGCGCGCATGCTCGGCCACCGCCTTTGCGACGGCCTCGGCCTCGATCCGGTTGGTGCCAGGCCGCCCCGTCCCGCGAGACCGGCTGGTGTACACGCCCGGCACGCGCTGAAACGCGAGCCCATACTCAGGGTCGTTTTGCACTGGCGACGGCGGGAGGATCAAACGGTGATCATAGAACTCAGCGTTGTTGACCATGATGAGCGATGGATCGCGCGACCGATAATGCCATTCGAGCATGGCCGGGTTCAGGCCACGGGCTTCACAGAGCGTCAGGACGCTCTCCCTCTCGGTCGCGGTCGCGGTGCGGACTTCCTCCTCGGCTTCCTCGTCCAACTCCACATCATCAGATCCAGCGATCCGATCAAAAAAGCTGGTCGGCGGCAACTGCTTCTGATCTCCGACCACAACGATCTGGCGGCAACGCGCAATCGCGCCCAGCGCCTCTTCGGGCCGGACTTGGCTGGCCTCGTCGATGACCAGCAAGTCGAATTCCGCAGCCCCTGGCGGCAGATACTGCGCAATGGAGATGGGGCTCATGAGAAGGACCGGCTTGATCCGCTGCACCATCTGCCCGGCCGCTTTCATCATTTGACGGATCGGCCGGTGCCGACGCTTCTTTGCCATCTCGCCGCGCAAGAAGCCCATCTGCCCGGCAGCGCCTGTCGGCAGCTGCGCCAGATGTTTCGCGCGAACAAGTCGCCTGGTCTCAGCAAGCCGGGCGGTCTCAAGCCCGCGAAAGGCCTCCACCAGCGCGTGCCGATCAAGATAAGCCAGGTCATTCAGGCCAGGCAGCGCAGTACGGGCTGCTTCCCAGCGCGCCTCTGCGGTCGCATAAAGAAACTCGTCCACTGCCTTGTCAGGTGAAAGCTCACCCTCGTCCAACATCGTGATTAGAGACCCGAGGCCGTTGCTCTCCAGTTCACCGGAAAGATGCATGAGGCGGGCCCATTCGCCGAAACGATCAAGGGCGACGCGCATGGCCTCGATGCGCTGCACCAGCGTATCGAGGGAGATGCCATCACCTTCAGGCCACTTGATCGCAAGCCGTGCCACCAGCGGATCCAATACAGAGGCCACGCCATCCAAAGCTGCGGTCAACTCCGCTTTGCGATCTGCGGTGGCGGTGATCCGATCAATACTCTCAGCATCAACGGATGGGACCATCGTCGCCATTTGACCAAGCCATTCAGCCTGGGCCGAGAGCGCTGTGAAAGGCGTACGTTCGCCACGCCATGTGGCCCCGAGTGCCTCTTTGAGCCATCCTTCCTCATCGGCCAGCTCTTTGCGTCGTTGCTGAACGCCAACCAGTTCGTCGGCCAGCTGAAGGCGATCTGCAGGTGCGCTGGGCAAAGGGCCGCTCAAGACTGTCGCGAGTTCCTTGCTCGCAGCGCGATAGGTTCCGAAGAGCCGCGCCCAGAACGAACCAACCCCAGGCGCCAATCGAGCACGCAACATATCCGCAGAAATCCCGAACGCCGGCTCGGCAAAACGCGCGCCAGCCACTTCCCGCGCCTCCACCCATGCGCGGCCGGCGCCGAGAGCTTCCTGAAGGCGCGGGTCAGCCGATCGCGACATCAACGCCGCGGTCGCGTCTTGGGCATCTGCCGGTCTTTGCGCCGCCACGCGCAGAAGGTCGCGCAAGCTGATGCATTCGGGCAATGAAGACGGCTCGGATCGGTGCGCCAGCGCTACCACCTGCGAGGCCGTCGTTTGCAGCTGCTTTATCGCCTCCGATACGTGGCGCAATTCGGGTTCAAGCCGCTGCAGGTCGGTCGGCTGCAAGCTCGTTGATCCAACGCCTGCGAATGGATGGCTTGGCCGAGGGCCAGATGTTTCAAGCAGCTCTGCATAGGCTGCCACGCGATCCGCAAGATGTCGCCGGGTTGCTTCGTCAAGAGCGGCCAACCCGTCACGCGCCAGCCTTGGGGGCGGTAGTTCTTTGCCCACGAAACGTGCAATTTCCGCCATCGCCCGATACGGCGTGAAAGCATACCCGGGAACGGGTTCATGCAGCAGGGCGCTTACGCTGTTCAGCCTGTCGCGTGCCTCGCGCAGCGCATCTGGCGGTTCTGGCATCTCCGGCGCTGCTCGCCCAGCGTTCAAGGTTCGCGCGAGTTCCTCCAAGAATGCCTTCTTGTTGGCGGCACGTGAATGGATCTCAAGGCACAGGTCTCCCAGCCCCACTTTCTGCAGCCGGTCGTGCACGACCGAAAGCGCGGCCATTTTCTCTGCCACAAACAGCACGGTCTTGCCGTCATGGGCAGCGCCCGCGATGATGTTCGCAATCGTCTGCGACTTGCCAGTTCCTGGCGGCCCTTGGACGACGAGATTGCGCCCCGCACGAACTTCCTCGATCACGCGGGTTTGAGACGCGTCCGCCGGGACCACATGCAGCAGATCCGAAGGCGCCAGCCGAGGATCTAGCGGTTCCTGCGGACCGAAGAGCGGCTCCGACCGTTCGAACCCACCCCCAAGCAGTCCACCAAGGACCGGGTGATCGTCGAACGCGCCTTCTGGCCCATGCTCTGGCTCGAGATCTCTCATCATCAAGAGCTTCGAGAACGAGAAGAAACCAAGCTGCATCCCATCGCGATCGATCGACCAGCGGGTCCGGTTTGCGATGCGCTCAGCCAGATCATCGAAATAGGCTTCCGGCGCGAATGTCTCGTCCTCGGCAATCTCTGGCAACTCAAACCCGAAATCTGCCCGCAGCCGTTCTTGAAGCGGCAAGTTC
>JBASXE010000104.1:0-12150 GCA_049276875.1 Roseovarius sp. | reverse complement strand
GCATTTTGCACGTACGTTCAGCCGCGCCGTCGGAACCACACCGAGCGGTTATCGGGCGGATTTTGGCCAGCAACGGCGTTAACGGCCGCCTGTTCTGATTGCCAGGCTATGCCTAAAGTCTGATATGTCGCCGTTGCAGACACTCTGGCCTTGCTGACTGAACGTCCGTTGAGGGCCGTCCGTGAAGACGGCCCGATCGTTTAGATTTCAATGGCTTCCGCGATAGCGAGGGCATCTTCCAGCTCTACGCCGAGATAGCGCACCGTGCTGTCCATCTTGGTATGACCCAACAGCAGCTGAACCGCCCGCAAGTTTCCAGTCTTCTTGTATATTTGGGTGACTTTCGTGCGTCGCATTGAATGGGTTCCGTAGGCTGTCACTTCCAAACCAATCGAGGAAACCCAGTCCCGAACGATTCGAGCATACTGGCGGGTTGAAATGTGCAAACGCTCATGGAAGCGGCCAGGCCAGAGATACTCGGACCCGACCATCAGCGGGTCTTCCATCCATTTGGTAAGCGAAGCTCTGGTACCTTCGGAAATCTCGAAGCGCACGGGTTTCAGGGTTTTGCTTTGCAACACTGACGCCCTCTCTTTGATCTGGCCGGATGCCATGACATCGACCACTTTCATTTTGACCAAATCGCAGCCGCGCAATTTGCTATCGATGGCCAAATTGAACAGCGCGAGATCGCGGTGGTTCTCGGCAAGCTCAAGCCTGACCCTGATTGCCCAGACATGCTTTGGCTTCAATGGGCGTTTCTGACCGACGATGCGCCCCTTGTTCCAAGCTGGGCGTAGCGCGCGAATGGCAGGTAAATTTGGTGTTTCCATGACTGATCCTCCGATCCGCCATACCCTCCCACATCGACAACCCGACGTTGACCGAGCCAGTATATCACAGGATGCTGCGATCGATCTAACGGCGGCAGGGAGCCCCCATTGCAGATTTTCTGTGCCGCAGCGAAAGTCCGTTCTTGGGACGCGCAATTTAGCGTTCAACAGTCACGGTCCAAAGCAGGCATTCACATATGTTGCAGCGATACTCTGGTGAATACGGACGCGCTACGCGCATTGCTCCGCGAACGGGCAAAGTATATTGCTGCCGCATGATCCAAGCGGTCCAAAAAACCGTTATTACTGACTTAGCCAGTACGCGGCATTGCCGCGACAAACCTGTCCCTCAACAGTTCCATCAGCTCCGCCGACATGTCATCGGAACGCGGTGAGTGATTGACCAACACGCCGTAGGTCAGGGCCACAGTGGGATGCCAAGGGCGTGTGACGAGGTCACCAGACCCAAATGCCGTTGGGCTGAACGGGTCACATATCGCGACACCTAGGCCGGTCAGGGCCATCCGGCAGCATGTGGTGGCTGATGTCGCCTCGTGGGTGGGTCTCATGATTGTATTCACGGCATCCAGCGCAGCATCTATTTTGACACGCAACGGTTGCTGACTCGGGAGAATGACACTCTCAGAAATTAGGTCGTCCGGCGTTATTCGGGTCAATTCGGCCAGCGGGTGATCGCGTCGCAAAGCGACGACCGCGTGGGTTTCCACAAATGGCACTGAGGTCAGATCGGGATGGTTGCCAGGTAAAAGAGCCAACGCGATATCGATCTGGCGCGTCACGACCCATTGCTCGATGTCCAGTCTGTGGCGCGGTTCCAGCGAGATCTGGACGTCGGGATTGGTCTCCAGAAATCGGGCGACGGCTTCCATCAGCGGGGCGGAATTGATCAAGGGCGGCGTAGCTGCGATGCGGATCCTGTTGCGGCGACCATCACGTATGTTGCGGGCGATCGGTTCCAAGTCTTCAAGGGCGAGGATCGTGCTTTCTATGGCGCGGTAATAGGCGATTCCATCGGGCGTGGGTGTCGTTTCGCGCCCGCTGCGGCGGTGAAACAGGTGCAGATGCAGCGCATGTTCCAGTGCAGTGAGCTGCTTGCTGATTGCGGGTTGAGACAGGTGCAACCGCTCGGCGGCGGCGCCGATGCTTCCTGTCATCATGACGGCATGAAATGCCCGGAGCTGACGTAGCCCGATGCGGTCTGACATAATTGCCTCCTCAAACATTCCAAATTAGAATTTAATAGCAAGAAAACTTCATTATGGGAACCTAGTCCTTTGCTACTACACTTGGGCGGTATCAGTGGGGAGGACTGTTGCGTGGCTGCTAAACAACCAAATGTGCTATTGATCGTGACAGATCACTGGGCGGCAGAGCACCTTGGCTTTGCGGGTAATCCTGCGATCATCACTCCCGGTCTGAATGAACTGTCGGCATGTGGCACGCGATTCACCAACGCCTATTCGGAATGCCCCGTGTGCATTCCCGCGCGTCGAACCCTGATGACTGGGCAGAGCCCGAAATCCCATGGCGACCGTGTTTTTCAAGACGATCTGAGAATGCCGAATGTCACTACCATGGCGCAGGCATTTCGGGATGCAGGCTATCAGGCCGACGCCGTTGGCAAACTGCATGTTCACCCGCAGCGCGACCGGATCGGCTTTGACAGTGTGATCCTTGACGATGAAGGGCGCCCCCAGTGGGGTACCTTAGATGACTATGACATTTACCTTGGTGATCAGGGGCATGCAGGCCGCCAATTTGATCATGGCATGTCGAATAACCAGTACAACTGGCGTCCGTGGCATTTGGCGGAAGAGCATCACGCCACCAATTGGGCGGGCCGGATGATGGCGCGCACGATCAAGCGACGCGATCCGAACAAGCCTGCGTTCTGGTATCTGGGATTCCGCCATCCGCACCCGCCGCTGGTGCCGCCCCAAGCGATGCTGGAGCTTTACCGCGACGTTGAGATTGACGCGCCCTATGTGGGGGATTGGGCGAAGGAGGTTGACGATCTGCCGTTTGCGATCTCGGCCCTGCATAGCCGGACCAATCTATACACCGACGCGCAGATGATGGCGGCCAAGCGCGCCTTTTATGCGCTGTGTACGCAGATTGATTATCAAATCCGATACTTGGTCGGCACCCTCCGGCTGGAGGGGATATTGGACGATACGATCATCATGTTCACTTCAGATCATGGGGATATGCTTGGCAACCACGACATGGCCGCAAAGCGCATTTTCTATGAAAGCAGCGCAAATATTCCGATGATCCTGTCGGCCAACAAGGGCAACCCAAAGGCCCGCGAAGGGGCATTGGATGATCGCCTGGTGGCCTTTGCAGATGTCATGCCAACGCTGCTGGACCTGTGCGACGTGCCGGTGCCGGATACCGTCGATGGCATCTCTGCCGTGGGTGAGACGACACGCGAGACGCTCTATGGCGAATGCGGCGAGGATGACCATGCCACGCGGATGATTCGGGATGAGCGGTTTAAACTGATCTACTATCCGGTAGGCAACCATTTGCAATTATTCGACCTGCAAGATGATCCGCACGAGATGCAGGATCTGGCCCGCGACCCCGCCCATGCCGCAACACGCGACAGGCTGGAGACGGCATTAGTCGCGGAGATGTACGGCGTTGATCTGGACTGGATCACCGATGGAAAGCTGACGGGAAAGCCAAATCGCCCCTATTCTTGGGCACCCCACCGCAGCCTGAATTCGCAGCGGGGGGATGGTTGGCCGCCATCACCAAAAGTAGACATCCCGCAAATCGAGTGGACGAAGGAACGTCCTACAAATTGATCACCTAAGACCTGAACTGAAACTCCAAGGGAGGAAAGAATCCATGAGAGCATCATCTACCGCCATAATTGCAGGCCTTGGCATCGCCTTGTCTGCGACCGCCGCAGTCGCAGAATTTCCCGAAAACCCGATTGAGGTCATCATCCCCTACGGCGCGGGCGGGAATTCGGACACCGCAGGGCGCATCTTGATCAACGCCATGCGCGAAGTGATGGACGCGGATTTCGTGCCCCTGAACGTAGAGGGTGCGGGCGGCACAATCGGGACGGCACAATTGGCCGCGTCAGATGCGGACGGCTACACTCTTGGCTTTAACCCAATCGCGACAGTTACGATCCAGCCGCACCTGCGCCCGTTGCCCTATGACGACACCAGCTTTGCGCCGGTCTGCATGGTTGTCGACAACCCTAGCGCCGTAACGGTAGCACCCGACAGCCCCTATCAAACCATGGACGACTTGATCGCAGCTGTTCGTGCTGGCGAAAACATTGTGGCCGTGGGCGGCGCGCCCGGATCCATGACCCACATCAGCCAAGCCATGATCGCGAATGCCTATGACGTAAGCTGGACATACTTGCCAGCAGGCGGTGGCGGTCGGGCGGCAGCCTCGATCATGTCGGGAGAGGCAACATTTGCGACTGACACATCGGCGATGGAGGCGATCCACGGGTTGCGCACGCTGGCCGTCACATCGCCCGAGCGCGTTCCAGGCCTTGAAAACGTGCCAACGTTGCAGGAACTTGGCGTTGATGTCGTGTCGACCATCTGGTTCGGACTGTTCGCTCCGGCAGGCACACCGGCCGAGGTGCTCGATACCTTGTCTGCCGCTTGCGAAGCTGCAACTGCCACAGATAGCTTCATCGATGGCATGGCCAGCGCAAACTACATCGTTCGCTACATGGGCCGTGAGGAATTCACCACGTTTTTTGAAGAAGAATATGCTCGCAATCGGGAACTGCTTCCTGTGATCGGCGTTGCATTGCCCGCTCAATAATCACAGATAAAAGGCTGCGCCCATGTCACGTGTTCTTAATACCGACACCCTTTTGGGCGCAGCCGGCCTTGCTGCCAGCGTGTTCTTCGTGATCACCAGCTACCGGCAAGGGGCAAGTGTATTCTTGCTGCCTGGCGACGCACCGCCGTTTTTGGTGCCGCAACTGTTCCTCTATATCTGTTCCGTCATCTCGACCGTGATCCTGATTGGTGGCGTCCTGCGCGGTGGCACGCAGGTCGATCCGCAGAACTGGATCGCGATCGCCGTCTGCATCGTGGTGATCGTATCCGCCACCGCCCTTATGCGTCCGTTGGGCTATCTTGTTGTGGCCCCCGTTGCGGTGTGGCTGACGGTGTTCATGCTGGGATATCGCAAGCACCTGATCAACCTTGCGGTGTCCGGCGGCGTCGTCGGCCTATTGTATCTCTTGTTGGCGCGCTTCGCACAGATGCCGCTGCCGACCATTCCGGGATTGGGGTTTTAAGCCATGGGATTTGACCCTTTCATCGCAGCACTTGGCCTTTTGATGGACCCATGGGCCATCGCGATCATGGTGTTGGCCACGGTTGTCGGTATGATCGTGGGCGCGTTGCCCGGCCTTGGGACCGTCACGGCGCTGGCCATGGTCTTGCCGTTCACGTTCGTTCTAGACGGCCCGCAGGCCATCGGGTTGCTTTTGGCAATTTATGTTTCGTCCGTCTACGGCGGCTCGATCCCCGCCGTCTTGATCAACGTCCCCGGCACGCCGCAATCGGCTGCTACCACATTCGACGGCTACCCCATGGCGCAACAGGGCAAAGCAGCCGAGGCGTTGGGCTGGGTCACGATCGCCTCCACCATCGGCGGCATCTTCTCGATGATCGTGCTGGTCTTCGCGGCCCCTCAACTGGCCGCGCTGGCGGTGCGCTTCGGCTCGATCGAGACGTTTGCGCTGATCGTCTTTTCGCTGACCACAATCGCGTGGGTTTCCGCGGGCAACCCGATCAAGGGTCTCTTTGCGGGTGTCTTGGGCATTATCCTGTCGATGGTCGGCGTGGATGAGCTTTCGGGGGCCAACCGCTTCACATTCGACAACTTCGCCCTGTCGGCAGGGTTCCATGTTGTGCCGATCTTGATTGGGTTGTTCGCCCTGTCCGAGGTGTTCATCACGGCAGGAAAAGGCATCCCGAAGGCTACGGGGCCGATCATCTCCGCTGGGTTCAAAGTCGCACCATTTCGTGAGTGGTGGGCCATGAAACGCACCGTGCTTCGGTCCTCGGTTCTTGGCACGTTTCTGGGCGTGTTGCCGGGCGTGGGGGCTACGGCCGCGTCGCTCATCGGGTATGCGCAGGCTAAGTCCGGCTCGTCCAACAAGGACAATTTCGGCAAGGGGGAGCCTGAGGGCATCGTCGCGTCTGAGGCGGCCAACAACGCCGTCACCGGCGGCGCATTGGTCCCGACGCTCGCACTGGGCATTCCCGGCGATGCAGCCACGGCCGTCATGCTCGGTGCGCTTGTGATCCACGGGATCACCCCCGGTTTCCAACTGTTCAATCGAAACCCCGAGTTGGTTAGCTTCATCTTCGTGGCACTTTTGGTAGCCAATATCATGATGTTGATCATCGGCGCGATGATGGCACAGGTCTTTAGCCGCGTGCTGAAACTGCCCCATGCACTGGTCATGGGCGGTGTCGTAGCGCTGTCGCTGGCAGGATCATACGTGATCCGCTTCTCGATCATGGACGTTTGGGTTGCGGTCGTGGCAGGCATCGCGGGGCTTTTGCTACGCTACACCAATGTGCCGCTGGCCCCGATTGTGATCGGATTAATTCTTGGCACACCGCTTGAAACCAACCTGCGTCAAGGCTTGATCGTGACGCAAATGCAGCCCTTGAAGTTTCTTGAAAGCCCCATCGCGGTTGGTTTCTTTGTGCTCACGCTTCTGGTGGTCCTGTGGCCGCTGATCAAACGCGTCCTGCCCCGGCGCGCTACTTCTGAATAAGAAAAAAACGATGACACCCCAAACAACGGCTGTAATCGGCCTCGGCTCGATGGGCTATGGCATGGCGCAATCCGTGCTGCGCGCAGGCCACACGACCCATGGCTTTGACATCAATTCAGAGGTCACAGCACGGTTCCAATCTGAGGGCGGTGCTGCGGGCGCGTTGGCCGACGTGGCAGCTCAGCTCGACGCAGCCATGATCGTGGTGTTGAACGCGGCGCAAACCGAGGCCGTCCTTTTCGGCGAAGACGCGCTTGTGCCGATGATGCGCAGGGGTGCGGTTTTGGTCGCCTGCGCCACCGTTCCGCCAGAGTTTGCCCGGACGATGCAGATGCGGTGTACGGAGTACGGGGTTCACTATCTGGATGCACCGATTTCCGGCGGCGCCGCCAAGGCCGCGATGGGCGCGCTTTCCGTGATGGCCGCCGGTACACCCGCGGCCTTCGCCGCCGCCCGTCCCGTGCTGGAGGCGACGGCAGAAACCGTGTTTGAGCTCGGCGACGCGGCAGGGCCTGGGTCTGCGATGAAGGCGGTCAATCAATTGCTGGCGGGTGTCCATATCGCCACCATGGCCGAGGCGCTGACCTTCGGGATGACCCAAGGCGTGGCGCCCGAGACGTTCGTGGACGTGATCTCCAAATGTGCCGGCACCTCATGGATGTTGGAGAACCGCGCGCCCCACATCGTGGACGGGGACTACACACCGCGCTCGTCGGTGAATATCTGGCCCAAGGATCTGGGTATCGTTTTGGACATCGCGCGGTCGGCACAGTTTTCCGCGCCGATCACGGCGGCGGCGTTGCAGCAGTTTCTTGCAGCGGCGGGACAGGGGTTGGGGGCGGAAGATGATGCAGCCGTGGCCAAGGTCTATGCCCGCAACGCCGGGTTGACGCTTCCAGGAGGCCACTCATGACGGTGCTTGGCTGCATCGCTGATGATTTCACCGGTGCGACAGATTTGGCCGGGCTGCTGGCGCGGTCGGGCGTGGCGGTATCGCTACGGATCGGAGTGCCGGACACGCCGCCGTCTGACACCGCAGCCGTTGAAGTGATCGCCTTGAAGTGCCGCACCGCGCCAGTGGATGACGCCGTGGCCGAAACGCGCGCCGCTCTGCGCTGGTTGCAAGCGGCAGGCGCAAGGCGGTTCTTCTGGAAATACTGCTCTACTTTCGACAGCACGCCTGAAGGCAACATAGGCCCGGTGGCCGAGGCTTTGATGGCCGACGTGAACACGGGCCAGACGATCTATTGCCCGGCCTTCCCGGAAAACGGACGGTCGATCTATATGGGCAACCTTTTTGTCGGCCAGCAGCCATTGTCTGAAAGTCCGATGAAAGATCACCCGCTGACACCGATGCGAGACAGCAATCTCATGCGCTTGCTGGAGCCTCAGGTAACGCGCCCGGTGGGGCTTGTTGATCGCCTTACCGTCGCGCAAGGCGTGGAGGCAGTGCGCGCGGCGCTGGACCAGCACCAGACCGTGGGTATCGCCCATGTGGTTGTGGACGCCGTGGCCGATGCGGATCTGTCCATCATCGCAGAGGCCTGTCGCGATATGCCGCTGATGACGGGCGGCAGCGCCGTCGCGATGCCTTTGCCCGCGCTTTACGAGGCCGCTGGGTTGCTGAACGCTGACGCCGTGAAGGCCGATCGCCCAACCGTTGCCGCGCAGGCGGTGATCCTGTCGGGCAGCTGCTCTAAAATGACCCGTGCGCAGGTGGCGGCCTATCTGTCTGGCGGCGCACCGGGATATAAGCTGGATCCACTGGCCCTTGCCCGTGAAGGGGCCGGTCCCGCGCTGGAATGGCTAAAGAACCAAGACCAGTCCACCGCACCGCTTATCTACGCGACCGCTGAACCCGGCGCCGTTCAAGCTGCGCAAACCCAGCTTGGCACCGCCCAAGCCGGAGAGATCGTGGAGGCCGCACTGGCAAAACTCGCCGTTGCCGCCCGCGATCAAGGCGCGCGGCGGATCGTGGTGGCGGGCGGTGAAACCTCGGGCGCTGTGACCAAAGCGCTTGGCATCACGCGGCTGACCATCGGCACAGAGATCGCGCCCGGTGTCCCGTGGACCTACGCGGAGACGAACGGCCATACCATTGCGCTGACGCTTAAATCCGGCAACTTTGGCGCAGAGACTTTTTTCAAGGACGCTCTTGAAAAGCTAGGTGCCCCATGAGCCATGAGACCCGCCAGCGTGAACAGATCTGTCTGCTTGCGAAATCCATGTTTGATCGCGGCCTCACGGGCGGCAGCACTGGCAATATTTCTGCAAGGACCGACGATGGCGGGCTTTTGGTCAGCCCTACGGGCACCAGTTTCGGGCGGCTCGATCCCGGACGCCTCAGCCGCTTTGATGCGCGCGGTCTGTTGGTCGATGGCGACCCTCCCACCAAGGAAATGCCGCTGCACACGGCGTTTTACGACACCCGTAGCACGGCTGGGGCAGTGGTCCATTTGCACAGCTGCTACTCCGTCGCGTTGTCGATGATGCCCGATGCGGATGCGGACAACTTCCTGCCGCCCCTCACGCCCTATGCGATCATGAAGCTGGGGCGCGTGGTTCTGTTGCCGTTCTTTTTGCCGGGCGATCCGGCTATGGGTAACGCCGTGCGCGGGCTGGCGGGCAAGCGCTCTGCCGTGATGCTGGCCAACCACGGCCCGGTTGTCGCGGGCAAGAATATCGAGGCTGCCTGCAATGCGATTGAAGAGCTGGAGGACACCGCCCGCCTTGCGATGCTGACGCGCGGGATGCATCCTCGGGCGCTGACGCCTGCACAGATACAAGGGCTGGTGACGAAATTCGATGTGGAGTGGGACGGATGAAATTCTCGGCCAATCTTGGGTTTTTGTGGGCTGACCTCCCGCTTTGCGACGCCATTCACGCCGCCCACAGTGCAGGCTTCGATGCGGTGGAATTGCATTGGCCCTACGACACACCCGCCGCTGATGTGCTGGCGGCCCTGCGCGACACAGGCTTGCCCTGCCTTGGCCTGAACACCCGCAAAGGCGACGTGACGGCGGGCGAAAACGGGCTGTCGGCGCTGCCCGGACGCGGCGCAGAGGCACGTGCCGCCATCGAGGAGGCGCTGGCCTATGCGCAAGCGATCAACGCCAAAGCGGTGCATGTGATGGCGGGTTTCGCGCAGGGGGCCGAGGCTCATGCCACCTTTGTCGCCAATCTGCACTACGCCAGTGAGCGGGCCGCAAAGACCGGCGCCACGATCTTGATCGAGCCGCTCAATCGCCATGACGCGCCGGGCTATTTCCTGACCACGACCGATCAGGCCCGGGAAATCATCGCGGAGGTCGCCGCGCCGAACCTCAGGCTGATGTTCGATTGCTATCATGTGGGCCGGACCGAAGGCGATGTGACGACGCGGCTTGCGGACCTACAGCCCATGATCGGCCACATCCAGATCGCGTCCGTCCCGGATCGCGGTGCACCCGATCATGGCGAACTGCATTATCCATCGGTCTTTAACGCTATTTCAGCGCTTGGCTGGGACGTACCACTTGGGGCGGAATATAAGCCTGATGGCGATACGAGCATGACATTCAACTGGCTCGCCGCTGCACAAAAGCAATGAACGCTCCGACGCACGACATTGCCTGGATAGACGGAGGTGTAAGCCATGTCGGCACGGACCGTCCCGAAATCCCCCGCGATGGAGAGGCACCACCGCGCCGCGTTCGGCTCCGGCCCTATGGGATGTCTCGAACAACCGTGACAAACGCCCAGTTCGCCGCATTTGTGGAAGCCACGGGTTACGTCTCTCAGGCCCATCAAATTGGATGGTCATTCGTGTTTCGGGGCCTATTGCCCGACGCGGACGGACCGCAACCGCCGGGGTTGCCGTGGTGGTCCGGGCTTTGTGGCGCGACGTGGGATCAGCCCTTGGGTTCGGGATCATCGTGGACCATGAAGGCCGATCATCCGGTGGTGCATGTGTCTTTGACTGACGCAATGGCCTACTCCAAATGGGCGGGTGGACGCTTGCCGTCCGAGGCGGAATGGGAACATGCGGCACGCGGTGGCGCTGAAGCAAAGCGCTACCCCTGGGGCGACGCTGAACCGGACGACGACACGGTTTTCTGCAATATATGGCAAGGTCAGTTTCCCAGTAACAACACGGTGGCAGACGGTTTCTATGGCACCAGCCCGGCGCAATGCTTCACGCCAAACGCCTTTGGTATCTACAATATGTCGGGAAACGTTTGGGAATGGTGCTCTGACCGGTTTCGCGTCAGATCCCTCTCTAAGGACGCTAAAGCGCGCAATCAGGCGGCCAAACAAGAGAATGAGCGTGTTCTGAAAGGCGGATCGTTTCTTTGCCATGCCAGTTATTGCTGGCGCTACCGGATCGCCGCACGCAGTGGGAGGGCTGCCGATACCGCAGCGTCCCATGTCAGTTTTCGGGTCGCCTTTGATGGGAGCCATTGAATTCAATCGCGCGCGTGGTTTTGCTAGCACGGAAGCAAATGTTGCTTGCGGCAGTTAAGAAGGCAGATGATGCGAGACTGAATTTGCAATCTGATGAAAGCCGCCGTTCATTGAAAACGCACGACGGTCCGCTTCGTCCGCGTTGCAGCCGTCCACTCAGCGCAAAATGCTGCGGGTCGGACGAACGGCAGCTTTCGGGAATGCAGCTTGTTGAAATTCATCTGGGCCGAATGGCAGCAAAGGGCCGTTCGTGTTTTTCAGGCATCACCCTGTTTTGCTTCGTCAAAGGCGACCTTCGCCTGATCCGCCCAAGGCAAGCCCGCACACTCTGACAGCTGCATCACGGTCACGGCAGATACCTCTCGCCGAAACACCAGTCGTTTCAACACCTCCGGCGCTAGGTAGGCCAAGCGCAGCTGCCTGCTAACATGGCGCTCCGCGAGGTTCACGGCGATGGCCAAATCGCGCACCGTCCCAAACTCGCCGGCTTCCATCCGCCGCCGCCAACCCTCAGCCGTTGGCCTGATCAAGTTCCAAGGACCAAGGACCGTGGACAAACGATCAGGGTCCTCGAACCTTGGCCCTGAGGCCATTGGATCATGGACCGAGGATCTTGCGCCGCGGACCGCGGTACTTGCAACTCGGGCCTCGACTGTCACCGCAATAATGTTATACTATAACAGTCATGTCGGGGGTCGTTATGCGGTTTGAAAAAGGCAATGAAATCGGCGCTGCAACTCGCTTCGGACCAGATTGGTCGGGCAGGCGTTGTGGCGCAGGAACCAAGGCTGGAACGCCTTGCCAGCGTCCTGCGGTGAAGAAAACGGGGCGCTGCACGCGGCATGGAGGGCGGAGTACCGGACCGCGGACCGAGGAGGGCAGGGCAAGGATCGCAGCGGCGCAGCTCAAGCACGGGCGGTTGACGAAACAGAAGCGGGCCGAAGCTCAACGGAAGGCGCAGGTCGGACGCGAAATCCGCGCAGAGTTGAGGGTGATTGAGAAAGAATCGATCGCGATGGGGATCTTGACCAGGGCATGGCGCGATCAGTTCGATTCGCGCGAGAG
>JBASXE010000103.1:0-1836 GCA_049276875.1 Roseovarius sp. | reverse complement strand
ATCGTCGAGCAAGCACCCGATAATGTCGAAAAAGTATCCTTCTCTGCCATACATTTTATAGAAGGCGCCGCCAGAGAATACCACGACCTCGACATCCTTGCGTTCTGGAAGGGGGTAGGACTGACTGTCTTCGACGATGGGATAGTAGGGGTTTAGGATCGTCCGTTCGGGCGCTATTCCGCGCTTTTCCTGGCTGATTGCAATGCCGTAGTCGCGAAACTCCAGCAAATAGTCACTGCAGCCCGTCCCCAACCAAAACGCGTGATCCGTTAGGTTGATCTGGTATCTGGGCACCTTGGAAAATGCGTGGAACGCGACAATGGCGCCGACGGCCCAAGGGGTCATGTGCATTAGGATCCGAGACGGTCGGAACGCTGAGATCGATGCGTGGATCCGGCGCGCTTTTTCCAGCTCGTTGTTCACGTCATCCAGGTACAGCGTTTCCGTAGCGGCCCCTTTGGACAACTCCTCGCGCAGACCGACCGAGCCTGCTTCGTTGCGGGTTTCACAAATGAAGAGGATCGACGCCCCGGAAGCGTTCAGTGCCCGGATGTATTGAAGGCTCAATCCGCGTGCATCCAGCCCCCAGCTATCAAAGAAGACGATGCGCTCACCTTTGGCAGGCGGGTTGTCTTCAGCCGAAAGCACGGCCTCGGTGATCAGCTTGAGCGCAGCTTCGATGCGACTGTCCTGATACCGCCAATTGACCAGATAGGCGATCCGGGCGGCCTGAACCATCTTGTCCATCGCTTCTGCCCAGCGTCCCCTGCTGACCTGCGCCAACGCGTCCGCAACGAGGTTCTCGTAGAACCCCGTAACTTCGCTCAGGTTGATCCTGGGAAAAGGCAGGCCTTCCAAAGGCATTGGCTCAGGAGGGGGAGTGAAATTTGTCAATGTATTCGGGGTCTCAGTTTCAGATGTGGGCATGGCCTGATCGGTTTGGCAGGAACGGCGCTCTTGATTTCGATCGGGTTGCGAGATGTATTAACCTGCTTTTGTGTCGAGTTGTGATAGATCGATGATCGCAAACCGCGCCACCGCCAGTCGAAAAACTGTTTCCGGCTTCAGGCCGCGCACGACCTTATCTGACCTGTTCGCGTTGATATTTGACATTCCGTTTCCTGAACTGTCCCAGAGGGCGTGGTCTTGTGCCGCGAGCTAGAGTGCTTCGCGCCATCGCCCCTTGCTCATTTTGCATCGGACGAGGCTTCTGGCTTTGGAAGGTCTAGGCCGATCATCGTGCAGATACGCCGGATCAATGCCGGCACTGCAGTGCCGGAACGCATCGTCCTCGCAATGACCGCGTGAAGCCCCAGCCGACTGGCAACAATCGCGATGACCGCGCCAAATCCGATACCGTAAGCGCCATAGTCACGCGAGAGGATCAGCACGAAAACACTGACGCCAACCATGAGGGCCGCAATCTGCATCGCATCACGCGCCGCACACAGGTGCAAAAAGGTCTTCAGATACACGACATGGGCAATGAAGAAGATGGCATATGCCGCGCAATAAGCCATTCCGACGATTGTCAGGTCGAACTGGTCGTACCCGAACAGGATGATGACGATGAACAGCCCGTTCCAGAGCATCTCAGCCATGAAGAACAAGACCGATTGGCCTCTTGCCAAGAGGACGTAGCTGAGAGGCAGACTGACAAGTTTGATCGCATTTCCAACACCCTGCCACTGCAGCAGTTCAGCCGTGGGCGCAAAGGATGCAGAAAAAAGCAGTGTCACCAGAAAGGGTGCCGAAAGGATGGTGAACAGAATGATCGGACCGCCCACAGACAGATTGACCAGTATCTGGCCGACCGGATGCCAATGGCGGATGTTG
>JBASXE010000102.1:0-1963 GCA_049276875.1 Roseovarius sp. | reverse complement strand
CCCACTTGGGTGGGTTATGATCATCTAAAACTGACCCACCTGCATTGTTAACGTCCGTGCGCTTTGGGCACGGAGGAAGAGCAGGTGTTACTGATGGAAACGGCAATGAAGATCCGTGGGTGGATCTTGTCCTCGCGCAGATCGACCTCGGACGGCTCGACGTCGTCACCGGTCGGGAAGGACAGGATCGGCGCGATGTCAAGCGCACCGGCGATCTGCGCGGTGGTCGGTCCGCAGAACGCGGCGCGGTCTGGGCCGGCCTCGGCCTCGAGTCGGTGATGGTGGGCAGGCGGTCGGGATCAGCGCATCCGCGCACGGGCACCGCTGCGCCTCCGGGCCTCGCGAAAAAGGGGTTTCGACAGGCCCGCGCCGGGTCTATGGTCGGCGTCAGGCAAGGAACTTCCGGCGTGACAAAGACCAGTATTTTTCGGCGTGACCCGATCTGCACAACGCGGCCAGACCCCCATCAGGACGGTACGGCGACATGAGCGATTTGGTGGAAAGCAGCCTGGACGGTACCCCGGACGAGGCCAAGGTTTTCCTGTCTTATTCGCGCAAGGATCGTGAACGCGCCCAGGGCATTGCCGACGCGCTGCGCGCGCGTCATTTCGGCGTGTTCAAGGACACCGACGATATCCTGCCGACCGAAGAATGGCGCGACCGGCTGCAACAACTGATCGAAGAAGCCGACACCATCGTGTTTCTGCTGTCGCCTCATTCCGCTGTCTCCGAGGTCTGTGCCTGGGAAGTGGAGTATGCGGTGTCGCTGAACAAACGCATCGCGCCGATCGTGATCGAAGATGTGGAGGGTGATCTGATCCCGCCCCTGCTGGCGCGGCTGAACTTCATTTTTTGCACGCCCCGCGATCCGTTTGAAAACGCGGTGGATACGCTGATTTCGGCGCTGAACACCGACATCGACTGGATCCGCGAGCATACGCGCCTGTCCGGTCTGGCCAGACGATGGGAAGAAGCCGGGCAACCAGGGCATCTGCTGCTGCGCGCGCAAGACATTATCGATGCCGAGAACTGGCGCGACGACCGCCCCGATAACGCACCTGAGGTCACCAGGCGGCTAGGTGCCTTCATCGCAGCCAGCCGTCAAGCTGCCAGTCGACGGCAGCGAAACTGGATCATAGGCTCGGTCAGCACCGCCTTGATGACAGCCGCGCTGGCGGTTTTTGCCTATTTTCAGTCCGTCGAAGCCAGCTTGCAAAGAGCCGAGGCAGAAACCCAAAGAGCGGCGGCCGAGCGCAATGAAGCCGCCGCGAGACAAGAACGCGATGCCGCGAACGCAGCGCGAGAAGAGGCCGATCGGCAGCGGCAGGTCGCTGAAACGCAGCGCGATGAAGCCCTGCGGGCGCAGTCCAGATATTACACCGGACTTGCGCGCACACAATTGGAGGCCGGGAACGAAGGGGATGCCCTGGCAATTGCGCTGGCGGGTTTGCCCCCTTTCGACGACCTGATGTCCCGTCCGATCATCCCGGAAGCGCTCTCGCTTCTGCGCAACATACACCTGAGATTTCGTCCCCTTGTTTCGATGCCGTATGACGAAGGGCAGGATGTCGGATTGTCGAAATCCGATGGTCGGTACGTCATCGCCACCGACGGGGCCGCATTGCTGTTCGAACCCGAAGGCGACACTGAAGTTCACGCTTTTCCTGGCTATGAGGACGGGGCGAACGCCACAGCATTTTCGCCGGATGGCGCCTTTATCGCCATCGCGCATTCCAACGGTTTTCTGAATGTCTATGACGCCCAAACCTTCGAAGTTGTCGGCGTGCAAGAAAGCAGCGATCCCGTCACCGCGCTTGAATTTGCGCCAAACAGCACTTGGCTGGCCGTGGATCTCCTCTAAGTTGGCGAACGTCAACCGCGCGTCATGAGCGAAGGTAGAAAGGTTGCGATCTGTGGGAACAGGATCAAGAGAAGCGTCGCCAGCACGAGAACAAGGAAAAAC
>JBASXE010000101.1:0-1675 GCA_049276875.1 Roseovarius sp. | reverse complement strand
GACGTGGACATCTTGGTTGTCAATGACGGCTCAACCGATGCAACACCTGAGGTTGCCCGAGCAGCAGGAGCCACTGTCGCGAATCTCCCCTTCAATGTCGGGGTGGGTGGTGCAATGCGAACCGCGTTTCTCTACGCCCAGCGTCAGGGCTACGAATGTGTGGTTCAAGTTGATGCTGACGGACAACATGAACCAGCAGAACTTGACCACCTAATTGAGAAACTCAATTCTTGCGACATAGTGGTGGGAACCCGCTTTCACCTTCATTCAACGTATAACGTGAAAGGTCCACGCCGTTGGGCCATGCGTTTACTTTCACGCACACTCTCGCGAATGGCCAAAACCCCGATCACTGATCCCACCTCGGGATTTCGCTCCGCTGGCCCACGAGCTATTGACCTGTTCAGCGGGAACTACCCGGCGGAATATTTAGGTGACACGGTCGGTTCGCTGGCAATTGCAATCAGAACCGGACTCAAAATCGAAGAAACCCCGGTGACCATGTATTTCCGTGAGCACGGTCGGCCGAGCAAAAACGCATTGTGGTCTGCGCTGTATTTAGGCAGGGCCTCACTTGCAATTGTGGTGAACTCCCTGAAAAGGCCCGGATCCAAAATTGAGGAGAACGCCTAATGGCCGCAAGTATTTTGGCTGGCTTCTTCGCGGCCCCTTTATTTATTTTTGTTCTATGGCTCATGCGAAAAGGTGTCCTGAAAGAAAAATATGCAGTCCTGTGGTTGGTGTTTACCGCTGGCGCATTTTTCTTCTCAGTTTTCCCCGGCGCATTGAAATGGATAAGTGACTCCATTGGAGTCACGATCCCCTCGAACCTCGTTTTCTTCGTCACATTGGTTATTTTGGTTCTGGTCAACGTCCAACTCAGCTTTGAACTCAGCAGACATGAAGCGCGGATCCGTCGGTTGGCCGAGGAAACCGCGTTATTAAATGAGCGGATTCGTCGCTTAGAAGAGCCGGATGACTCCGAGTAGCGTCCCTATTCTTGTTCTCGGTTTTAATCGACCAGATCGAGTCAGGCAACTATTTGCTAGCCTGAAAACAGTCCAACCCCAGCAGTTGTTCTTTGCCGTTGACGGACCGCGACAAGACCGCGCAGCAGATCAACAGTTAGTAATGCAAACCCAAGAACTCGTTAATTTAATTGACTGGGATTGTGAAATCCACACCCAATTTCAAGAAGTGAATCTAGGTTGCGCCCGCGGGGTCACCGCTGGAATTGATTGGTTTTTCTCAAATGTGAATGAAGGAATAATTTTAGAAGACGATGTACTACCCAGCCTTGAATTTTATCCATTTTGCGCCGAACTGTTAGAAAAATACCGCGATAACGTAAAAGTCTGGTGCATAAGTGGTTCGAATCGGCTGCCGCAAGAACACGTCTCCAATGAATTTTCCTACCGTTTCTCCACAATTCCACAAGTATGGGGTTGGGCAACATGGCGAGACCGTTGGGAGAAGTATTCACTGGATATTTCTGGTTGGCGCGCAAAAGGACTCACGACAACAAAACTATTAAAAACAGTGAATTATTCACCCGGGGCATTCGCCTACTGGTCGGCAAACTTTGATCTGATGGCCAAAATGGCAGTGGACACCTGGGATATTCAACTTGTTAATGCAGCAATGCAAAATGGTGCACTCGCCGCAATTCCCAACA
>JBASXE010000100.1:0-7568 GCA_049276875.1 Roseovarius sp. | reverse complement strand
ATCGTCGAGGTGAAGCGCTTCTCGCCATGCACATCCGAGGTGCAGACCCGGAAGAAGGGCGCGCTGACCTGAGCCGAGCGATGCGTGCGGCCCAGCCCCTGGATGGCCGCATCGGCGCGCCAGCCGGGCTCCAGAAGATAATGCCGGCGTCGTTTCTGGTTCTTCGCCGTTTGGGCCGCATGATAGGAACGGCCCGTGCCGCCCGCATCGGAGAAGATCAGGACATCCTTTTCGCCGTCCATGAAGGCTTGGGTCTCGGACGAATTGCTGCTGGTGCTACGCTTTTCGATGAAGAGATGGCCGTCCTCGGCCTTGAGGGGCCGGATCGATCGGCCCGTGACTTCTGCCACAGCCTCGTCGCCAAAGGCCCAGAGGATCTGGTCGAGCGCCGAGGGGATCGGGGCCAGCGTCATCAGCTCCATCATGGCCGCATCGCGCAGGGCGAGCGCCTCGCGCGAGACAACGAGGGCCCCGGTCTCATCGCGCAAAGGTTCTGCCACGATATTGCCGTCGATCTCCACGAGCTTTTGAGCATGGATTGGGAAGGCCTGTTCGAGGTAGCCCAGCACGTAGTCACGCGGCGTCAAGGCACCCTCGACGAGTTCATCCTCCGGGTCCATCGTCTCAAGCCGACGCTTCAACAGGCTTTCGCCTGTAGAGACAACCTGGATGACGCAAGCCTTGCCCGCTGCCAGATCGTCCTTGATCGCGCGGATGATGGTCGGGGCTTTCATGCCCATCAGGAGATGGTTGAAGAAGCGCTGCTTCGTGCTCTCGAAGCGGGACTTGGCCGAGGCGCGTGCGGCCGACGCATTGGTCTCGCCCGAAGCATCATTGACGCCGGTCGCAGTCAACGCAGCCTCGAGATTGTGGTGGATCGTGCGAAAGGCTCCCGCATAGGCGTCGTAGATCTCGATCTGGGCCGGGGTGAGCGCGTGTTCGAGCACGTCATACTCTACGCCATCAAAGCTGAGGGCGCGGGCCGTGTAGAGCCCGAGCGTCTTGAGGTCGCGCGCGACCACCTCCATGGCCGCCACACCGCCCGCCTCCATCGCCGAGACGAAACTCTCGCGGCTTGGGAAGGGGTACTCCGGCCCCTGCCCCCAGAGACCGAGACGCGCGGCATAGGCCAGGTTGTGCACGCTCGTGGCGCCCGTGGCCGAGATGTAGAAGACGCGGGCGCGCGGGGCGGCAAGTTGCAGCCGCAGGCCCGCATGGCCCTGCTGGGAGGGTTTGACCCCCCTGCCCTGCTCGGAGCCTGCGGCGTTCTGCATGGCATGGGCCTCATCGAAGGCCAGCACGCCCTCGAAGTCTTCGCCCATCCACTCAAAGATCTGGCTCAGTCGCGTGGTGCCGCATTTGCCCGCGGACCGCAGCGTGGCGTAGGTCACAAAGAGGATGCCGTCGCCCATCGGGATGGGCTGGTCCGGTTTCCATTTGGAGAGCGGCTGGATGTCGGCGGGCGAGCCGCCAAGATCGGTCCAGTCGCGGATCGCGTCCTCGATGAGCGTGGCGGATTTGGAGACCCAGATCGCCTTTCGGCGCCCGGCAAGCCAGTTCACAAGGATCAGCCCCGCGCATTCGCGGCCTTTGCCGCAACCGGTTCCGTCGCCGAGGAAATAGCCGAGGCGATAGACCCGAGCGTCCGGGTCATCATCGGCGCGCGTCAGCTTGGCCTGGTCATCATCGATCGTGAACCGGCCCGGCAGGTCACGCCCATGGGCATCATGGGCCATGATGATGGTCTCGAGCTGCGCCTCGGAGAGATGTCCCTCCTCGATCAGCTTGGCGGGCAGGCGCAAGTCATCACTGCCCGTGTTTGAGGGCATGGGCGGGGCAACTGAGGCCATGGCGATGCTTTCAACTAGCGGCGTGGGATGTTCCTGCGCACCCTTGATCTCGATCCGCTGCGGACGGTAGCGCGCATAGATGTCCGAGACGGGCGTGTTGTCGCGCGGGACATCGAAGCTTGTGAAGCTGAGCGAGAGAACGGCATTGTCCCGGAGCTTGGAAGCGGCGGCAGACGCAGCGCGGCGGTTGCGCGGGGCAGATGATGGAACGGTCGGCTGAGCATGAGGGATCGCCGCTGCCTGTTGTACGGGGCGCATCTCGGGCCGGGTTGCGGCCACGGCGTCGACAAAAGGAAGGGCTTCATCCAAGTCCCGGACACTGGCGCGGATCATCTCGCCGCTCTCCTGCACCTTGTCGAAGACCATGAGCTGGGTTTCGACAGAGGTGCCGAGCTTGCGATAGACCTGCCCCGGCATCGTCAACGCCAAGCGCGGCGTCAGGAGACCGCAGGCGCGGGACCAATGCGCGGCATCGCGTTCGGGTGTGAATCCCGGCGGCATGATCGCCACCAGCCGCCCACCGGGCGCCAGGCGCTTTGCTGCCGCGATGAGATGTTTGGCGGCGATGTGTTTGTCCCGCGACCGGTCGACCGAGGAGGCGAAGGGCGGATTCATCACCACGACGTCGGGTAGAACCGGCGTCTGCAGCAGATCGTCGATATGCTCGCCGTCATGGCCTGTGACCTCGCCGCCAAAAACCGCGCGCAGGAGGCGCTGGCGAAAGGGATCGATCTCGTTGAGCACAAGCGTGGCACCGACCCGGGCAGCGAAAGCAGCCAGGGCACCGGTGCCAGCCGAGGGCTCCAGAACAGTCTCGCCCTTGCGGATCGCCGCCGCCCGCACGACCAGCGCCGCGACAGTCAGCGGCGTGGAAAACTGCTGCAGCCGGATCTGCTGCTCTGACCGGCGCGTTTCCGTAAGAAGCCTTGAGGCAAGCAGCTTTGCAGCGGCGATGTCACCTGCCGCGCCGTCACCACGCAGCAGCACTTGGATGGCCGCGGCCTGCATCAGGTCGTACGCCATCCGCCAGTCCCAGGTGCCGCCGGCATCACTGCCATGAAACGTCTCGCGCATGATGCGTGCAAGCGCCGAGCTGCGCAGGGGTAGATGGTCGATCTCTGTGCAGATTTGCGCCAGCGCAGAGGCGAGATCAGCGTCGGAGATTGAGAGAGCCGGGTTCGCCGGTTTGGGCCTGGACATGGGGATTTTCCTTTGGATCAGGGTCTGAGTTCCAAAGGACAAAAAGCCCGCTTTTGCTTTTCAGGGTGGCGTGGTCAGACAAAAAGGTATCCAATCGCCGACCGACCAATCAAACGGTTTTTCGGAGTTAGATTATAAAACTGAAAAACCCGCCGCAATGCGACGGGCTTTTGCTTTCTTTGTGCAATGAGGGGAGGCATAGTGCCCGCAGTCTCAAAGCTCACGTCCTATATGGCACCGAAAGTCTTTACTGTCAATGTATCCACCGTTCACGGCTGATGAAGAACACCACCTTCCGAACGTCCTATCCGCACCTAGGTTTGCGACCTATCTGCGCGAAACCGGCAATGATCGGACGCGAGCTCTACACCTATACCACTGGAATCTTCAAGTATCAGCCGCGTTCATGGTTCCACTCCATGTTTTGGAAGTTGCGCTGCGAAACGCGATCGTGGAAGCAATCGAAGCTGTCCATGGAGGAACATGGCCTTGGACACAAGGCTTCATCCGTTCGTTACCGAACCCGCGCGGTCCGGCATACAGCCCCAAACGAGACCTCGAAGGCTGCGCAGCACAGCAACCCACTGCCGGAAAGGTCGTCGCCGAACTGAAGTTCGTGTTTTGGGAGAAGATGCTGACAAACAGGCACCAAGGCAGACTGTGGGACGATCATTTTTACGCGGTGTTTCCGGACGCGCCTCGTGGTGTCGCTGCCAACCAGCGCCGATCTGAACTGAGGTCTGACATCGAAGCCGTGAGGAGGCTCCGCAACAGAATCGCACACCATGAGCCTGTTTTTCCGCGCGCCCTTCAGGATGATTTTGATCGGATCATCCGCTGCATAAGATGGCGCAACGAAACGACCAGCAACTGGGTGCTGGAAATCGAGACGGTACGCGCACTACTCGCAGTGCGCCCCTAAGGGTCCTGCCCCGCCAGAAACTCCGCCAGCACAGGACTGGCCTCGCCCTTCGCGGAGCTGAGCAGCTCCGAGCCCGCGAGCGTCGCTTTCGACAGGCGCACGAGCCCGCCGGTTTCCGCGATGCGGTAGCAGCGGCGTTTTTGCCGCCCGCGCCTGTAGTGGGTCGCGGTGACGATCTGGCAGGTGCTGCCATCTGTGAGTGTCACAGGTGCTGCGAGCTTGATCTTGTCGCCTTCCTGGTATTCCGGGATCGACGCCCAATCCCGGCAGCGCTGACGCCAGTCCTGGGCGTAGCTGTCCGGGTCTTTCAGGTCGGAGAGAAGCTCGATCAGCCCAAGCAGAGCACGAGATTCGTTCGGGCCAGCACTTTCCTCCATGTCCTTGTAGCCCCAGCACCCGTCATCGTATCGGGTGAGGAAGACAGCCCCGAACGTGATGGAGCCATCCGGATCGGTGACATAGGTCGTGTCTTCGACAGGGGTGCCGTCGAGATTGGTGACCTTTGCCGCCGCATACCAGGTTGAGCCGACCTTGCAGGCCTTGACCAGTTCAGTTTTGCGCGTGTCGCCCTCAAAAGTGCAGAGCCGGGCGATTTCCGCTTTCTCATCCGCGTAGGTCTGGACGCGGCCGTCGGTGTAGAAAAGCCAACCCATTTCAGAGTCCTTTCTCTCATTGGGGGAATTGTTGTCGCCAATGTCCCGAGCGGGCCGCAGGCCCGGCAGGGTATTGGCGATGCTTGTTTGAGAAAGGGCGCATTACGCCACCCTCCGGTCATCGAGTTCCATCAGCGCATCGAGCGGCACGCGGTAGGGCTGCATGGCGTCGAAATCCTCGCAATTGCCGCAGTTCTGCACGATCTCGAAGGTGTCGCAGGCATCCTTCAGGATGACCCGGAAGGTGCCGCCGAGGCCCGAGGGCACTTCGTAGGTCCCGCCTATGAGATAATCCGAGGCCCGGCGCACGAAGACGCGGATGCTGTGGCCATCGGTGGCGAGCCGGATCGCCCCCCGCCCCCGATCGATAAGCACCTGCACATCGTCGAGGATGTCGGTATAGAACTGGCCGGTCAGATCGCGAAACGCCATGCGGCGCTGCGCCATCCAGTCGGTGTCCCGAAACGGGTTCATGCCGTCGGCGAAGGCGAAGGAGGGATCGGCCTGCTCGGTGGTAACGATACGGGTGGTCGTGCCATCGATGCCGTTTGAGCGCAGATGCACACCATTGCCGACGATGAGGATCAGGGCCGGCCTGTCCACGGGCCCGTTCCAGTTGGGCAGGAAGGTCTTGCAGGCACGCGCATGTGCGATTTGCGCCGCAACAGCGGAGGCAGAGAACTTGAGAATAGCCATGGGGATGTCTTTCTGTTCGGTTTGGAAGGGTCGACCCGCGCGGGCGGCATGGTCCACGCGCGGGTCGCGTGAGGACTCAGGCCGCTTGCGCGATGTCGCCGTCAGGCTCCGGGGTTTCCGCAGCGGGCTCCGCCTCATCAAAGGCGACACCGGCGGTCTGCATCATGGGCGGACACCAGGCGCCCACCGCAGCGCGCTGCGCGTCCGTGAGCGTGGCGAAGGGTTCGGCGAAGAGCTTGTCGCAGAAGGCGACAATCTCCTTCTTGCTCGACGAGGCCAGCGTCACAGCCTCCTGGGCCAGACCCAAATCCTCGCCGAGGATCTTCAGGAGCCAGGCCTTTTTAAAGCGGTTGAAGAGCGCCGCATTCGGCGTCCAATGCGCGCGAATGTCGGGCATGATCTCGATCTCGAACGCATGCATCAGGCTGTCGCGCTGGCGGTCCCGAGCGAAGCAGGACTGCGTGGTGCTGGCCGTGGCATAGGCGACGAGCTTGGCCTTCTCCCCTGCCTCCAGCGCGCGAAACGCCGCGAACCGTTCGGCGGGCGCGCGGGTGTCATCGAGCCAGGACAGATCAAGCACATCATGCGCCGCCGCCACCTGCTCGAGCGAGGTCTCGTCGATCTCGTCCATCTTGGCATGGCTGCGGTATTCCTTGCGGGCATCGACCTTGATCGCCTGCGTGACGCTCATGCCGCTGGCCAGAACGTCACTGACCAGCTTGAAGAGCGTCAGATCGAGCGTGACCTCCGGATGTTGCGCCATCGCGGCGCCAAGGGCCATGGCCCGCTCGGTCTTGAGGTCCTCAGCCAGCGAGGCCGGGTAGGTGATTTCGCCGGCGTCCGGGGCCTCCTCCCCTGTCGGATTGCTCGCGGAGCCGCGCGCGCCCTCCTCTTTCACGGTGTCCTCCGGGCGCACGAGGCCCATATGGAGCGTGATCTGCCCACCCTGCCACGAGGCAATCACACCAGCGCGGGCGAGGTCTTCGGCGCTGTAGGCCTCCTGCAGATCGCGCGCTTCCTCTTCCAGAGCGTCCACGCGGTCGTAGAGGGCGTTGTAGGCGTGGTCCTCAAGCCCCTCATCCTCCATCTCGAGCTGCAGTTTCTCAAGCTCGGCGCTGATCTCATCGATGCGCTTTTGGGCAGCCTCATCCGGCTCGATCGGGCCGGGATAGACGCGGCCATAGTCGGCCATGGTCGCGTAGTCACAGCGCACCATCGCATCGGCCCAGGCAAAACCCAGCCTCATACGGGCCTCTTCGGCAGCGGCACCGAGCTTTTCGAGCAAGATGGTCTCGACCAGCGCCGCATCCTCAAGCACGGAATGCTCTTCAAGAAGGTCAGCCGCGACGGCGCCGCCACGCGCCTCGTAGTCTTCGCGCACGAAAGCCCCAATATCATCTTTGACTTGCACCCCGCGGGATTTGAGCGCCTGCCGGACGGGAGAGGCCTGCAGATAGCCGCCGTCCTTCGTGAGCGCCTCGAAGACCTCGCGCTGCGCCTCCGGGCTCGGGGGCTCGGCAAAGGCCTTCATCGTGTCGAGCGTGATCGTCTTCGACCGGGCCGCGGCACGGATGTCGGGGTGGATGAGGCCGTAGCGCAGCCGGCCTTTGACGGCGGCAACGGTCGTGCCGAATATCTTGGCGATGGTCTCGGGCGTCTGGCCGTCGACCTCCATCATCCGCGCGAAGGCCTCGAATTCGTCGATGGCGTTCATCGGTGCCTGGGTGATGTTCTCAGCGAGCGACAGCGCCGTGGTGACATCGCAATTTTCCGGCACGAGGCGGCAGTCCACCTTGGTCTTCGCTGTGAACCCCTTGGCCGCCTTGTCGGCGATCAGCTCCTTCAGCGCGGCATGGCGTCGGCCACCGGCGAGGACAGCATATTTGCCGTCGAGCTTCTGGACCAGGAGCGGCTGGAGCAGGCCCAGAACGGCGATACTGGCCTTCAGATGGGCGATGTTCTCAGGATCATAGGTTTCCGGGGAGTTGCTGCGCACATTGGCGGGATGCGCAGTGAGATCGCCGATGGCGACGGTGAGAGGGGCAAAGTTTGTGGTCATGGGAAATCCTTTCAGATGGGTGAGCTGTGGCCCGCGCACGCGGGCGTGACCAATCCCCGGGTTCAGGGATCACACGACAAAAGGCCCACTCTCCCTTTTTGGGGGTCAGTGGGCCTTCATCGGGTGGGGTGTAGGAGGGGGTGCCCCCCTGCCCTACCAGTCGCGCGCCAGCATGATGGTCAGCACGC
>JBASXE010000099.1:0-2942 GCA_049276875.1 Roseovarius sp. | reverse complement strand
ACCATCACAAGCATGAAAAAGGATATCACAGAATTATATAGTTTTATAGATGATTTTTGTCAGATTTACTCTAGCTATGAAAAAAAGCAGTTACTACCAACGAACAAGAAGCGGAATCGCTTATGTAGCATGAGTTTAAGCGAGATTATGACGATCATGATAATGTACCATACATCCTACGCAAAGAATTTTAAATATTTCTACAAAACTTGTATAGAATATATTCACAAAGATGACTTCCCAAATGCCTTGAGCTATAACCGTTTTGTAGAATTAATGCCTAGATTATTTATACCATTTAATATGCTGCTGCATATGTTATTTGGGGAAGAAACGGGTACATATTTTATAGATGCAACAGCGATTAAAGTTTGTCATAATAAAAGACGATACAGAAACAAAACATTTGCAGGACTAGCCAAGCAAGGCATGTAAAATGTAATCAGCTATTGACCCCTTTAAGGATAAAATTGTAATCAAAATTGACCCCCTAAAATGGCAATAATATATCCTTCATAAAAAGTTAATTATGAGGGGTTTTTAGAGAGATGTTTATAGTGGAATCAATAGCAAAGATACGTAGAATGTATCATGTAGAAAAAAGATCAATAAAGGCAATTACTCGAGAATTGAAAATCTCGAAAAACACAGTAAGAAAGATCATACGCAGTGACGCAACAAAATTTGCACTTGCTAAATACACCAAAAACAAACCAGTTCTTGGTGATTACTTGTCTTTACTGAATGAATTATTAGAAGAAAATACAAAGGAGCCGTTAAGGCGTCGTATGACCAGCAGAAAATTATATGAACAATTGCAGGAGTCTGGTTATCAAGGCAGCTATGAGTCAGTAAATTTAGTTGTCAAAAATTTTCGTAGAGTTAATGAAGCCAAGGGTAAGCAAGTATTTATTCCTCTATCATTTGAACCTGGTGAGTCGTTTCAATTTGATTGGGGGGAGGAAGAAGTATGTTTAAATGGCGTCATCGTACGTGTTAAGGCCGCCCGGATAAAGTTGTGCTATAGCCGTCATTCATTGGTTGTAGTATATCCAAATGAACAGCTTGAAATGGTTATGTCAGCACATGAGGAGGCATTCAAGTTTTTTGGTGGATGTTGTAAACATGGTATTTATGATAATATGAAGACTGCGGTTAAAAAGATATTAATTGGTAAAGAGCGTGTATTCAATGAGAAGTTTATTCAAATGGCTTCACATTATTTGTTTAAACCAGTTGCGTGCACACCAGCATCTGGTTGGGAAAAAGGTCGTGTTGAAAAACAAGTAGGTGATACAAGGCGTAATTTTTTTACTCCAATCCTCAAAGGTGAAACATACGATGCCATTAATTTGCAGCTTCAGGAAAAGTGTTTAGGATGGTCTAAAAGCAAGAGACATCCAGAGTTACAAGACCAGACAGTGTTAGAAGTGTATGAAGCCGAAAAAGGATCTTTAATTGCTTATAGAGGTGCGTTTACAGCTTACCGATTGCATAGCACTGTGGTATCATCTTCAAGCATGGTAAATTATGATACTAATATGTATAGTGTGGAATGTGCATATGTTGGTCTTGCGGTACATATACAATCTTATGCTTGGAGCATTATAATTATGCATGAAGATAATATTATTGGTCAGCATAATCGCTGCTTTGATCGATACCAGAGAATTTATAACCCTTGGCATTATGTCCCGGCATTGGAACGCAAGCCAGGGGCGCTACGTAACGGAGCCCCATTTAAAGATTTAATGATATTATTACCTGAAGCTTTTAGAAGTATACGTAATAAATTGCAAGCTCATAAAGACAGTGATAAACAGTTTGTCATAATTCTACTACTTGTCAGCAAATATGGAATAGACAGGGTATCTAATGCTTGTTCTAAAGCTCTGTCCAGTGGTGGATGCAGTGCTCAATTGGTACAGCAATATTTACAACCACTAACCATGGATAGTAAGGATTATTATATTAAACTACAAAACCCCCCTGATGCAGATTGTAGTATTTATAGCAAATTATACTTAAAAGAGGGAGGTACGGCATGAAAGATTTGATTCCTTTGTTAGATAAACTAAGGCTAACTGGTATAAAGACTCATTTGCTAGAAATAGAGGAGCATCCTGTTGATAGCTCATATAATCTATTAAAAAGTCTTTTGGAAATTGAATATGAATACAAAAAATCACGTTCTTTGCATTATCGATTAATTCTAGCTAAACTGCCAACTATAAAATTATTGTCAGAAACCTCCCAATCAAAACTGGTTGAGAGTATTGATATAAAACATCTTATTGATAATAAGGAGAATATCATATTAGTTGGTGGTTCTGGTTCTGCAAAAACACATTTAGCAATTGGCTTAACATTTGCAGCGATTCAAAAGAGTTATAGAGCCAAGTTTTACACATTAAATGAATTGGCGATATCACTACTTAATGCAAGGAAGTATAATAATGAAATTAGATTTATGGAGGTTATTAAGAGGTTTGATATCATTGTAGTTGATGAGCTAGGATACGTCCCAATCAAAGCAGAGTCTCAACCCTTATTGTTTGAGTTATTTGCTAAACTGTATGAGCAAACATCAATTATAATAACTACACATTTGAGATTTGAGGAGTGGGGAGAAATATTCGGCAATGCAAAAGCAACAAAAGCTATTATCGATAGATTAACTCATCATTGCAAAATAATTGAAACTGGCAATGAAAGTTTTAGAGGAGGTAGTAATGTAAACGTAAAATAGTATATCAGCGTTGTAGGTTAAAACAAAACTTATACAAAATATTATCTAATTCTTAATGGTTAATATTTACACTTAAATAGTGGTAGGTTTTGTCTGTTTTTTTAGGTATTTAGGGGGGTCAATAGTTCATTACAATAGGGGGTCAAAAGGTAGTTACAATTTACAATCAGTGAATAAATGCAAACAATACAGT
>JBASXE010000098.1:0-2590 GCA_049276875.1 Roseovarius sp. | reverse complement strand
GATCAGGTGCAGCTCCTCGCTGTCGCTGACATGCATCCGGCCCGTGGCGTGGCAGATGGCCGAAAGCGTGCGCTGCGCGATCTCCACGGTGGTCGGGTTCGGGTTCACGAGGTTCAGCTGGTCGAAGATCTTGCGACCCTTCTGCTCGCCCTCGAGGATGTCGAGCATCAGCCAGAGGAACTGGCCCATGCCGTTGCGGGTTACGCGCATCTCGCTCTCGACGATCTGGGCGCGATATTTGCCAGCGGGCAGCAGCTCGTAGGCGGTGGTGGGTTCAACGCTGGTGGCGTCAAAGGACGTATCGAAACGTGCCATGGTCTTGTCCTTTCAAGGCGATCATTCGGATTGGGGCATGGCCGCCATGAACTCTGCCCAGCTGAGGGGCAGCGTGTCCGGCAGGCCGTAACGGTTCTTGGCGAGGAAGGCGGGGCGCTCTTCGGTGTGCATGACGCGGGCACCGGACCCGAGCGCCCGGGTCACCTTCTTGTTGAAGCCGACATCGGATTTGGCGACCGAGATCTGGTAGTTGGCAAAGAGTACGACGTCCGAATGCTCCTGCAGCAGCGCCGAAGCGCGGGTCTGCAGCTTGATCACATAGCGGTCGTAGGGCTCGTGCTCGGGGCTGTCGAAGCGCTTGATGTCGGTATGGGCAATCTGGATGACCGCCATGCCCTTCTGGTCCCGGAGCGCATTCAGCTTGTCGAGATATTCGCGCCAGACATTCAGCGCCTCGCCATAGCCTTTACCGAAGCCGGGGGTTTCGATGGAGGCCCAGCCGTTGCGCAGGCAGGCCTCGGCCCAGATCAGCGGTTCCAGCCAGTCGACACTGTCGATGACCACCGTGCCGAACTCGTTGTCCTCGGTCAGCAGCGCATCAAGGGCCCCAGCCACTTCTGCATAGGTCGTCGCCAGCGGAAAATGCGGCACCTGCAGCTTGCCGAGCCCGTCCTCCGTCATGATGAACACTGGCCGGTCGGCATCAGCGGCGAAGGTGGATTTGCCGACCCCGGCCACACCATGGATCAGGATGCGCGGCGGCGTCAGCGCCGACGTCATGCGCAGGGATGCGAGAGAAATGGCCATCAGTTCGCCCCCTCGTTCAATACCAGCCGAAACTTTGGCTTGCCGGTCCGGACCGTGCGCGCAGGATCGAACCCCTTGCGCCAGCTTTCCGGCAGGGCACCATATTTGCGTTCGGAGACCGACAGCTTCGTGTCGATGAACTCGGCAGGGTCTTCGCCAGCGGATGCGATGTTTGCAGCGATCTGAGCGAGCTTGGCCTGGTCCCAATCGATGCGCTTGGGCAGTTCGGCGATCACGGTCACGCCTTTATCATCGAACCGGATCTTACCGGTGTCCTTGCCGTCTTCGCGGCGGCACTCAGAGGCTCGCGCGGCATAGCGAACTTCCAGCGCCAATTCGAACCGCTGCACGACCGCCTTCATCCGCTCATGGGCGGCGTCGATCTCTGCTTGTACCGCAGCAAGCATTGCAGGCGGCATGAGTGCCAGCTCAGTAACCGGCATATTGAGCATGTCATCCACGCTCGGAATGTTTTCGGGAAAAGCCATGTGATCTCCAATCGTGGCTAAATTTCAGAGGGCTGAGGCCAGCCGTTTTGGTTTGGAATTTGAGAGGGGGTTGGGCTTGGGCCGGGCGATCGCGCGATACTCGAAGAGATCAGGCCCGATGCGTTCCTGGACGAGGTGCACAAGGTTCTGCTCAGAAGCGCGCCACGCAGCATCGGCGATGAGCCGTAAAGAGGCCTGCTGCGATGGGGGAAGGCGAGATATGATTTCCGCCGTGTCCACCGCCAGAAACCCGCGATGATAGCTTATCGCTGCACCCGGATCCGCCAAAGAGACCCAAGCGTAAAAGCCCATGTCGTCACGGATTTCGCACCCCATCACGACACCCGGAGTTCTTGACTAGCCTCGCCCTTGCATAGGCATGCCGCCTCAAAAGCCGCGATATCCTCGAGCCGGTAAATCACGCGGCCGCCAAGCTTCAAATAATCTGGGCCCTCGCCCGTCCAACGCCAGCGCTCGAGGGTGCGATGTGAGATGGCCCAGCGTCGGGCCAGCTCCTTTTGCGTGAGGCAGAGTTTTGTCTGCATCGTGATCTCCTGTCTTGGTTACCAGGAGAGGATGCGAGATGCAGATGTGGGATGTCGTCGGGATCGGAGTGGGATCCAGTGCCGGATGGATAGGCTAAAGAAAATCAGGGCCCTAAAGCACAGTGTGGGATGGGTATCCCACACCCATCCCACACCCGATCCGGCACCCCTCCCGCAGCAAGCGCAAGATTGACGCGTTACTCGACCCTCAAACGGTAATTGCCACGGCGATCAGACTGGATCAGCTCCCGCCATTCCGGCTTCGATTTGAAAACATCGACCATCTTCAAGCTGCGCGAGCCAGCGGCGGACAAGAGTTGTTTTCCGTTTTGCCACGGTTGGCCCGCTTGCGCGGCTGCATGGAGCACACGCACGACATCCGCCTGAATTGCACCTAGCTGAAAGCACAAACCGCGATAGCGAACTTCACGGTACCCGGATGCAAATATGAACCCTTGCTCAGGAGCAGTCGCC
>JBASXE010000097.1:0-2082 GCA_049276875.1 Roseovarius sp. | reverse complement strand
AGTCGGCACAGCACGATGCAGGGCAGAATGGGCGGGTATTATGCGTCGGAAAAGTGTTCCGGAGGCGCTTCGTTTAAATACCGTAAGTCTTTGAAGAATATTCAAAATTAGGCTATGGCTGGGATGGTAGGAAACCTAGCCGGGTGATCCCCTTCATCGACTTAGTGACCAACCGCAGCAAACGGGGGCATTCCTGGGGGCCTTTTGGCGCACTCGTGGGGGCCTCTGACGGTTTTGCCCGAGGTTGGAGGGGCACCCTTAAAAGCAGGCGCTGGATACGGTCAATTGGGGACAGCGCCACAAACGGCGGGTCCAGCTCACATCACCTGAGAGCGCAAGTGCAGGTGCAGGCCCCCCAGAAGGACGGCCCATACCGGACCTTCATCGAAGTTGCGGCGAACGGCAGGTCTGAGCCCATTGCGGACGCTGCTTCATAAAACAAAAATCACGTATCATGCGACTCTGCTCAGTCGTCCATAGCGCCATCCCAATCGTAGACGACAATGCCACTCGTCTCTCGTGCGTTTAGCCGCTGATACAATCCACGTGCTTCGATGTTGTCAGTCTCGGTTGCAAGCCAAATGCCCTGACATCCTCTGTCGCGCGCCACTTTCATCAGTAACTCGCAGAGGGAAGTGGCGATACCGCGCCGCCGAAATTCTTCATTGACGCCTACTTCATTTATGAAAAATGCAGGCTGTTTGTCCGGATGAAGCAGCACAGTGCCAGATGCCATTCCCACGATTCGGGCGCCCATCGCCGCGAATACCATCTCGTGACCGGGGTCTGCTAGAAATGCGGTTAGCTGTTCTGGATCAACACTGTTGTCGAAAACGTCGCTACCCTGCAACTGGCGTGCGTTCTGGGGGGCTAGAATGTGGTAAGTGATTTCTTCGTTCATGGCTTCGACCATAAATTCACAACCCCTATCAATCAACGACCGCTCCGTCCGCAATGCAGACCTTAGCGCGTGATCCAGCGAAGGACCGCTTCCCGCCGTTAGCATCGAAATGTGCATGTCGCATCATTGCTTACTGTGAGCTCGATGCACACCCTCGTCGCTGGCACAGCATCAATGCCTGCTTTGAACGCGCGAGACAGATCCTGAAACTGCGGGAGGAGATCAAACGGGCGACAATGATCAAGCCGCGCTTGCGCCACAAAACTGAAACCGCATAAGCTTGATCAAGGAACACCCAGAGCCGCCGAACGGAAAACACCTCTGATGTCCCGAATGATCTGACGACGGACAGGAATGCACAGATAAAATGAGCTATGGCATTTACATCGGGAAGAACCATAGCAGCACCGGGCACGCGTGGCTGGCAGGGTATGGCGACGAACCGTCAAGCCATTGGCTGGAGATCGTTCCGCGCCGCAGCCACCCCGACACGGCCACGATCACGGTTGGCATGACGCCCGAGGCTGATCTTCCGGGGCAGCTGAGCACGATCCCGCAAGTCGCCGAGACCGCTCGGCACCTGCGGGTCAGCTACAGCTACTATCTGGGCGCGCCATCACCCCTGACCAATGGCGGGCTGAACGAACACGGGGTCGCGGTGCGCGATATCTGGGCACCCTCGCGCCCGGAGTTGATTGCTCTGACACCCGCGGAGCAGACCGGGCCGAATTATTCCGACCTCGCGCGGATCATCCTAGAACGCGCCCATAGCGCCCGTGAAGGCGTTGACATTATTGAAGATATGATCGCCTCCCATGGCTATTCCTGCTACGGTGGCAATTCGCACATCATTGCAGATGCTGATGAGGCATGGGTGGTCATCGAATTTTCCGGTGGTCTTGGGTTGTGGGTGGCGGAACGTCTGGGGCCGGACAGTATCCGTGCGTCCCGCCCCGGATATGTTGGCCAGATCCCGATGGAACCGGACGAAGATTTCCGCTTCCCGCCGCATTTCATTGCCACGGCGATAGAACGCGGCTGGTACGATCCGGGATCAGGAGCCTTTGACGTGAACGCGGTCTATGGCGATGGCAAGGGCCGCTGGGACGGCGTGCAATGGATCGAAACAGAGATGCAAGCCCGTGCAGCGCGGGCGGAGAAGATCGGCCTGCCGGACGTCA
>JBASXE010000096.1:0-10293 GCA_049276875.1 Roseovarius sp. | reverse complement strand
ATGGTAAGTCGGGCGGGGGGTATGGCGACTGATTTTTTTTGCTGGCGGGCGGAGGAATCAAGCGAATGCGGCCCTTGATGCAATGTGCAGCGAATGGCAGTTCTGAGCCCATAATGACCGATGCTGCGCAGCGTATGAATGACCAAAGACCGCCTTGAGTTGCCGTTATTGCGCCACCTGCTGTTCGTCAGATTGTTCGAATACTGTTTTGCCACGACGGATTGTGTTGAGCACCTGAAGACCAAGTATGTTTTGGCCTTGATCCAGTGGGTTCCGGTTCAGGATCGCGAAGTCGGCGATTTTGCCGGTTTCGATTGAGCCACGGCTGTCTTCCAGAAACACCTGCCATGCGGCATCTATTGTCAGGGCACGCAGGGCGGCAAGGACGGTGATTTTCTGGCCTCCGTCAAGTTCGCGTCCCGAAAACGTCACCCTGCTCACAGCGCAATGTGCCAAATGGATCGGGCGTGTGGGTGTGACCGAGGCGTCGTTGTGCAGTGTAAAGCGTACTCCGTGTTGCTGCGCGGATCTCGCTGGCGAGATACGTGCGGCGCGGTCAGGGCCAAGGAAGGTATCATAGTGGCGCTCGCCCCAGAAATGGATGTGCGCCGAGAAGAAACTGACAGTGACCCCAAGGCGCGCCATGCGTTCGAACTGGTCGTCGTGCAACACTTGGCCGTGGATAATCGTGTGACGGTGATCCTCGCGCGGCGTGGCCATTTGCGCCGCGTCGACTGCGTCCAGAAACAGATCGGCACCCGCATCGCCGTTGCAGTGACAATGGATCTGGAAACCCATGTCGTGCAACTTTCTGACCTGTTTGTTCAGCTCATTCGGCGTCATATAAGGCACGCCGCGCGGGGCCTGTGGGTTAATGGGGTTGGCATAATCGCAACGCAAATAAGCCGTCTGCAACTGGAACGCCCCATCTGAGAACAGTTTGCGCGGGCCAAGTGTGAAATGCGGATTGTCGAAATCACGCATTGCATTCGAGCCTTGGCTCAGCTCTGGTTCCAACTCTGCGACGGGTAAGATCGTCAGATCGAAACCGGGGTCCTGATCGGCGGGCAAGCTGTTGAATTGCGATAGTGTTTCCGCGCTCGCCCATGCGTTTTGCCCATAAGTCACACCGTGGGCGAGGTAGTCGTCGCGCGCCGCAGCGAACCCTTGCCAGAACCTGTCATGATCAATCAGAAAATTGGTATCCCCCATCTCTCCCATGGCCGAGATGCCGTCGATCAGCCCAGTAAGTTCACCCGTCGCGGGATCGCGGCCAAAGCGCCCGCCGAGCGGGTCAGGGGTGTCCGGTGTGAAACCTTGCAGAGCAAGTGCTGCGGAATTGGCCACCCCGTTGTGACCCGAGGCATGCAGCACCCAGATCGGATGATCGGTGGACACCCCGTCCAGTTCGGCGCGGGTCGGCATGCGCCGTTCAGAAATGGCGGTGTTGTCAAAGAGCACGCCCATGACCCAATCACCCGCTGGCGTCGTTTTGGCCTTCTCGCCAAGCCGCTTCAGCGCAGCGGCCATATCGGCGCAATTCCCGCGAGGTGGCGCAGACAGATCAACGCGAAACAGTTTGATGAATCCGGGATCAGGGAAATGGCCATGTGGGTCGATGAAGGCGGGGAGCATGGCCTTGCCCGCCAGATCAACCTGCGTGGTGCCCGCGGGCATCCGCGCGCGAAGGTCGGACAATGCGCCAACCGCGGCGATGTTTTCGCCGATGGTCAACACGGCTTCTACCACAGTGTCCTGCGCGTCCATCGTCAGGATTGGGCCGTTGAAATAAAGGACCGCTGCGCTCATGGTTTGGCTCTCATAGATGTCGTGGCGTTAAGCAGCGCACGCCGTGGCCATCGGTGACCTCCCAGTGTGGCACTTGGGTGCAAATGTCGCTCGCCATTGGGCAACGGTCCCTGAATTCACATCCCGTAGGACGTTTCACCAGGCTAGGCGGTTCACCTTTCAGGGCAATACGATCAAGGCGGGCATCTGGGTCTGGTTCTGGGTTCGCGCTCAGCAGGCAGTTGGTGTACGGGTGGCGCGGTTCGTGAAAAATCGCCTCAGTGGTGCCTTCTTCAACCAAGCGTCCAAGGTACAAAATGCCCATACGGTCGGCGACATGGCGCACAACGTTTAGGTTGTGGGTGATGATCACCATCGACAGGTCAAGGCGTTCGCGCAGATCGTTAAGCAGATTCAACAGCTCGCCCTGCACTGACACATCCAGACCCGCCGTGGGTTCATCCGCAAGGATGAGTTTGGGTTCTAATGCTAACGCACGCGCCACGCCTACGCGGCGCGCCTGCCCTCCTGATAGCTGATAGGGATAGCGGTCCGCGAAATGCGCGGGCAGGTTCACCAGTTCCAACAGCCGCTTGGCCTCGGCATCAAGGTCGCGGTCCTTCATGCCTTGGATTTTGTACGGCTCGGTGATCAGATTGCGGATCGTTAGGCGTGGTGACAGCGATCCCGTTGGGTCTTGAAACATCATCGCGATGTCTTTGCGCAGCGGACGCATGGCGCGCTCTCCGACACCGCGAATTTCCTGACCGTCAAATTTTACCGATCCCGCCTGCGCAGGGGCCAGCCCCGCGATGGCACGAATAACCGTTGTTTTGCCGGACCCGCTTTCGCCGACCATGGCGTAGGTTTCGCCTTGTTCAACGGTAAAGCTGACCCCTGCCAAAACGTTCACAGTGCCATAACTGGTTTGCAAGTCTTTGACTTCTAGGATCGGGCTCATGCCACTTCCTCCGCGTGGTTCAGCCAACAGGCTGCGTTGTGCCCTTCGCTAAGGCGCGCCAGTGGGGGCACCTGCGCACAGCGATCCATCGCTTGATCACAGCGATCCCGAAAGATGCACCCGTCTGGCAGGTTCGCCAGATCTGGCACTTCGCCAGGGATCGTTGGCAGAATGCGCGCCCGTTCTTTGATATGGCCCGGGTCACACTCAATCAGACGGCGGGTGTAGGGATGCTTGGGATTGTGAAAAATCTCGCGCACGGTGCCGCTTTCGACGACAGCTCCTGCATACATAACCACCACTCGGTCACAAAGTTCCGCGATGACCCCAAGGTGATGCGAGATGAACAGGACCGCGCACCCGAGGTCGCGTTGAAGATCTTTCAACCGCTCGATGATCTGCACCTCAAGCGTCGCATCCAGCGCGGTTGTTGGTTCATCCGCAATCAGCAAATCGGGTTCGGACATCAATGCCATCGCAATCGCGATCCGTTGGCGCATGCCCCCGGAAAACTCATGAGGATATTGGCCAAGCCGCAACTCCGGATCGGGAATTCCAACCGCACCCAGCATCTTAGCAGCCGTAGCCAGCTTTTCCGCCTTCGTCGCGTTGGAACGGTGTTGGATGTCCGTCATTTGCTTACCGATGGCGATGACCGGATTGTGGGTCTGCATCGGGTCTTGGAACACAATCGATATGTCCCCGCCGCGCAAACCACGCATCTCGCTCTCGCTACGGGTCAGCAGATCCTCGCCCTTGAAGCGTACTTCGCCACTGCGAAACCGCGTGTTTGGCGCAATCAGGCGTAGGATCGCAGAGATGAGTGTAGATTTGCCACATCCGCTTTCGCCAACGATGCCAACGATTTCACCCTTGTTCACATCAAAGCTGATATTGCGCAGCGCCTTCAGATCGTCGCGGGCGGTTTCATAGTCGACGCTGAGGTTATCTATTTCCAGCAAGGTCACGCTCATCGGTTCTTCCTCAATTTTGGATCCACAACATCGCGAAGGCTTTCACCAAGGAAGGTAAAACCAAGGGTCGCCAAAATGATTGGCAAACCTCCCGCGACAACCAGCCATGGGGTCTGGCGGATCAGGGCGTAACCGTCTTTCAACAACACCCCCCAACTCGGGGTGGGTGGTTTGACCCCAAGGCCTAGAAAGCTCAGCCCCGCCTCAAGTGCGATCACTGTGGGGATGTCCATCGCCGCCAGAACGGCCAGAACGCCAATGATATTGGGCAGCATATGCACGCCTAAGATGCGGGCAACGCTGGCTCCCATAGCGCGTTCAGCCAGAATGAACTCACTGTTGCGTAGCGTCAGTGTTTGGGTGCGTGCCACCCGCCCATAGGTCGGGATCGATGTCGCCATGACCACGAAAACCACTGTTTGCAGGCTGGGACCCACCAACGCGACAACAGCCAAAGCAAACATCACAGTTGGGAAAGACCGGATCGTGTCGAACAGCAGCATCAGAAGGTTATCGAGCCATTTAGGTCCGTAACCCGCAATCATGCCAAGGGTCAGGCCAATGGCCATTGCTCCAAAAATGGCAGGCAGCGCGACCTTTAGGGCGACTTGTCCGCCCATGATCACACGTGAAAACGTATCGCGCCCTAACTGATCCGTGCCCAGAAGATGGTTCCAGGATGGCCCCTGCATCCTGTCAGGAATATTCATCGCAATCGGATAATAGGGCACAATCCAGGCCGCAAAGATCGCTGAAAAAACGATTGCCCCGACAATGATCAAGCCAAGCAGGCCCAGTGGATCGCGGACCACGCCAGCAAGGATGATCGACAGTTCCGAGCGGCTTTTTGCGGGTGCATCAGTGGTGATATCAGCCATGGTTCAACCCTTTCTCAAGTGCCAGACCGCGCGCGCGGGTCAAGGATTGCGTTGATCAAATCCGCAATCGCGGTTGAGATGACGAAAAGTGCGGTTGAGACCAGCACTGCCCCCATGACGATGGGGTAATTTCGGGTGGTGATGCTGTCGATCACCAGCTTGCCAAGGCCGGGGCGGGCAAAGACGATCTCGGTAAAGACGGCAGAGCTGAGCAAGAAGCCCATACCCACACCAATGACAGTGACAACTGGCAGGATTGCGATGCGCAGGGCATAGATGCCAATGATGCGGCGTTCACTTAGCCCGAATGCACGCGCCGTGCGAATATGGCTTTCGCCCATCACCTCCAGCATCGATGCGCGAACCAAACGGGCGATATACCCGACCCAGCTAAGGCCGATGGCAAACGACGGCAGCACCAGATGCCATGCCGTGTCCCAGAATCCGTCCCCGACGCCGATCGCGGGGAACCATTGCAGATGAACAGCAAACAACAGCAGCGACAGCAACGCCACGACAAAGGCAGGTGCGGCTATAAAGCTGACCGAAAGTGTCGCGGCGACACGGTCGATCCACGTGTTTGGATGTGCGGCGGCATAACACCCCAGACCAATACCGAGCACCGCAGACCAAAGAATAGCCGAGAAGATAAGTCTTAACGTGTGGGGCAGCTGCTCAAACACGATGGTTGTGACCTCGCGGCCCGAAAAGACATCAACACCCAAATCCCCGCGCAATAGCCCGCCGAAATAGAGCATGAGTTGCTCTGGAATCGAGCGATTCAAACCCATTTCCGAGATGAGACGAGCTTTGAGTTCGGGCGTCGCGCGCGGCCCCAGCATGATCGAAACAGGATCACCGGGCACCGCGCGGATCATCAAGAACATGACCGTGACGGCCACGACCAGAATAAGCGCCGCAAGGGCAAATCGTTTAAGGGTGAATTGTAACATTGCGACGCGCCTTTTTTTATGCCTTGCCGAAATAACGCAGCAGTGGCAGGCCATCAGGCCGCAGAGCTGGCGTGATGCGCGAGGAATGTACTACCGGCGTGGCCTCATGGGTGATGAAACGGTAGGCACCGCTTTCTTCCATCAGGTCTTGCGCACGGCGATACATCTCGTCGCGCTTGGCTACATCGGTTTCCGCTGATGCGGCGGCGTGCAACTGGTCGAACTCGTCGTTGCGGAAGCGTTCCCAGTTCCAGATGCCCGCTTGTTCAGTGGTGAACCAAGCCGTCGCATACGACGGATCAGGCGCCATTGAGAAGCGGTTGAGCACAAGTTGCAGGTCTTCGTTGTCTCCGCTGGACCAGAATGCACCAGATTCCAACAAGTTGATTTCCAGCGTGATGCCAATCTGCGCCAGAGTCGCCTGAATAACCTGCGCTGTCGTGGTGAACTCGGTCTTGTTTAGTACATCCAGTGTCAGCGACACGTTCGTTTCACCAGATTCAGCCAAAAGCTCGGCCGCTTTGGCAAAGTCAGCTGCCGCTGGCACAAGGCTGGCTGGACGGTTGCCGGCAAGGCCCGGTGCAATGATCCCGGTCGAGGGTTCGACGGCACCAAAATAGGCCGCCTGCAGGATTGAAGGCACATCGATGGCGTACTGGATGGCTTGACGCAGTTTCTGGTTTTGAAGTTTCGGATGATCAAGGTTCATCCCCAACCAGACGTAGAACAGCGACGGGTTTTCCACCAAAGTACCGCCATTAGGGACGTCAGCGCGGTAACGTTCAACCGATCCCAAAGATACCCGTGTCAAATCAATTTCACCTGAATCAAATGCGATTTCGGCGGTGCTTTCGTCATCAATTGGCAGAATCTCGATGGAATCCCATGCAGGGGCTTCGCCCTTCCAGTCGGGGTTCCGCGTCAATACCGTCTTTTCCTTCGCCACCCAACTGGTGCGCAAATAGGGGCCGGATTCAGCGACCGGATCAATCCCGATACGCCCTCCTGCCGCCTCTGTTGCAGCCTTAGAAACGATATTGCCCGTGATGTAAGGCAGTGCGATTGTCCAAAGCGGCGCAAAGGGGTCTTTCAATACGATTGTGCCTTCACGCTCGCCCGTGACCTCAACATGGCTTAGTGGGCCCATGTCGGGCTTGTTGGGGGAGCCTGTGGCATCTGCGATGATGCGCTCGAACGAGAACTTCACATCTTCTGCCGTCATCGCACCATGGCCGTTTGTAAACCCGATGTCGTCACGCAATGCAAAGTTGATATGGGTCGCGTCACCCTGTTCGATCATTGCAGCGGCATCCATCTGCCAGCCCCATTCGGTGCCCGGCGTGTATTGGATTAGCTTGTTGTAGACGGATGCGTGAATGGTCTCATCGACAACGCCAACGCTGTGAGCGGGGTCCATCGTACTAAGATCGCCATAGTTACGGATGCGTAGGACACCGTCGTCTTGGGCCATGGCGCGCATTGGCAGCATCGACGCCGCACCGAGCGCTGTTGCGCCCTTCAAAAAACTGCGTCGTCCGACGGGTGCTTTTTTCCATTCTAGTCTCATGTCTGTTCTCCCGGTTGATGAGTCATAAGAGTCCACGCGGAATAGTCTGCGACCATTCTTTTGTCAGGACTTCGGTCTTTTCGGTGCCTTCAACGGCACGCAGATTGCGATGCAGATAGAAATTTGTCGCATCGCAGGTCATAGAGTTTTCGGTTTCAATTTCGACGCGCCAGTCACCACGTTGAAAAGTAAACGCCCAAGCCGAGTCAAACTGCGCGGCGGTTGGATCGTCAGGATGGATGACATAACGGGTTGTCACGTGGCTTCCGACTTCCAGCCCATGGTGCGGGTCGCGCGTGGCCCCGTAATCGTCAAAGGTTTCCTGCACGATCATGCCGTCCGCTAAGGTTTCGGTACGGGCTGTGGCCGCAGGTTCGCGCAGATTGTCAGCGCCGAGAGTTGGAAATTCCTGCGGGGCTGCGGGTGCCGAAGTCGCAATTTCTGTGGACACGGTGCGCACCGGCAGGTCCAGTGAACACTCGGCCAGATCAAGCGTCAGGGTTGTCGCAGTCGGGGACGGCCAGACAATCGGCCAATAGCTGTTGGACAATGCCAATCGCAACGTATGGCCGGACTGAATCCTATGAGCACATTCATTCAGTGCGATACTGGCGTTGTAGCGTTGCCCCGGAACTAGCGCTTCGGGTGTTTCATGGCTGGTGTGGTGGGTCAGGTTCAAGGGGCGATAGCTGATGCGTTGCGACACGCCATCGGGGGACACATCGCAGAGCCGCACCATGATCTGCGCCACGGGCGCATCCGATGTGAACGCGATGTTGAAGATAGCGCGCCCGAGTAATTCCAGCGGCGCATCCAGCGTCAGATCAAAACAGACCGACAGCGTATCATCGCCACTTTGATTGCCGGGAAGTTCGTTGTCGATCCGCATGCCCGCGCAGAACACACCGCTGGCCTGACCGACATGCGCAGGGGTGGACACGACGCAATCGCCGGATTGCGGCTGCTGTTCCAGACGGGAATTGCCCAGATAAAAACTGTGTTCTGTCACATTGGGGGAAGGCCATTCTGCTTCGGCGATCCAGCGCCCATGACGGGGTTTGTTCTGGGCTGTCGGATTGAAATGCTCCTGCATGAAAACACGGTAGTCTGGGAGGTCTTCAGCACCGTTCTGTTCGCCCTTCAGCCAACGATCAAACCAGCCCAACACTTCGGAATGAAAATCTGCCGCGCCGAGTTTGGAGATATGCGCATAGCGATGTTCCCACGGTCCCATAAGCGCCTTGGCCGGACCGCTTAGGTTCGCAGCAAGCTGGGAGGGGGCGTTAATATAGGCGTCGGCCCAGCCGGTCATGGCCAGCACGGGCACCTTGATCTTCGCGTAATCCTCGCAGACTGATCCGTGTTTCCAGAATGCGTCCCGCGTCGGGTGGTCCAACCAATCCGCCGCCATAAAGGGTAGCGTTTCCATACGCTTGATCCATTCTACGCGCCAGTCAGATCGCAAGGCAGGATCAGGCGGGCGCGACAGATAGGCAAACATCTGCGCTGCCCAATTCACATTGTCGCTGAGCAGACAGCCGCCCATGTAATGGATGTCGTCAGCGTAACGGTCCGTGGTCGAGGCAACACTGACCACAGCTTTCAACGCCTCTGGCTGGCGATAGGCCAATTGCATTCCATTGAAGCCGCCCCAAGAGATTCCAATCATCCCGATATTGCCATCACACCAATCGCGCGACGCGATCCATTCCAAAACGGCCTCACCGTCACTGAGCTCCTGCTCGGAATATTCGTCGTCAAAATCTCCGTCGGACTCGCCGGTGCCTGCGATATCGACGCGGATACCGGCATAGCCCGACTTGGCGAAAACTCCGTAGGTGGTTTCATCGCGCGCCGCCGTGCCATCGCGCTTGCGGTAAGGCAAGTATTCGAGGATTGCAGGAACCCGGCCGATACCACGGGGTATCCAGATGCGGGCCGCCAATCGGCGACCGTCCGGCAGCATGATCCATTCGTTTTCGATGATCTCTATGTGGCGCATCTGCCCCCCATTCCTCGTAAGATGAGAGCGGATTCGATTGCATCGCACAATTGCGCAAGTATACACATTTATTAGCGACTATTAGCACTTACGCTATAACTTGCTTATGGAATGACGATATGAACCAAAACTTCGCAAAAAACCTAAGGCATGTCTGCGCCGAACGCGTGTCGATTGCCCAAATTTGCCGCGAAATCGGGATTAACCAACAGCAGTTCAACCGTTACCTCAGTGGCGCGGGTCTGCCCTCAGCCCACAATCTGCGGCGAATCAGCCTGTATTTCGATTTGCAGGAAAGTGACCTTTTGTCAGATAGCGAGGCCTTTGCCCAAAGGCGGGGCCAATTGAACCGCACCCGACCCACCGCCCGCGAAGACCCCTTTGCAAATGCCTTTCCAGGTGATCTCGCCCGCCTACGCCAATATGTCGGTGCCTACAACATCCACTTTATGTCCCCGTCCTGGCCGGACTGCGTGATGATTGGCGCGTCGTTTCTGGACGACCTTGGCGGGCAAATCAGCGTGCGCACCATTGAACGTGGCGTTGGACCGGAACAGGTCAACCTTCAGCGGGCCAGATATGATGGCAAAGCGGGGTTTCACGGCAGCCGCATCTTTGTTGTCGAGTTCGAGAGCGAGCAAGAGGGCTCCATCTCGGAGACAGTTCTCTATCCAGCACACCGCCAGCAACGCACCTATCTGCGCGGCATGACACTTGGGCTGGCCTGGCGACCCAGGCGGATGCCCTATTCAGGGCGCGTCATATGGAAACGCGCGGACGTGTCCGCTTCCGTGCGCGATGTGTTCAATCTGTGCGGCGTCTATCCGATCGAACATAAGGTGATCGACCCGATCATCCGTAATTTCTTGTTGGAAAAGTCAGGGCTGCAAGGGGAGAACTGAAATCAACATTGCCGTCTACCGACGCGTTCTTGTCAAAGGCACCTCCAAACAGACATATGGAGTAACGTTTCTTCCACAAAATCAAATGGCGCAAACCACCGAAACCAGTCGTTGATGCCAAAGTCGCGAAAGTCTGCTTGGTCCGCATAGCAGACCTCAATGAAAACCGAAGCGAAAGTCAGGTTTCCGCCATTTTACCCCGTCACCATGTGGTCAGCCAAAGGCGCAACAGTATTCAAGGTGTACAGTTATTTGGGAGAGGTGGCGC
>JBASXE010000095.1:0-1696 GCA_049276875.1 Roseovarius sp. | reverse complement strand
GAACCAATCTTTGCCCAGCGCCAGCGTGACAGTCTCGGGATGTGGCATGCCGGTCATGGTGTCGCGACAGATCATCGGGCGGCGGGTCAGGACGGCGTCGCGCGCATGTGCCGGGTCGGCGGCGGTGATGCGCAGCCCGCTCCCATCGGCGTCTTCCGCGACGATGGCGAGGATCAGATCGGGCAGGCCAAGCCGGGTGATCCGCATCTGGCCGGCCTCCAACGTGGCCGACCAGAAGGGTTCGTTCCCGCCACCTTCCCACGCCGATGCCCCATGCGGCAGCAGCAGGGCGCAAAGCAAGACAAGGTAGCGACACATGACACCAGCCCCCGGCAATGGAACAGCGCCAGCTTAACCGCGCCCGCCCGCCCCGTCAGCAGGGTATCGCCAAAGGTCACCCGTCACGCCGCAGGCAAGCAGCGCTCCACGATTTCGGCCCACCACGAACAGCCCGCCGGGATTGCCTCGTCGTTGAAGTTGTAATTGGGGTGGTGGACATTGGCGGTGTCGCCATTGCCGACCAGAATATAGGCACCGGGCCGGGCGTTGGACAGGAAGGCGAAATCCTCGCCGCCCATAACCAAAGGCGCCTCGGCGCAATCTCCCGAAATAGCATGCTCTTTACGATATTTAGCTCAGTCGCAAACACAAACTTATTACCCGAATTAATTACTGAATCGGTTAAGTTCGCATTCACGCCCAAAACTAAATCGGCCGCAGAACATCCTCCAACCGTTTCAACATATGTGGAAATCCTGCCTTTTCTATGTCGTGCCGAACGCTTTCGAAGGAGGCGGGCCAATCCATTGGCGTTTTAGCCTGATGGTTCGCAGTGAACGCTGCGCGTGTCCAAGTTTCTAGGTCGGCCTCACAGTGGCGTAAGTATATCTCATTGTTCCACACAGGTCGCAGATCCAGACCAATCCGCGCCATCGAGGACAAGAGTGTTTGCGTGTCATAGACTGAAACTCCCCTCACAAAATCGCGGCTGCCATCTTGCTGAATCCGCGCAATGGTTCCCTTGGCCGTTTCGCAATAGGTGAGGCGCGTGCAGCGTGGCAGTAGCTCCATAAGCCCCTGGCGGCCGTGTGGGCGCCGTTGAAGCACCGAAATGTGCTGATCGACAAACCCGAGGAGTTGTCGACCGTGCATTGCTGACCCTTGGGCAAATATCAAGTGCTGTGTACCCGCGTAATGCGACAACTGATCGACGATCGTCGTTTCTTCAGGGACAAGGATGTGGACACCCAAAGCCCTCAGACAATTTGAAAAGTAACCTTCACCCAGCATAGTAGCCAAGCCGCGAAACAGCATCTTTTCGCGACTGACGTAAAGGTATCGATGTGCGACGGGCTGCATCCCGCGTTCTCGCGCATTTTCTTCGAGAAGGCGAAGATAGGCTTGTGACGGGCCAGGCCCGCCTAATTGTTCAGATTGCGCCGCAACCCAAATTTCTGACGCAATGAAAGGGGTCAATGCGAAAACAACCCGGTCGCGAGAAATCCCATACCAATCCATGATCTGCCAAAAAAAGCTGGGGATTTGGTCAATTTCTCCACCCGGCCAAAGCGGCTCTGTTGCGCAAATCGCGTGAGGGATTCATCTTGTGAATCCAGCGTGGTAGCTGGGATGTATGAGCAGACACACACCCCCGACTTACAAGACCAGGAACTGGCCAGCCTACAATGAAGCGCTT
>JBASXE010000094.1:0-3399 GCA_049276875.1 Roseovarius sp. | reverse complement strand
ATGAGCGTGTCAGGCAAGACTGGACGCAGGGACATCATCTGCCGCAGTGGCACGATTAACTACCTCAAGCGCATACACGAGCGGTCAAAGGGTGCTGTCAGACAAACTCGAACCAGTCTCAAATGTTGCAGGTTGACCCATTCTTTAGGCTGCCAGAAGCTCGCTCCACTCGGCATTCGCGGCGGATCGAAGCTGCTTCATTCTGGCTCTGCTGATCTTGTGTCTCTCCGTGTTGAAGTGATTGTAAAGGCATCCATGGGTTGAAGCGAACACCTGCAAACTTCCATGGCTGCGGAATCTCTGCTGCGACCGCTCCCTTCGTCGAAACGGTTGGTGTGAGACCTCGCTCAGATTGTTGGCATATTGATCCGTGATATGCTGAAGTCCCGCATTCAGATCCCGTAGCGCCGCACCGTAAGACGGGCATTTGTCCGTCACAATCTCATCCGGCTTGCCGTGTCGACGCATGGCCTTCTTCAAAACCTTCATCGCTGCCGCCTTGTCGCGGCGCTTGGAAACAAACACTTCAAGCACTTCGCCCTCGTGATCTATCACTCGCCACATGTAGAAAAGCTGGCCATTGATCTTCACAAAAACCTCGTCAATGTGCCAGCGCCACGTTGAGCCAAACCCGCGTTTGATCCGGCGACGACGGATCTCTGCGGCAAAGCGCGCTCCGAATTTCCGCACCCAACAGCGGATCGCCTCGTAGCTGACGTCAATCCCACGCTCCGCCAACATGTCTTCGCACTGGCGCAACGATAATCCATAATGAACCCGTAGTTTCACCGCAAAACGGATGACCTCCGGGCTCGTCTTGTAATACTTGAAAGGCGATCTTGGGCTCATAGGCAAAAGCTATCAGCAACACTCACACCAGGCAATCACGTTCCGCTGACAATGCCTGAACCGAGACCGCCTTGCCTTCCATCACAGGCTTGGAAGCCAATGCGCCGATATTGCCCAGTCCTAGAACTGCGGTGCCGTTTGAAATCACGGCCACCAGATTGCCGCGCGCTGTGTACTTCATGACATCGGATGGGTTGTTTGCAATGGCCATGCTGGCCTCAGCCACGCCCGGGCTGTAGGCCAACGCCAGATCCCGTTGGGAACTGAGCGGTTTCGTCGCGCGAATAGCAAGTTTCCCCGGACGATCCCTTTGATGATACTCAAGAGCATCTGAGAGCGGTGCATCTGTGTCGTTGTCTTTCATCTCAGGTCTCCAAAGTTAGGTGGTGCGGCCCCCCAAAGGGTCGCCGCATTTGTGTTTAGTAGGCAACCGAGGGAAGCCAGGTGGCGAGAGATGGAAAGAGGATGACCAATGCCAGACCCGTAAGCTGCAGCAGGATGAAGGGAACAACACCTTTGTAGATATCCGTCAGCTTCACTTCCGGAGGGCACACACCTTTGAGGTAGAATAAAGAGAAACCGACTGGTGGTGTCAGGAAGCTGGTTTGCAATGTGACGGCCACCAGGATCACGAACCAGATCAATTCCGGATTATCCAGGCCTGCACCAGGAATGGACAGCGACATGGCCGCAATGATCGGTGCTACCAGCGGCAGGGTAATCAGCGTAATTTCGATCCAGTCCAGAACAAAGCCCAGCAGAAACACCAGGAAGAGAATGAACAGGATCGTGCCCATTTCGCCAAAGCCTAGTCCCTTGATCATCGCCGTGATCAATTCGTCGCCGCCAAGTTCGCGCAGAACGAAAGCAAAGCAGGTTGCACCCAGAAAAATCGCAAAGATGTATGCGGTCGTTTTGAACGTGTTACGTGTGACCTGATACAGCTTCGCCCAGGTCAGTTTGCGATAGGCCAAGGCCATGACAGTGGCACCGGCGGCACCAACCCCCGAGGCCTCGGTTGGTGTGGCTATCCCGCCAAAAATCGATCCCAGAACTGCAAAGATCAGTGCGACAGGCGGAAGAACCGCTTTTCCCACTTCCAAGATTGCTTCCCAGTCAACCTTTTTGGCACCTGCGGGCAGAGGAGCAACCGTCGGGTTCAATGAAGCGACCACAACAATGTATAAGATGTACAGCCCGCCGATCAGCAGACCCGGCAAAAGGGCCGCCATGAACAGGTCGCCAACTGAAAGCGCCATCTGGTCGGCCATGATCACAAGCATGATCGAGGGCGGAATTAGAATTCCCAACGTCCCGGATGACGCAATGACACCCGCAGCCAGCGATTTCGAGTATTTCTGCTCCATCATGGCGGGCATTGACAGCAGACCAAGAAGAACGACCGAAGCCCCAACAATACCCGTCGAGGCAGCAAGGATAATACCGATGGCCGTGACCGTGATCGCCAAACCACCGCGCATCGTTCCGAACAGGCGCTGCATGGAGTTCATCAAACGCTGGGCAACACCGGATTCATCCAGCATCAAACCCATGAAAATGAACATCGGCAAAGCGACCAGAACCGAATTCGACATCGTCGAATACACGCGGTTCACAACCGTTCCCAGCGTCAGATAATCGAGGCCGGTAAAGGTGCTTTCCATCCCGGTCCACAGCAACATGTCATTGTCGCCCATATAGGCGATAGCAGCATAAAGAACGCCGACGCCAGCCAAAACCCAAGGCACCGGAAAACCGGTAAAGAGAAGGGCTACGAAGGTCATGAACATCATGACAACAAGCGCGTCTTCCGGAGTGTGCACCAGCTGAACAAGGCCAAAGGTGACGGCTGCAAAAGCAAGCAGCATAATGGCGAGTGCCCTAAGCCCAGAGCGATCGGCGCGTTCGTCAGCATTGGTCGCCAACATGTAAACGTCGTGGATCAATCGCGCGAGTGCAGCTATGGCCAACAACGTAAAACTGATTGGAATAACGGATTTCAAAATCCAGCGCGCAGGCAGACCAATCGGGCTGTCAGAGCGTTCGTTGACCCGGAAGCTGTCATTAAAGTAGTCGATGCCCTGATCGATCATCAACCAGCAGAACGGCAGCAAAAGAACCACAATGCCAAGGATTTCGACAAAGCGTCGTGCGCGATCGGAAAAATTAAGTCTCAGGATATCGACGCGCACGTGGCTGTCTGTGCTCAGCGCGTAGGACACACCGATCATCGTGGTTAAAGCATAGAGATGCCACTGAAGTTCGTCGAGTTTGGGAAAGCTGATGCCGAAGGCATAACGCATCCCCACCTGAGAAATGATGGCAATTATGAGAAGAACGTTGACCCACATGACCACGGTACCGACTCCGGTGACCAATTGGTCCAACCGGGCGGAAATCCGTGGCAACTTGCGGTCGTCATTTTCAACTTCTTCCCAAAGCGGATCGTATTGATGATCGGCCCCGTCTTGCACAGCGGATTTGTCATTATGGTCATTCATTGCAGGTCTCCTCCCTTTGATCGACGAATGCCCGGGCCGGAGAACCGGC
>JBASXE010000093.1:0-2500 GCA_049276875.1 Roseovarius sp. | reverse complement strand
AACTCAGGAACCGAGTACGGACAGATGATCCGTAACTTGTTCGTTGCTCCAGAGGGGCACACCCTTGTCGTCGCTGACTACTCACAGATAGAACCACGGCTTATTGCCGGTTTCTCCCGGGATCCGGTGATGATGCAGAACTATCACGACGGTGGGGATCTGTACATGACGGTCGCAGAAAAGATGGGGTTAGATCGAAAAGCGGGAAAAGTTCTCGTACTTTCTATCGCGTACGGCGTAGGCCCGGACAATCTCTCTAAGCAGATCGGTGTCGACTACGACCAGGCCAAGGAACTTCTCAAGGATTTCAACGACAAGTTCCCTCGCGTCGAACTCTTGAAGAAGCGTGTGGTTCGACAGGCACTGCAGAGAGAGGTCCCGTATGTATCAACCCCGGCGGGCCGCCGTCGATACCTGCCCGAACTTACGAGCGACACATTCTGGATGCGCCTGCGTGCAGAACGGCAGGCGTTCAACACTCTCATTCAAGGGACCGCTGCCGACACAATGAAGATGGCTCTCATAGCCGTATCTGACCAGATTTCAGATTCGGCATACATCACACTCACGGTCCACGACGAAGTCGTCGTTGTCACTCCTGATGCGCTTGCTGATCAGACCGCTGAAGCGGTACGCGCTGGTATGGAGGGGGCCGCACTACCCGGCATAGGAGTTCCACTCCTCGCCGAGGTGACAATCGCAGATAGATGGGGAGAAGCAAAATGATCAGGTCTTACCTCAGGTACCGTCGCCGATCTAAGTGGGCGAAGGAGATATCGTCCATGAACCCGAAGGAAGTCGTCAAGGACTACCTATTGGACACACAACTTGCGGAGAAGCAGCAGTTGGCCACGCTCCTCGGTCTCTCCGAGATCACTAGCGAGGACGTTGAGAACTCCGAGGAGCGAGTAGAACAGGTCGACAACGCTATGCCTATGGTTCTGTTCTTCTCCACTCACCTGGCGACCTCCGTCATGGAGTACTACCAGACGGTATCCCCGTGGGACGCCCCCATCGAAGACGCAGAGCGACAGCGGATCGAAGTGTGGCTCATCAAGATCCTGACGGCAAACACAATGGGCATTCTGTCTCAGTTCGTTGGGCTCAAACTCCTGGAGGTGCGGCGATGAGTAGTAGTTGGTGGGCAAAGAAATTGGGCAGCGCCGTTTCCACTACGCCTCCCCCGCCTGCAACGAGACCGCTCGATCCCGTTCGACTCCCCCAGGTGCCACAGCACAACGAACAGACCGCTCAGAACGTTCAAGTCACCGGCGAGAATTTCGCCCAGACCTCGACCATGTGGCGAGGTGGAGATGCGACTCGAAACGAGACCTCGATTTGTCCGAACTGCGGCAGCGATCTGTTCTTCTCCAGGTCCAACGCTGGGACCGTGGTCTCCCAGAACGGAATGGCTTCACCGACACCCCGTTGTTACGCCTGTGGTTTCGCACCCGGGCGCGAGATGCAAGGAGCACCTCCCACATGATTAGCGCTGAAGCACAGTCGGTCGTTTCGACCTTAAACAAGAAGTTCGGGGGCAGTGTCGTCGTCCTCGGTGCCGACATCAATTCTGAGTTAAGCCCCAAGTTCCCCACCGGATCCGTCACCTGGGACTTCATCCTCGGCGGAGGTCTTCCTGGAAACCAGTGGACCGAACTGGTCGGAGAACCATCGCACGGAAAGAGCGGGATGGCACTGCGCGTCATCGCCGAAAATCAACAGCGAGATCCTAATTTCACGGCAGTCTGGGTGGCCGCCGAGGCATGGGTCCCCAAGTACGCCGAGATGTGCGGGGTCGACACCGACCGCATGATCGTTGTCGAGACTGCCATTATGGAAGAGGCTTATGACGCTGCTATTGCTTTTGCAGAGTCGAAGGCCATTGATGCCATCGTTATCGACTCCCTGCCCGCCCTTGTTCCTAGTCCAGAGGCCGGTAAGACGATGGAGGAACTCACCGTCGGCCGGGGCGCCCTGCTGACCAACAAATTCTTCCGCAAGGTCGGTGGCGCTATGAAGCGATCACTCGTTGAGGAGGAGCGTCCGGTCCTGGGAATCATCATCAACCAGTGGCGCTACAAAATTGGCGTCATGCACGGCGACCCGCGTACCACGCCGGGAGGAGTCGGTAAAGACTTCGCCTACTTCGTGCGCTGTGAGGTTAAGCGCGACGAGTGGATCGAGGTCGGCAAGGGTCAGGACAAGAAGCGGATCGGACAATCCATTCGGGTGAGGACGCTTAAAAACAAGTCGGCTCCGCCCCAGCGCACCGCATACGTAGATTTCTACTTCGACCACGGCGGTCCTGTTTCGCCCGGCGAGTACGACAATGCCAAAGAGATCGTATCGATGGCCGCGATGTTCGGCCTCATCGATCGACGGGGTGGTTGGTACTACTACGGCGATGAGAAGTGGCAGGGTCTGGAGTCTGTTCTGGCTTCGGTTCGAGAGGACGTAGATCTATCCGCAGAACTAGTCGACAAGGTCATGTCTCATACAG
>JBASXE010000092.1:0-16601 GCA_049276875.1 Roseovarius sp. | reverse complement strand
GCCAGCACGTGGTGAATTCCGCTTTCGCGAACTCGGCGTTATCGGCTGAGCCGAAACGCCGTCACCAAGGTGAATTTCGCTTTAGCGAAATTCACCAGTCCTCGCGTTGGACGACCCGGGTTTTGATCGGCAGTTTCATTGCCGCAAGGCGCAGGGCCTCCATGGCAATGTCTTCGGCAACGCCGTCGATCTCGAACATCACACGGCCGGGCTTGACCTTGCAGGCCCAGAAATCGACCGAGCCCTTACCCTTACCCATCCGAACTTCGGTGGGCTTCGATGTGACGGGCACATCAGGGAAAATCCGGATCCAGACACGGCCCTGACGCTTCATGTGACGGGTCATCGCGCGGCGAGCCGCCTCGATTTGCCGTGCTGTGACGCGCTCGGGCTCGGTGGCTTTGAGGCCAAAGGAGCCGAAGTTCAGGTCAGACCCGCCCTTGGCAAGGCCCTTGATGCGGCCCTTGAACTGCTTGCGGAATTTGGTGCGTTTTGGTTGAAGCATGTCCTATCCCCTTTACCGGCGTCCGCCGGCGCCGCGCGGCGCTGGACCATCTTGGAGTTCTTGGGCTTTACGGTCACGGGCACTTGGATCGTGCTCCATGATCTCACCTTTGAAGATCCAGGTCTTGATGCCGATGATGCCGTAAGCCGTGGTGGCCTCGACATGTGCATAGTCGATATCCGCACGCAGGGTATGGAGCGGCACGCGGCCCTCACGATACCATTCGGTCCGCGCGATCTCGGCCCCGCCAAGGCGGCCCGCGACGTTCACGCGGATGCCCAAGGCACCCATACGCATGGCGTTTTGCACGGCACGTTTCATCGCGCGACGGAAGCTGACCCGGCGTTCAAGCTGCTGGGCGATGCTTTCGCCCACCAGTGCGGCGTCCAGCTCGGGCTTGCGCACTTCAACGATGTTGAGGTGCAGCTCGCTGTCGGTCATGGCGGCAAGTTTCTTGCGCAGCGTCTCGATATCCGCGCCTTTCTTGCCAATGATGACACCGGGGCGGGCTGTGTGAACGGTCACGCGGCACTTTTTGTGCGGACGCTCGATGATCACACGGCTGACGCCGGCCTGCTTGCACTCTTTCTTGATAAACTCACGCATGGCGAGATCTTCAAGCAGCAGATTGCCGTAGTCTTTCGTGTCGGCATACCAGCGGCTGTCCCACGTGCGGTTCACCTGAAGGCGCATGCCAATCGGATTTACTTTATTTCCCATCAGACTTGCTCCTCAACTTGGCGGACCTTGATCGTCAGCTCCGAGAACGGCTTGCGCAGCGCGCCGAAACGACCACGGGCACGCGGGCGACCACGTTTCATAACGAGGTTCTTTCCAACATAGGCCTCGGCCACGATCAGCTCGTCCACGTCCAGATTGTGGTTGTTCTCAGCGTTGGCGATGGCCGATTGCAGGCATTTCTTCACGTCTGCCGCGATCCGCTTTTGCGAAAACGTAAGATCGTTCAGAGCCTTGTCCACCTTCTTGCCACGGATGAGCGCGGCCAGAAGGTTCAGCTTTTGCGGGCTTGTGCGAAGCATGCGCAGTTTTGCCATTGCTTCGTCATCGGCCACGCGGCGGGGGTTCTTTTCCTTGCCCATGACTTACTTCCGCTTCGCTTTTTTGTCGGCGGCGTGACCGTGATAGGTGCGTGTTGGCGAATATTCACCAAACTTTTGACCGATCATGTCTTCGCTGACGTTTACAGGGATATGTTTCCGGCCGTTATACACGCCAAACGTCAGACCCACGAATTGGGGCAGGATCGTCGAGCGACGCGACCAGATTTTGATGACTTCGTTACGACCGCCTTCACGCGACGCTTCGGCTTTTTTCAGCACGTAAGCATCGACAAAGGGGCCTTTCCATACAGAACGCGACATGATTACCGGCCCTTTTTCTTGGCGTGACGCGAGCGGATAATCAGCTTTTGCGACGCCTTTTTCTTGTTACGGGTGCGAGCCCCTTTGGTCGGCTTGCCCCATGGGGTGACCGGGTGACGGCCGCCCGAGGTCCGGCCTTCACCGCCACCATGCGGGTGATCGACCGGGTTCATGACAACACCGCGAACAGATGGGCGGACGCCCTTGTGACGCATGCGACCAGCTTTACCGTAGTTCTGGTTCGAGTTGTCGGGGTTCGACACAGCACCAACGGTCGCCTTGCATTCCTGACGCACGAGGCGCAATTCGCCGCTGCTCAGACGGATCTGAGCGTAGCCGCCATCGCGGCCTACGAACTGGGCATAGGTGCCAGCGGCGCGTGCGATCTGACCGCCTTTTCCGGGCTTCATTTCGATGTTGTGGACAATCGTGCCGATCGGCATGCCGGAGAAGGGCATGCAGTTGCCGGGCTTGATATCGACCTTGGGGCCTGCAACCACCGAATCGCCAACAGCAAGACGCTGAGGCGCGAGGATATAGGCTTGCTCGCCATCCTCGTATTTGATGAGCGCGATAAACGCGGTCCGGTTGGGGTCATACTCGATCCGCTCGACCGTGGCCGAGATATCGAATTTGCTCCGCTTGAAATCAACGATCCGGTAGAGGCGCTTGGCCCCACCCCCGCGACGACGCGATGTGATACGTCCGGTGTTGTTCCGGCCGCCCGATTTCGTCAAACCCTCGGTGAGGGCCTTGACGGGGCGTCCTTTATACAGCTCCGAACGGTCGATCAGCACCAGCCCGCGCTGGCCCGGCGTCGTTGGCTTATACGACTTGAGTGCCATGCTTTCTGTCTTCCGTTTAGCAAACGCCCCGGGACGTAATCCGGGGCTATGTTTGGGGTGGGTATGATAGCCCCCCCTTTATATAGGGCCCCGAAGGTCCCCGGCGTGTGTCGCTCATATGAACGAAAACGAAACCCCGGACGAATCCGGGGCTGCGCAGATAGGGTCGTTTAGTAAAGACCGGGCGAAGGGTCAAGCGCTGATGGCACCTCGGAGCCGTGCGCCTGCTTCACATATTGCCGATTGTGCGGAAGTTGCTTCGGGACCGCGCCCTTGTCGCTAGCCACGCACACCAGCGCTTGCGGCCGGCGATGTGACACCTTGTGACGGATCGGGTGCGAACCCCTCCTTGCGCAGCTCCGTCGCATAGGGGACATGACAGCTTCGACCCCGCGCTTTGGCCGCATAAAGTGCAATATCGGCCTCCTCCATCATGCGGTCTATCTGGGGGTGGGCATAACTCCCTGACAGAACGGAGCCTGCGCTGGCCGAAATCTGGCAGATGTGATCCGCAAAGGGAATTGGCGCACCGATCCGCGCAATGAGGCGCGCACAGATGTCATGCACAGGCTCTTGCGCGCTCACCCGTGACACAATCAGCACGAACTCATCGCCACCAACACGCGCAACGATATCCTCAGCTCGCGTTTCCTCGACCATGATCTGTGCCACTTCACGCAGAACATGATCCCCCGCCGCGTGGCCCAACGTGTCGTTCACAGCCTTGAAATAATCAAGATCCATGTGAATGAGGGCAAATTCCTGCTCTGACTCGATGGTCCGGCCGAGGAGATAGTCCAGCGCCCTGCGGTTCTTGAGCCCCGTAAGCGTGTCGGTGTAGGCTTTTTCCTCGGCGGCGATCATCGCCCCCTTGAGGCGCAGGTTGAGCATGCGCGATGCTTCCATCGCGGCGGTCTTGGCCTCCACCAGATAGAGCATTTCAATCGTGAGGTCTGTGGCCGCGAAATCAGAGCTGGTCAGCGCGTAGTCGCGCACAGCGTCCACCACCGAGATGCCAAATGACAGGTTAATCACCGCGCCGCCCTTCGGCCCCATCGAGCCATCTTCGGGCAAAGGAATAAGGATACCTTTGAGGTCAGTGCGCTTTCCGCTGCGACTTTGCAGATGCAGCTTTTGACCTGCATTGGTCAAAAGCGTGGCCATGGATCCGTCACCACGCGGGCGTTTGAGCTCAAAAAGCTCCGTGAACCGCGTGCCGACCGCACCCGCGCCACAGAGCTTGCGCATCGTAGGCCCCACATGGGTGATGCGCCCCGTGGCGTCCACGATAACATGCATCGGGCAGAGCTGATCGAACATGGCGGTCATATGATATGCGCTCGTATGTGTCATCCTGCCCGGGCTCCAAGGTCAAATGCGCGGCCGGTCGCGTGACCCATGGCCAGCAAGCGGATCTCCACGCTCTCCATACCACCGCAACCGCCCTGATGTTCCAGCATCACAAGCGCGCCGTAATCATCCGCCAGCGCCCGCAAGAGGCCAACGACCACATGGCCGAACCCTGGCAGATTTCCCCGGCAGGTGATTGTGTAAAGTTCCGCCCCATGCTCTCGCAGCTCCATCTCTGGAATTTCCAGATCGCCCACAGCCAGCCGCGCGCGCGCGGGCAGATCATCCAAAGAATGGAGAAACTCGTGAAAATCCTCGCCGCCAAAGCGCAGCAGACGCCGCAGTCCTTCGACTTTGCGATGCGACACGAGATAGGTCCCGATATCTTCCAAAATCCCAGGCAATGGACGATCGAGCGCCGTCTCGGCGGCCGCCAGCACATCTTGGGTCAGCGCGGCCTCATAGGTCAGCATGGATTCGAATTCGGTAAAATCGAGCCCGGCAAGCCGTGTCACACGCGCCCAGGTATCACGCCCATACGTGTCGCGAATAAACCTTTCGATGGCCCGGTTAATCAACCCGTGCATGCCTCACTCCGCAAACTACATTGCGGCAGGTATCGTGCAGTCCGGTTAATATTCGGAAAACATCCTCAATTGCGCGGAAAAATCTGTATCTCACCCAAGTCCAGAACGTTGCGCGGCACGGGCACAATCTCGAAATCGCCCTCAAGGATCTTCACCATTTCCGCACGCCCCAGACGCGGTGGCACACCGTCCGCGCTCATAACGCGACCGATGCGCATCAGCGCGCCCTCGTGCAGCTCGTAGGCCGTCGCCTGCACGACGTCACTGCCCTGATAGTAAAGGCCTATCACGGCCTGCGCCGGATTGAGCGGGTCAAACGCTGCAATGACCAGAACGCAGCCCGGCAAGTCGCCCGGCAACCTCCGCGCGCAGGCCGCGTGGATGCTCTGCTGCTCGTATGCGCTAAGTCTGTCAAAGGCCCCTTCCGGCAGGACCGCGCCCGAGGGGCGCAACGCCACAGTCCCATCCAGCACAAGCACGTCCCCGGCCCATAGAGTTTGGTTAAAGTCCCATTTATTGGCAGATGTGCGGGCGCTGCCAATCCCCGCCGCAAGCTCGGTGCTTCCCGATGCCGCGGCGAAATCCGCGACCCGCTCCAGTCCGCGCCGCCCCGGTTTGCCCCACTCATGGGCCATTTCCCAAAGCGCCACTTCGGACGCGGGCGCGCCTGCCTCGGCGCGCGCGACCTGACTGGCGGTGGACAATCGCTCCGCGTTGATCACTGGCGTGAGCCAGAGAGCTGCAAGCGCTATGACGGCCATTGCCTTGTAGCGGTTCACCGTCCTGATCCGCGCGCGCCAATCACCACGCATCGCGATCGAGATGGCATAGGCCAGCGCATAGGTTAGTATCACAAACGCACCAAGCATGGCGGCCACCCGCTGGGGCGTCAGCCCGTATTGGTCCACCCGCAGCCACACGGCATAAAGCGCAAGCGCTGCAGGCACAGCAATCAGAACGCTCAACGCCTGCGTGGCCAAGAGCATCACGGGACCCTGTGCGGACATCTCGTCATCGCGCCCAATCGCCGTGGTAATCAGCGTCACGGACGCAATCACGACCCCCGCCATCATCGTCGCCGCCGAGAACTGCCCGAAAAGCTCGCCCAACCCGCGCAGTGGAAGGGCCGCGATAAAGACCACAACCACCGCCAGCACCACGGGAACGAGCACCCGGAAAAGCTGGATCAGCAAAAATGGCGAGACATAATCGCTCAGCTCATGGACGATGGCCAAACCAAGCCCCAAAACCAGTCCGGTGAAGATATAGGGCACCACTTCCATTTCGATCAACGTCTCGATCACATGCACGCCGACAAGGCCCAAAAGTGCGTCAGACGCCAGCGCCATACCCCAAGCCACCCCGGCAAAAAGCCAAGCAGCCGCATAGCGCACGACGATGTTCCATGCGGTATCAAAAAGCCTCGCATAATCGCGCCAACCGTCATGGGCGGCCATGCCAGCCGCCAGAAACGGCACCGCGATAAAGAGACCCGCGCCCAGCGCCAGAACCGCCTCGGAATGGTTAAAAAACGCCTCCATGTCCTCGAAGCGGTAACTGGCCCAGACAAAGAGCGCCGCCGAAGGCACCGCAAGCCCAACCGCACCCAAAGCTGCGGGCACAGGGCGCTCGGGGCCGATAAGCGCGAGAAGCACGCCGAAGAACACGAAGCCAAGCGTCAAGAGGAAGACCAACATGCGCATGTTGTCGACCAGATCAGGCAGGACCTCGACCATGCCCCAAACGGCCAATCCCGACAGCGCCCCGATCGCCGCAAGCGACAGGCGGGTGGCCACGCTTTGCATCTCTTGGCTCATCTCCGGTGGCTCCTCTTATGGCGTATCTGCGCATTTACCCTAACGCACCGGGCGGCGCGCGCAACGCAGATACGCTTGCCACCGCACGCGGGTTTTGTTACGTCTGGCAAATCCGTTGGGGTGCTGTGAGCAATCACGGCTGAGAGGCGTTGGCCAACCCACCGAACCTGATCCGGTCAGTACCGGCGTAGGGAACGGAGCATAGCCATCAGCGCGCCTGCGCTCGGCTTGTCTTGCCCTCACGCTATCGCTGATCTCCATCCACGCCGGGCGCCATGCCCCGCATCCGGAGACATATGTATGCGCCTCGCCGCCCTCGCCGCCGCCCTCCTGATCGCCGCCCCTGCCGCGGCCCAAGACAAGATGACCGCCTTGCTGGATTGGTTCATCAACCCAAATCACGGCCCTCTGATCATCGCGCAAGAGCGCGGGCTTTTCGCCGATGCGGGGCTTGAGGTCGAGATTATCGCCCCCGCAGACCCGTCGGCCCCGCCCAAGATGGTCGCTGCAGGTCAGGCCGATCTCGCGATTTCCTATCAGCCGCAACTGCATCTTCAGGTGGCCGAAGGTCTGCCACTTATCCGCGTGGGCACGCTCATCGCCAGCCCTCTGAACTGCCTTTTGGTGCTGGAGGACGGGCCGGTGAAGACCATCGCCGACCTTAAAGGCGGCAAGATCGGGTTCTCCGTAGCGGGCGTTGAGGAGGCACTGCTCGTGTCCATCCTCGCCCAAGAGGGCATGACATTGCAGGATGTCGAGCTGGTCAACGTGAACTGGTCGCTCTCGCCCGCGCTTATGTCCGGTCAGGTGGACGCGGTGCTGGGTGCTTACCGGAATTTCGAGCTCAACCAGATGGATATTGAAGGTGTGGCTGGCAAATGCTTTTTCGTCGAGGAGCAAGGCGTGCCGCCCTATGATGAGCTGATCTATGTGGCCAATTCCGAGACGCTGAACACTGAAATGCTCAAACGCTTCCTGCGCGCCACCGAGCTTGCCACGCAATACATCGTCAACCACCCGGAAGAGAGCTGGGACATTTTCCGCGGCACCTCAACCGAGCTGGATGATGAGCTGAACAAGCGCGCATGGCGTGACACGCTGCCACGCTTTGCGCTGCGCCCCGCCGCGCTCGATGCCGCGCGCTATGCAGGGTATGAGGCGTTTTTGTCTGAGGCGGGCCTGATCGAAGGCATCCGCGCGGTCTCGGATCTGGCCATCGATCTGGGCGCGGAGTGATGGCGGAGCACGGCGAAACGCCTGATACATTGCCCGACTATGGCAACACCTTCGCCCTCTGGCGCGCCGAGCATCCCGAGACGTGGCGCGCCTATACCCATCACCGCTTTGTTGAGGGATTGAAGGACGGCACATTGCCGCGCGAGGCCTATCTGACCTACCTGGTGCAGGATTACATATTCCTCATCCACTTCTCGCGCGCATGGGCGCTGGCGGTGGTGAAGGCAGAGACGCCCGAGGAAATGCGCCTTGCCGCGCGCACGGTCACCTCACTTCTGGACGAGGAGCTTGGCCTGCACATTCGGACCTGCGCGGCGGAAGGGCTGAGCGAGGCCGATCTTTTCGCCGCCCGCGAGCATACCCACAATATCGCCTATACGCGCTATGTGTTGGATGCGGGCCATTCGGGTGATCTGCTGGACCTTCTGGCGGCCCTTGCCCCCTGCGTTCTGGGCTATGGCGAGATCGGCGCGCGGCTTATCCGGGAGAAATCCTTGGACACACCCTATGCCGACTGGATCGAGACCTATGCGGGCGACGAGACCCAATCGCTCTGCCGTGATGTCGGCGCGCTGATTGACGGCGCGATGACCCGCCGCCTTGGGTCCGATCCGCAGCAGAGCCCCCGCTGGGGCGCCCTCTCGGCCCGGTTCGAGACCGCCACCCGGCTTGAGGCTGGATTTTGGGCGATGAATCGGCCGGAATGAATGTGCCGGGGCTTCATATCCGGGCCAGCGCCCATATTGGCGACACGCAGATCTTGCCGCCGCTCGATCTGCATGTCGCGGGGGGCGCGTGGACCTGCCTTCTGGGCGCGTCCGGCGTGGGCAAATCTACGCTGCTGCGCCTGATTGCGGAGGTGGCGGACGGCGTGACGCTTGATGGACGCATCACTGCCACGGATGCAGCCCCCCTCAAAGGCCGCATCGCGATGATGGCCCAAAGCGATCTTCTGATGCCGTGGCTCACCATCACGCAGAACGTGACGCTTGGGGCGCGGCTTCGCGGCACGACCCCTGATTTGCGCCGCGCCGAGGCGCTGCTGGAGCAAGTGGGGCTCGCGGATCATGCGGGCAAACGGCCCGAGGCCCTCTCGGGCGGGCAGCGCCAGCGCGCGGCCCTTGCCCGCACATTGATGGAAGACCAGCCAGTTGTATTGCTCGATGAGCCCTTCTCGGCGCTCGATGCGCGCACCCGCGCGCAGGTGCAGGACCTGACTGCAGATCTGCTTCGCGGGCGGACCGTGCTGATGGTCACCCATGACCCGGCCGAGGCCGCGCGGCTGGCCGATCACATCACGATCCTGACCGAAGACGGCCATGGCGACTGGCCCGCGCCGCCCGGCGCGGCGCCGCGCGCGGTGGATGATCCCGAGATGCTGCACACCACCGGCGCGCTTCTGGCGCGACTGCGCGCGGCATGAAGACGGCGCTCACAGCCCTTGCCTCCACGGCTCTTGCCCTCGCGCTCTGGCAGGCGGTGATCTGGATCACCGGCGTGCCGAACTTCATCCTGCCCAGTCCGTTGCGCGTGTTGGAGACCATGGTGGAGAGCCGCGCCCTTCTGGCCACGCATTTCGTAACCACCGCGTCAGAAATCCTCATCGGCCTCACCCTTGGTGCACTGCTGGGTGGGCTCACGGCCATTGGCCTGGCCGCCTCGCCTATTGCACGGCAACTGGTGCGCCCCATGCTGGTCTTCAGCCAAGCGGTGCCAGTCTTTGCCCTCGCACCGATCCTGACGCTCTGGTTCGGCTACGGCATGGGCTCCAAGATCGTGATGGCACTCCTGATTATCTACTTTCCCATCACTTCGGCGTTTTTCGATGCACTGATGCGCACGCCGCAGGGCTGGATCGACATGGTACGTGTGATGGGCGCATCCAACGCGCGGATCATGCGGGTGATCCGCATCCCTGCCGCCCTGCCGGGCCTTGCCTCGGGTCTGCGCCTCGGGGCGGTCTATGCACCGATCGGGGCCATCATCGGTGAGTGGGTGGGGGCGTCCAAGGGGCTTGGATATCTGATGCTTTTGGCCAATGGGCGGGCCAAGACGGATTTGATGTTTGCAGCACTCATCGTGCTGGCGGTGTTTACCGTGCTCTTGCACGCCGTCGTGGATCGGGCCTGCCGTGCTTCTTTGGACCGCACGCGCGAAGGGCCCGGTGGTGTTTGAGTATTTCAGCTAAGAAGAAGGTGGGGCGGATTGGCCTAGAAATCCGTGGGCGCGCCGCCTTCCGATTTGCGCCGCGCGACAAAGGCGGCCAGCTCCTCGCGGATCGCTTCATCCATCGGGGGGGCCTCAAAGCTTGCGATGATGTCCTGGAACACCTGATGCGCGCGTGCCGCGGTCCATGTGGCCCCTGCGATTTCCCACGCCTCGAAATTGCGCCAATCGCTGAGGAAGGGCTGGTAGAAGGCGGTGGTGTAGCGATCTTGGGTATGTTGAATTCCAAAGAAATGGCCTTGGTCGCCCACTTCGCGGATAGCGTCGATGGCGATCTCATCCGGGCCTGTGGCGGTCAGCATCGGGTCCATGTAGCGCTGAATATGCTGGAGAATTTCGCAGTCCATGATGAATTTTTCGGGGCTCGCGATGAGCCCGCCTTCGAGCCAACCCGCCGCGTGATAGATCATGTGCGCGCCGGCCTGCACCCCGGACCACAGGCTGTTGGAGGTTTCCCACATTGCCTGTCCGTCAGGCACGTTGGCCGCACAGACGCCGCTGGCGCGCATGGGCAATTTGTAGAACCGCGCCAGTTGCCCGGTCATCTGGGTGGCGCGCATGTATTCGGGCGTGCCAAAGGCGGGCGCGCCGGATTTCATATCCACATTGGAGGTGAACGTGCCGATCACGCAGCACGCACCCGGGCGCACAAGCTGAGCCAGCACCACGGCGATCAGACCCTCGGCCAGTGATTGCGCCACGGCGCCAGACATGGTGACGGGCGCCATCGCCCCGGCCAGCGTGAAGGGCGTCACGATCAGGCCCTGATTGCGCCGTGCGAGCCGCATCCAGCCGTCCAGCATCGGGTAGTCATGCTTGAGCGGCGAGGTGGAATTGATGTTGGAGTACATGTGCGGGCTTGCCTCGAATTCGGCGTCCGTAAGCCCGCCCGCGATGCGCACCATGTCCATCACATCCTCGACCCGTTCCTTGCCGAGGCAATAGGCGTGGGCGACCTTGTCGGTCAGGGTGAGCTTGTCATAGAGCACATCGAGATGTCGCACGCTGGCGTGGATGTCCTGAGGCTCCACCGGATAGCCGCCGACGAAGTGGATGCAGTTGAAATACTGGCTGAGCTTCAGCAAGTTCGCGCACATTTCGCGCGTGCCTGTCACCTTCTTGCCGATCTTCATGTCCCAATAGCTGGGCGGGGAAGAGACATTGCCAAAGTTGAGGTTCTTGCCGCCGACGGTGAGCATCCGGTCGGGGTTGCGGGGCGTGATCGTGAATTCCTCAGGGGCCAGCGCGATCTGCTCCATCACGAAATCGCGGCCCATGCGCACATTCTCGCCATTGACCGTGCAGCCGCCGCTGGCGCGGAAAACCTCAAGCGCCTCGGGGTTGAGGATGGTGATCCCGATCTCCTCCAGAATGCGCATGGCCCCTTCATGGATGGCCAGCACGCCTTCTTCGCTCAGAGGTTCGATGGGGCGGTCGATATTGATCGGGGGCGAGAAGGGCATCTGCTCGATCACCGCCGAGCCCCGACGATCAGCTGCCCCGGCGCGACCTCCGCCGCGGCGGCGCTTTTTGGTCTCGTCGGTCATCGCGCTGTTCCTTCCTTGGGTGCTTGGAGGAAGACAAACATGCGAGACGGCGTGCGGGTATCCGCTTTGCGACAGCATGTGTCGCTTTTGCAAAATGCCTTGTCGGTTCAGGCGGGCGGGGCCGCCATACGGCGCGCGCGCAGCAGATAGATCGCGAGGCTGACAACGACAATTGCGCCCCCCGCCACCATCGCGGCCGTGATCTGCTCGCCCAGCGCCAGCCACACCCAAAGGGGGCCGAGCACTGTCTCCAGAAGCATCAACAGGCTCACATTGGCCGCGGGCGTGTAGCGCGCGGCCAAGGAGAGTGCGAAGAACGAGAGCGGCAGGACCACTGATCCGGTGAGGATCATTGCCCAGACCTCGCCCTCCCACATGGCGGCGGGTCCCTGCACGGCCCACCCCACAGCGCCCGCGATCCATGCGCCCACACCGATCAGCAAAAGGATCGGCAGATGGGTCTGCGCGCGCAGCACCGTAAAGTTCAGCGCCAGCGCCGCCGCCACACCAAGCCCCGCCAGCGCACCCAGCACCGTGGACGCATTCAACCCACCTGTCTCATGACCGCCGGTGACCGCAAGCGTGATACCGACCGAGACCGCCGCGATGGTGACCCATGTGGCGCGGCCCGTGCGCTCGCCCATAAGCGCGAGGCCGAACAGCGCCGAGAATATCGGCACGGTGGCTACCCCCAAGAGGACAATCGCCACAGGTGCCACGGCGATGCCAATGCAAAAGAGGGCGGCGTTCACAGATTGGCTGAGCACTACAATCATTCCGGTGCGCGAACGCAGCGCCGCCAGATCCGCGCGCCTGTCCGCACTGGTCAGCGCCCAGAGCGCCACCATGACCGTGCCCATGACAAGGCCGCGCCAGCCCATCATCGCCGCACCGTCCATCCCCGAGAGGCGCATCAGCAGCGCATCCGGCGTCAGCACTATTGTGCCGAAGGCGGCCAGCCCGAGCCCGAAAGCGCCGCCGCGCCTCACTCCTCAAGCCATTGGGGAATATGGCCGATATTTGGCAGAACAACATCGGCATAGGGTTCCAGAACGGCACGCGGTGCCACGCCCGTCAGAACGCCTACCGTTCTCATTCTTGCCGCGCGGCCCGCCATCAGGTCATGGGTGCTGTCGCCCACCATGACGCAGACCTCCGGATCAAGGCCAACGCTTTGGGCAAAGGCCAACAAAGGCTCCGGTGCGGGTTTTCCGCCAAACCCCGAATCAAAGCCCGCAACAAAATCAAACCGCTCCAGAACACCCGCGCTGGTGAGATGCGCGCGCGCGCCGTATTCGCTATCATTGGTCATCACGCCCAGCTTCAGACCCGTAGCCTTCAGGCCATCAAGAAAGGGGGCCAAATCCACCGCCGGGGCCAGCGGGGCATGAGCCGCAGAGAGCATCATTTCCTCCTCGATCACATCCACGGATACCCCCGGCAGGGCAGAAGCGATGGCCTCGGCGCCCTCTCGGTTGGTGGCGGCAATTATGGGGCTGTCGGGATGAAAGGCGCGGGACACCAGATCAAATTGAACAGCCGCGGCAATCTGGTCCGGTGCCACGCCATGCGCCCTTGCCAAGGACTGGATGAGATCGCTGGTCCACACATTCCATGTGGTATGGAAATCGAACAGGGTGCCGTCCTTGTCGAACACGATCCCCTCTATGCGGCCCGCGGTCCTCATGTCCAATGTATCTGCTCCCCGCCGGGCAGCGCGCTGCGCGCCTCACCTATGGCCGTGCCCGGAACATTCAGCGCATCAGAGCACTCAATCACCCATGCATCGTTCATCAATAAAAATTCAAGCACCGCGCCGAGAAAGGCCGGATCGCCTGCTCCGGCGCGCACAACATCCTCGGACACGCCACTTGATCCCATAAACGTTTGTAAAAGGTCATCATTTCCCACAAGCCACGCCAAGGCGCGCAACCCCAATGTCTCGGCGGATTCCCGCGATTGCCTCATCTCGCCCTCACTTCTGGAAAGGTTTTCTTAACTTCTTAAAGGGATAGTTAATGCAGCGGAAAGGGCAAGTCAGAAAGGCGGGCGCCCATGTCAGGGAAGATTTTGATCGTTGATACGGTCGCAACAAACCGGATCGTGCTGAAGGTGAAGCTTTCAGCGGCGTATTTCGATGTGGCGCAGGCCCGGTCCGGTGCGGAAGCGCTGGAGGCCATCCGCAGGGACCGGCCCGATATGATCGTGGCCAATGCCAAACTGCGCGATATGGAGGCGCAGGAGTTCATAGCCCGCGTGCGTGCGCGCCCCGATCTCGCCGTGATCCCCATCGTGCTGATCTTGCCCGAAGATTGCCGCGAGGGGCGCGTGGCCTGTCTTCTGGCGGGTGCGGATGATGTGATCGCGCAACCCCTCAACGAACGGATGCTGCTTGCACGGATGCGGGGCCTGCTGCGCCAGCATCATACGCTTCAGGATATGCGCATGAGCGCAGGACCCGATTGCGCCTCGGGCTTTTGCGAGGCGCAGGGCAGCTTCCAAACTCCGGGCGAAATTGCTCTTTTGAGCATCGACAAGGCCGATGCTGCCGGGCTTCGTGCGCGCCTTCAGGCCACCTGCCGTGACAAGATCACGGTGATGGAGACCGCCCGCGCACTCACCAATTCCGGTGCGCCCCGAGTGCCGGATGTGGTGGTCCTGCTCAGTATGCCCGGCGCGGACGACACCGCGATGAAGCTGATCGCGGAGTTGCGGGCGGCGCCTCATATGCGCCACAGCCGTCTTCTGGCTGTGGTGCAAGACGACACGGGGCCACTGGCGGCGACGCTCTTGGATATGGGTGTCGATGACGTCATGAGCGGCGCGCTGAACCTGCCAGAGTTGACGCTCAGGCTGGAAAACCAGATGCGCCGCAAAAAAGCGATAGAGGGTTTGCGCAACCGTCTGCATGACGGGCTCCGAGCCGCGATGATTGATCCGCTCACGGGACTTTACAATCGTCGCTTCGCCCTGCCCTTCCTGACCGAGCTTGCGCAAGGTCAGCAGGGGCAGGGTCGGTCCTTTGCCGTCATGGTCGCGGATTTGGACCACTTCAAACGGGTCAATGACGCATATGGCCACGCGGCGGGCGACAAGGTTCTGGTGCATGTGGCGGATCTCTTGCGGCGTGGCCTGCGCGAGAATGACCTGATCGCGCGGATCGGCGGGGAGGAGTTTCTTATCGTGATGCCCAACACCTCGGCGCAAACCGCCCAGGAGACCGCCAGCAGATTATGCCGCGATGTGGCTGCCACGACGGTGCCGGTACCGGGCGGTGGGGCTGAGCTTGGCGTGACCGTCAGCATCGGCGTCGCGGTGGGTCTGAGCGGCAAGCAGGGACAGGTCGATGCAGAAGCGCTGATCGCGCAGGCAGACCGCGCGCTCTATGGCTCCAAGGCCTGCGGTCGCAACACCGTCACAGTTTGCGCGCGCCCCGCCGCCTGAGTGCAGCGGCTGCTCAAAAACCACAGGCATCGGCCCGGCACACCAACGCCACCAATCGCGCGACATACTGACCCCTTTTCATTTCCCAGTTCGAAGCAGATGGTGCTGCCTAACAGGACCGGAGCCTCACATGCGAAACACCTCCCCCCCAATGGCCACCCCCGCCAGCAGCGCAGAGCGCGCCCTTTGGCCCGCTCTGCGCCGCGGATTTCGGTGCAAATGCCCCAATTGCGGCTCCGGCCCCCTGCTGAAAAGCTATCTGACGATCCGCGACGCCTGCACAGTCTGCCGTCAGGACTTCAGCGGACACCGCGCCGATGATGGCCCCGCTTATCTCACTATCTTGATCGTGGGGCATTTGATGGCCCCCCTCTTGCACATCGCTTTCGTGCAATTTCGGCCCGAGCCCTTGGTGCTCTTCGCGGTATTTGCGCTTGGCTGTGTCACCCTGTCCCTCTACCTTCTGCCCAGATTGAAAGGCGCGATCGTGGCCTTTCAGTGGGCGCGGCAGATGCACGGGTTTGGGGATGACGACTGACCCCTCACCGACAGGAGGGATAGCCATGACACTCGACAAGACCCAGATACGCAACGCGGCCACGGTCATCGTTTTGCGCCGCGACACAGACGGCGCGCGCGTATTGATGGGCCAACGCGGGGCGCAAGCGGCCTTCATGCCCAGCAAATTTGTCTTCCCCGGTGGCGCGGTGGATGCGGGCGATGCCCAGATTGCCTTGGCCAGCCCCCTGCCCGATCTCTGTTCGGGACGCCTGACCGAAGATTGCGACAGCGATATCAGCCATGCGCTGGCCGTAGCCACCATCCGCGAGCTTTGGGAGGAGACCGGCCTCATCCTTGGCCGCGCCGGGACGTGGTCCGGCGATATTCCCGAGGATTGGCGCAGTTATGCCGCAACCGGTCATGTGCCAAGCGCTGAGACGTTGCAATTCGTGTTCCGCGCCATCACTCCCCCGGGGCGCCCGCGCCGCTTCGATGCACGGTTCTTTTTGGTTGATGCCGACCATCTGATGACCGATCTCGATGATTTCAGCGCCGCGAGTGAGGAGCTATCTCATCTGCAATGGGTGCCTTTGGCGGAGGTGCGCCGCGTGGATCTGCCCTTTATCACAGAGGTTGTTCTGGCCGAAATCGCGGCGCGCGTGGACGATCCGACGCCGCCCGCCTCGGTCCCGTTTTACCGCAATGACGATGAGGAAAGCCTCTTTCTGCGTCTGACGGGTCGTCGACCGTCTGCGGTGGACTGACGGCTGCCCCCCAAGGCCAGAGCGGATGCGGCACAGGGTCTTTCGCGCGCAGAAGATAGTGCCGAAAAATGGTGCCATAGGAACGGTAATGATACCCGTTATTGCGCGTGATGTAATGCGCGCGGTTTTGTGCGAAGAGCGCGGGCAATGCATACCACGCCACCTTTGGGTGCATATGGTGCACTACGTGGTAGTTATTGTTCAGAAACAACAGCGCAAGCGGGCCGCGGTCCTCGATCACCACGGTGCGACCACTGGAGCGATCATGCGCGCGATGCTCCAGAAAGGTGCGGATTTTCAGCAGTGACAGTCCCAGATAGGCCGAGGTGATGTAAGCCCACAGGGGCATTGGCGTGATCCAGACCCACATCAGAACCACGCCCGCCGCCGGAATATG
>JBASXE010000091.1:0-2662 GCA_049276875.1 Roseovarius sp. | reverse complement strand
GATTGGCATTGAGCATGGCAGCCTTGGTGGTCTTGGCAGGCACCGCGGCCGCGCAGCAATGTGAAACATTTCCCGATGCCGTGGCGCTTCCTGCGGATGGCCCGGAATTTTTTGTGGTGCAACAAGCCGTTTCCTCCGCGCTGGGCGTTGGCTCTCGGTTGCTGGCGGATGGCAAGCGTGGCCCGGTGTCCGATGCGGCGCTGATCCGTTTGTGCGCCGAGTTTCCCGGCCGCGCGGATGGCGACCCGGTTTTGGACAGCGTCGATGCCTTGAACGAATTCATCGCGTTGCGCGGCCTTGTGCCGGATTGGCGCGACCGGGTGCTTGCCCCGGGAACGGCCGAAGCCATTGACGGGGTGGATGGTGCCCATGTCGTTGTGGCCTTGGCTGGCGTTCCCGCGCTCAAGGCGGGGGTGCTGACGGATGCGTCCCCGGCCTCTGCGACGGCGTGTGCGGCCTTGCCGGTCTTGACGGATGCAGGCACGGCCGGGCTTGAGGCATTGGAAGGCGCGGGGCTTGTGCCCACGGGAACCGGCGACAGCTTTGCCCGCTATTGCAGCGCCACACCCTTGGTGGGTGATGTCGGGACACTGGCCGAGGCCATGGTGCGGTTCGACATTCTGGAAGCGCAGTATCCCGGGGCGATTTCCGTCCTGGCATCGCCGGAATTTGCGCAATGGCTGCTTGCCGATGCCGCGGCCCGGCTTCCGCGGCTCTTGGGCACGCCCGCGACGATCACGCGCCTGATGCAGGAATTTCAACCCGAGGCGGGCTTGCCGATCACGCTTGTCGCGGCGGCAACAGGGCAAGGCCCCGCCGCATGCCGGGCAGATGGCTCGGTGTTGCAGTATTGGTCGTTCGGACCCGAGGACATCGCCCGCCTGACCATGGCGAATGACACGCGAGCGGCGCTTGAGGCCTTGATCGGCCCTTCGCCAAGACCAGACGCATTGTTGGCCATGCTCCGGCAAGCCATGGGGCCCAATCTGTCGCCCTGTCTCGAGGCGCGGATGGCCGAGATCGTGATGGCTGACGACAGTCCCGCCAGGCTGTATTGGCTGGATGAAACCGCCGCGCAGCAGCTGGAGTTGGTCGATGATCTGGGCGACCGGCAGGCGGTCATCGCCGGTCTTGTCGGGCGTAGCGCAGGCAGCCGCGAGGCGCTGCTTGCTGTCGTGGAAGAGGCGTTGCGCCGCAGCCTGCGCGCCGCCTTCGACACCGAGATCGCGGCGGCCATTGCGGTGATCGCCGATGCCGCGGAAAACCTGCCCACCGTTTTCGACCGTCCCGCCCCCGGCATGCCCGAACCCGAGGCGCGCCCGCAGTCGGCGACTCTGGTCATCACTGCGCTGACGCGCCAAACGGCGGATGCGGCTGTGCAAAATGCGGTGTTGCGGCAGGCTTTTGCCGAGACCGACCTGCCGCCGCAACCCAACCGCGCGCTGCTTGAGGCAAGCTTGCGCGACGTGTTCTTGCCCGTGTCCCAGATCGAGATCGCCCGCATCCTGGCACAAGACATGGCGCGGGTCGCGGAGCTGGTGCGCGTGCGGTGGGCCATCACGCCGGGTCTGATCGAAACGATCCTGACCTTGCCGGAACTGGCGAGCTTCACCGCTGAGGAAGCGGCTCTGACGCAGACGCGGCTGGGGTTGGAATATCCGACGGTCGAGCTGATGCGCCAGGCTTTCGCGGCACTGCTACCGACCTTGCCCGCGCAGTTGCAAGAAGTGGCGGTCACCTACAGCGCCCGAACCGTTCGGGAGCCGGACCAACGCCGCGTCAGCGGGTCGGTGGCCGAACCCGATTGTGGCTGTGTCATGGGCCGCGAAAAACACGCGCAGGTCTACGGGTTTTATCCCTTTTGGTTCCTGCCCCCCGAAGCTGCCACGGATGGCGAGGGGACGGTTGATCCTGAAACCCCCGCCCAAGCCATCGCAAGGGTGGATTTCGGCTTGGTCGACCAGATCGCGTTCTACGGCCCGCAATGGATTGCCGGCGCACAGGCAGGCGTTCTGGAATTGCGCTTCCAATCACAGTGGTTGCGCCATCGGCGCGATTTCGTGAACGCCGCCCATCGCCATCGCGCCGATGCCGATCTTGCCATCCGCTTGACTGGATGGGAGACTTGGACCGAAAGCCAGATCGAAGCTGTCGTCGCCAACACCGATCGCATGATGGCGCCCTTTGCCCGCTATGACGTCATGTCAACGGACGAGGCGCGGCGGTTCTTGCCAACGCTCTTCGACATGCCCCAACCCGATGGCTTGACGCTGATCATCGACGGCTATGTCGGCGGGGCGGCGCATCCTGCGGCCGAGCGCCTTGTGTCGCTGGTCAATCGCATCGCCCAGCCCTTGTCCGAGCGTGGCCAACGCGTTCACCTTGGGTTTGAGCTGGATCTCGACAAGATGGAGATGGCAGACAGCCTGTTCGACGATCTGGCGCCCTTGCTCGAGCGGGACATCGCGGGCGAGAGTGTCGTTGAAAAGCTGTTGGTGGTCCTTGAGCAACCGATTGCGCAAACGGCCCGGATCATCCGTCAGAAGCTTGATGGCGGCACATATCGGGCCGATGTGCGCACCGATATCTTGCGCCGCATCCTGCCGGTCGTGCCCCCGGCCGGGGCGCGGTTCGTCGATGCGGATGAAGCGCTGGAAATCAC
>JBASXE010000090.1:0-19946 GCA_049276875.1 Roseovarius sp. | reverse complement strand
CAGTATGAGGGCACCAAGGAGCGGCCGGGATACCGCAATCAGGTGGAGAATCGCGACACCCAAACCGAAAGCTTCGTCGCCTTGCGCGCCCATATCGGCAATTGGCGTTGGTCCGGCACACCGTTTTATCTGCGCACGGGCAAGCGGTTGAAGGCGCGGGCCAGCGAGATTGCGGTCGTATTCAAGGAGGCGCCCCATTCGATCTTCGGGCTTGAGGCGGGCCGTCATGCCAACATCCTAACCATCCGGCTACAGCCCAACGAGGGGATCGAGCTTGGCGTGACGATCAAGGAGCCGGGGCCGGGGGGGATGCGTCTGGTGGATGTGCCGCTGGACATGACATTTGCGGAGGCTTTGGGTCCGGATACGGCGGATTTCCCGGATGCCTATGAGCGGCTGATCATGGACGTGGTGCGCGGGGATCAGACGCTCTTCATGCGCGGAGATGAGGTGGAGGCGGCGTGGCGCTGGACCGATCCCATCATCGAGGGATGGCAGAATTCCAGCGTGGCCCCGATCCTCTATGCATCGGGCAGTTCCGGCCCTGATGATGCACTCATGCTCATGCATCGCGACGGGCGTCGCTGGCGGGAGATACGGCCATGAAATTTGTTGAATACGCTGATGCCGAGATGATGGCGATGGATCTGGCCAATGTGCTGGTGGGCGAATTGGGCGCGGTGCTGCGCCACCAGGACCGCGCGCTTCTGGTCGTGCCGGGGGGCAGCACGCCGGGCCCGATCTTTGATTTCTTGTGCGCCGCAAATCTGGACTGGGGCCGCGTCGATGTTCTGCTGAGTGATGAGCGGTGGCGACCCGAGGAGCATGTGCGCTCCAACACGTGGCTGATCCGTGAGCGGCTGTTGGTGGGGCGGGCGGCGGCGGCCAACCTCTTGCCGCTCTACATGAAGGATCGCACACCAGCCGAGGCAGCATCGCAGTTGGCGGGGCGCATCGCGGGGCATTTGCCGATCTCGGTGATGCTCCTGGGGATGGGCTCGGATATGCATACGGCCTCACTATTTCCGCACGCGCCGGGACTTGAGGCGGCACTTGATCCGCACGCCCCGATCCTTGTGCCCGTCGAGATGCCGGACGCGCCCGAGCCGCGGATATCGCTGAGTGCGGCGGTGCTGAATGGTGCGATGTCCAAACATATCGTGATTACGGGACTGGCCAAGCGGCGCGCGCTCGAGGCTGCTCGCACAATGCACCCCAATGAGGCCCCGGTGGCGGCGATCCTTAGCGATGCCACCGTGCATTGGGCCGAAGGGTGAGCGATATGTGGGCGGGTTTGAAGGCGCAAGCCGAGGCGGCGCTGGCGCGGGGGATCACGCCGCTCTTTGAGGAGGGCGGACGGGCCGAGGCATTTTCGATTCGTGCGGATGGGATGCTGTTTGATTACTCGAAGACCCATCTGGACACGGCATCCCGCGCGGCGCTCGTGATGCTGGCTGAGGATTGCGGTGTTGCCGCGCGGCGCGAGGCCATGTTCACCGGTGCCAAGATCAATGAGACCGAAGGGCGCGCGGTACTGCACACGGCGCTCCGTAACCTCTCTGGTGGGCCGGTTATGGTGGATGGCGTGGATGCGATGCCGGATGTGCGCGCGACGCGGGCGCGGATGCGGGCCTTTGCCGATGCTGTGCGCAGCGGGTCGTTCCGAGGTGCGGGCGGGGCGATCACCGATGTTGTCAATATCGGGATTGGCGGCTCACATCTGGGCCCCGAGATGGCCACGCGGGCCTTGCGGCCCTTCCATGATGGCCCGCGCTGTCATTTTGTGTCCAACGTGGATGGAGCCGATATTCACGATGTCCTGCAAGGGATTGATCCAAAACGTACATTGGTCATCGTTGCCTCCAAGACGTTCACCACAATCGAGACAATGACCAACGCTGAAACCGCCCGTGCTTGGATGGCGGGGGCGCGCGAGGATACAGGTGCGCAATTTGTGGCGCTCTCGTCGTCTGAGGAGCGCGCTGCCGCTTTCGGCATCCCGTCCGTGCGGGTCTTCGGGTTTGAGGATTGGGTCGGCGGGCGCTACTCGCTCTGGGGGCCGATCGGGCTGTCTTTGATGATCGCTATCGGGCCGGACGCATTCGAGGAAATGCTGCGCGGCGGCGAGGCCGTGGACCACCATTTCCGAGAGGCGCCCATGGCTGAGAATATGCCCGTGATGCTGGCGCTTCTTGGCATTTGGCACAGCCGCGCCTGCGGGTTTTCGACCCGTGCCGTGTTGCCCTATGATCAGCGGCTGGGGCGGCTTCCGGCCTATCTGCAACAGCTTGAGATGGAATCAAACGGCAAGCGCGTGGCGCTCGATGGTAGCCCCTTGGACGGGGCCAGCGGGCCGATTGTCTGGGGCGAGGCGGGCACGAACGGGCAGCATGCGTTTTATCAGCTTCTGCACCAAGGCACTCAGATCGTGCCATGTGAATTTCTTGTTGCAGCCCAAGGGCATGAGGCAAACCTAGCCCATCACCACAGGCTTCTGGTTGCCAATTGCCTCGCGCAATCCGAAGCGCTGATGCGGGGGCGCAGCCTTGACGCAGTGCGCGCGTTGATGGCCGAGAGCGGGTTGAGCGGCCCCGCGCTTGAGCGGCAGGCGCGGCACCGCGTTTTCCCGGGCGGTCGGCCCTCCAGCACGCTGATTTACGACCGGCTCACGCCCTACCGGTTGGGGCAGATCGTGGCGCTCTATGAGCACCGGGTGTTCGTGGAAGGCGTGATCCTCGGGATCAACTCATTTGATCAATGGGGGGTGGAGCTTGGCAAGGCTCTGGCAACTGAGCTGGACCCTCTGATGGCGGGTGCTGACGCGCAGCAGAAGGACGGATCCACACAGGCCTTGCTCCGGTTCTACCGGGATCACCAAGGCTGAGCGAGGCGGGCGCTCCGGCCCGCCGCCGCATCTCAGCCGCGCAGGATCGAGCGACCTGCATAGATCGCACTCTCGCCCAGCATTTCCTCGATACGGATCAGTTGGTTATACTTGGCCAGCCGATCCGAGCGCGCAAGGCTCCCGGTCTTGATCTGCCCGCAATTGGTGGCCACGGCCAGATCGGCGATGGTGGCATCCTCAGTCTCGCCCGAGCGGTGGGACATCACGTTGGTGTAGCCTGCACGATGCGCCATCTCCACCGCTTGAAGAGTTTCCGTCAACGTCCCGATTTGATTGACCTTTACAAGCATGGAGTTGGCGCAGCCGCGTTTGATCCCATCTGAAAGACGCACAGGGTTGGTGACAAACAGATCGTCACCCACAAGCTGGCAACGGTCCCCCAGAGCCTCGGTCAACATCTTCCAGCCGTCCCAGTCATCCTCATCCATGCCGTCCTCGATGGAGATGATCGGATAGTCATTGACCAGCGCGGCGAGATAGGCTGCGTTCTCTTCACTGCTCAGGGTTTTACCTTCTCCGACAAGAACATACTTGCCATTCTTGAAGTATTCCGTCGCCGCGCAATCCAACGCCAGGCAGATATCTTCGCCCGGCACGTATCCGGCCTTCTCCACGCTGCGCAGCACGAAATCCAGCGCCTCGCGGGTGGAGGCGATGTTTGGTGCGAACCCGCCCTCATCGCCGATCCCGGTGCTGAGCCCCGCCGCCGTCAGCTCTTTCTTCAGTGTATGGAACACTTCGGCCCCCATGCGCACGGCCTCGCAGATATTTTCCGCGCTCACGGGCATGATCATGAACTCCTGAATATCGATAGGGTTATCAGCATGTTCTCCGCCGTTGATGATGTTCATCATGGGCACCGGCAGGGTGCGCGCGGAGGTGCCGCCGACATAGCGATAAAGCGGTTGCTCGCAATATTCAGCCGCCGCCTTTGCCGCCGCAAGGCTCACCCCGAGGATCGCATTGGCCCCGAGGCGCGCCTTGTTGGGCGTGCCGTCCAGCTCGATCATCGTCATATCAAGGCCGACCTGCTCGGTCGCGTCCATCCCCAGAAGGGCCTCCGCAATCTCGCCATTCACCGCCTCGACCGCCTCCAGCACGCCCTTGCCCATGTAGCGCGCCGCATCGCCGTCGCGCCGCTCTACCGCCTCATGTGCGCCGGTGGAGGCCCCTGAGGGAACAGCGGCGCGACCCATTGTGCCGTCCTCAAGGATCACGTCCACCTCCACCGTGGGGTTGCCGCGACTGTCGAGGATTTCTCGGGCGTGGATGTCGACGATGGTGCTCATGGCGGCTATATCCTTCGGTGCTGCATGTGTCGCTTTGGCAATGCCCTACCAAACCTGCGGGCCGAGGGGAACCATTCAGATAGTGGCCAGCCGCGCCAGACGCCGCTCGCGCAGGAAGGTGTAGAGGCCAGAGGCGATGACAATGGCGGCTCCGAGAAGGGTCATCAGATCGGGGCGCTCGCCAAAGACGAGGATGCCGATGGCCAGCGCGAAGATGAGTCGCGTGTAACGGAAAGGGGTGACCACGGCGACCTCGCCGACGCGGGATGCGGCCACGATCCAGTAATAGGCCAACACACCGATGAAAAGCGCGGCGATGAGGCTGACCCAGACCATTGGGCTGGGGGTCACCGGGCCGCTGCCTGTCATCAGCATCACGACGCCACAGGGCACGATGATGGCATAGGCATGGACCGATAGCTGCAGCGAGGAGATATGCGGCGGCACGGCTCGCGTGGCCAGATCGCGAATCGCGATGCCGATCACGCCCAAGACGGCAAAGAGCGAGGCAGGCGCGAAGCCTTCTGTGCCGGGGCGCAGGATGATCAGAACGCCGATGAAGCCCACGATGATGGCCCCCCAGCGGCGCCAGCCGACCTCGGCCCCCATAAAGAGGGCGGCCCCCAGCGTGACCGCCAGCGGTGTGGCCTGAAGGATCGCGGCGGCGGAGGAAAGCGGCGTCAGTGCGATTGCGGTGACATAGCCGATGGCCGCGATAAGCTCACCAAAGTTGCGGATCAGAACAGGGCGCGAGAGCGCACCCTTGAAGAAGATCACCTGGCCCCGCAGTTTTGCCAGCACCGCAAAGACAAACGCGCCTGCGGTTCCGAGCATGACGAAGATCTGCCCGACGGGCAGCGTCGCCGAGATGATCTTGATGAAGGTATCCTCAAGCGCGAAACCTGCCATCGATAGCGTCATAAGCGCCGCCCCGCGCAGATTATCCGACGCGGTCATGCCCGCAGCTTCACCCAGATCGGCACATGGTCCGATGGCTTGTCCCCCGCGCGGGTCATTTTGTCGATCTGGCAATCCTCCAGCAGATCGGCGCAGGCGGGGCTGAGCAGGAAATGATCAATGCGGATGCCGTCATCGCGGTTCCAAGCGCCGGCCTGATAATCCCAGAATGTATAATGACCCGGTCCTTGGGTGCGGGCGCGGAATGCCTCGGTAAAGCCCAACGCCATCAGGCGGCGGAACGCCGCGCGGCTCTCGGGCCGGGCGAGGGCGTCTTCTTGCCAGACTTCGGGGCGCTTGGCATCCTCATCTTGTGGGATGATGTTGTAATCACCCGCCATCAAGAATGGCTCCTCCAGCGCCAAAAGGGTCTCGGCGCGCGCGTGCAGACGCTCCATCCACGCGAGTTTGTAGTCGTATTTCGGTCCTGGCGCGGGATTCCCGTTGGGCAGGTAGAGGCCGCAGACGCGCACGGGCACACCCCCCATCACGGTGGCCTCGATCCAGCGGGCCTGCTCGTCGGTATCGTCACCGGGCAGGCCGCGGGTCACATCCTCCAGTGGCAGCTTGCTGAGGATGGCCACGCCATTGAAGCCCTTCTGCCCGTGCGTCTCGACCGTGTATCCGCGATCCTCGAAAAGCTCGCGGGGGAAAGCCTCGTCAACGGATTTGATTTCTTGCAACACGGCCACGTCGGGGGCGGCCTCATCCAGCCACGCGGGCAGGGCGTTGATGCGGGCCTTGATGCCATTGATGTTGAAACTCGCGATCTTCATCTGCGGACCCCTCTGCTGCGTGCTCCCTCTATGGCGTGGGGTGAGCAGCAGTGCAAGCGGGTGGAAGGCGGCGAGATCACGGGTCTGTCGAATCGGATTCGGCAAACTTGCCGGCACAAAACGGAATACACGCAAAGGTAGTTTGATCAAAGTCTGTGGGTAAGTCTGTGGATAACTCGGGGATAAGATTTTCGCCGCAAAAAACAGCAATCAGAAAAGTGATTTTTCCAGAGCGCGTTAGAAGGAAACTGAGCGTTTCCTGAGGTTTTGCGTGGCAAGCTAGAGAAGAAATGGGCTTGGTAGATGCAACCTAAGGTGTAAGCCTGAACTGGTCTGCAATTTTCAACTGGGGAAGAAATCCATGTCTGCACAACTTAAAAAAGAACACATGATCACATTTGCCGCAACCAAAGCGGCTTCGGATGCTGGCGCGAGCCTGTTTGACGGCGGTGCTGTGGAGGCATTCACCTCCTCGCTCGGTCCGGTCATGTCGGCATCAGCTGAGATGGGTGAGGGTCTTGAGATGTTTACCTCGTCGCTCGCACCAAGTGCGACCCATATTGCATCGGGTGACGTGACTGGCGCGTTTACCTCCTCGCTGATCGCACAAGGCTCCAGCGTGTCTGCGGGTGAGGCGACCGAGGCGTTCACCTCCTCGCTCAGCCCTGCCACCACGGCGAAGCTGTCGGATGGTGATGCTGTTCAGGCCTTCACCTCGTCGCTGGCACCTCGTGCGGTGGCCGGTGATGCGACAGGGGCTTTCACCTCCTCGCTGGTGATGGCGGCGGCCAAGGCCGATGACGGAGACGCGACCGAAATCTTCACGTCCAGCCTGTAAGCCAAAAGCGAAACGGGGCGCGCAGCGCCTGACCATGAGGAGCACTGCCATGCACAACATCGTCCAACTGAACGTCCCGTTTCGCCAGCACAGCAAGGCCGCACGCCAAGCGGCCCTGCTGAGCACTTTTGCACATGCCCGCCGCAGCGAGGATGATGTGTTCTGGCTCAAGGAAAACGCCGAGATGCTGAATATCCTTCAAAGCACCGGGCAAGTGCCTGAGCATGAAGCGCTTTCTACGTTTCAAACATTCTACGATCAGATCGAGGCGCGGATGGAGTTTTTTCCGCAATATTACCGCTTTTTGCTATCGATCTGCCTTGATCTCGAAGATCTCGGTATGCCCGGCTCCAAAGGGGCCGCGCTGACCGCGTGGGCCGCCGAGCAAGGTCTTGCGGAGGCCGAGCTGTCGGATCTTCAACGGGCCGAGGCGCGCCGGCTTTGTGCGCGCCGGGGAGTTGAGGCCCTGCCGCATGACCATGCGCTTGAAGGGCGGCTGCGGCAGTTTGCAGGCCGCGCGGAGACATTTGCACTGCCTAACAAAAAAGCCGCATATGAGCTGACTCACATCGTCTTTTATCTCTCGGAATACGGCGCGCAGGATCCGCAGATATGTGCCGATATGCACCGCAGCCTGCTGTTTGCCGGAACCCTCGCGTTTCTGGATTACAACGCCGATCTGTTGGCTGAGATTTGCATCGCGCTCCGCTTTGCGCGAAAGGCCCCGCCGCCGACCTGGGAATTGTGGCTGACACAGCAGCTCAAATGCTTTACGCTCACGTCAAGTGAGGCAGCAGGGCTGCAGGATGATTATCACGAGTATCTTATGCTGAACTGGTTCCTGGATCATTCCGGGCATGACGGGTTTGCCGCGCAAGTGCCTTTGGGCCGTGTGACATTCTCGCGGGTGCGCCCGCATATCGGTCCCCTGCGTGAGCTGTCCGAGACAATGTATGCAATGGGGGCACATCGCTCGGATGATTGGGAAGTGATGCGCGAGGCCGTATCGGGCCGGGTCTCGGATCAAACACAGGCAGCACTGATGGCGGCGGAGGCGTCCACGGCTGAGTTTGGCGCGTTTTTTGCGGGTTTCGCGCGTGTGGGGCTACATCCAAGCCCGGCGCCGCAGGGGGCTTTGGCATGATCGCGGCGCGCTATGCGTTGATCGCCGGCGTGGCGATGACGGCGCTTTACACGCTGCTCATTGCATCCGCCGATGCGATTACCAAGATGTTTGCGGCCAATTATGCGGCCCCTCAACTTTTTGCCCTCTCCGGAGCGATAGTGGCCTTTCTGGCGCTGGGTGCGGCGCGTCTCAGCCCTGCGCGGCGCGGTATGCGCACCAAATGCCCGCGCGCGATGGCCTTGCGCAGCGCCGCTACGGTCCTTGGGGCGGTGTGTTTCTTCTACGCGTTCCGCCTTTTGCCCTTTGCTGAGGTGTTTCTCTTCATCGCAATGATCCCGCTCTTCACCGCGCTCCTGAGCGGCCCGGTGCTGAACGAACCCGTGCGCCCACAAGCTTGGGCCGCGTTGATGCTCGGCCTTGTGGGGCTCTTGTGCCTTGGGCCGGGCGGGCTTAGCTCATTTCAGGCGGGGCATGGTGTGGCACTTGCGGCGGTTCTTCTGGGCACGGTGTCGATGATGGCGTCGCGCTATATCGGCACGCGCGACGATAACCTTTTGGCGCAGGTCTTTTACCCCAACCTGTCGCTCGCCATCGTCATGGCTGTGGCATTACCGTTCGTTTGGAAGCCGATGGGCATGGCCGATTTCAGCTGGGCGTGCCTTTATGCGGCGCTCTTGTTCGGCGCGCGTTGGGTTCTGGTCGCCGCTTTCAAGGCGATGCCCGCCTATGTGGTCACGCCTTTGATGAACCTGCAATTCATCTGGGTGGTCGTCATTGGGGCAGTCGTATTTGGCGAAATACCGGGCGGAGTGGTGTTTTTGGGCGCGGGGCTCGTGATCACGGCGGGTGCGTGGCTCGTTTATGACCAGGCCGCACCGCATATTGCACTGCGGCGGGCCGAGCGTAAGGCGGCCACGGTGGCGGCGGAGTAATCCACTGCCTTGCGCGTCATTACATTGAAAAAGAGGTGCCGCACCCGCAAGAACTGCTGGCGTTCGGGTTCTCGATGACGAAGCGCGCGCCGATCAGCTCTTCGGTAAAGTCAATCACCGCATTGGCCAGAAACGGCAGCGATACCTGATCGACCACGACCTTCTCGCCATTGCCCTCAAGGATCAGATCATCTGCATCTGGCGCATCCAGCTTGATCTCATACTGAAACCCCGAGCAGCCGCCGCCCTCGACCGCCACGCGCAGGGCCTGACCCTGACCGGAGGCGCCGATTTCGCTCAGACGCTCAAAGGCGCGGGGAGTGACTGTGGGAGGCAGGTTCATGGCATTCTCATCGGTTTCGCTTGGACGTTTTCTGCAATATAAGGAGTGCCACGGGATCGAGCAAGGAGCAGAGCGCAACATGGCCCAGCCAACAGCCCCAATCGCCTGCGATCCGGCCCAAACCCGTGGTCGCAGGGTGCCGGAGGAAGAAAGCGCGCATCGCTCGTGTTTTCAGCGTGACCGCGACCGGATCATCCATTCCAGCGCCTTTCGCAGGCTAAAGCACAAAACGCAGGTCTTCGTTGCCCATGAGGGCGATTACTTCCGCACGCGGCTCACCCACTCGATCGAAGTGGCGCAGGTCGCGCGGACCATCTCCGGCGCACTTGGCCTCAATGCGGAGCTGACCGAGGCCGTGGCGCTGGCCCATGATCTGGGTCACACGCCCTTCGGCCACACGGGCGAGGATGCGCTGGCCGCCCTCATGGCCCCTTATGGCGGGTTTGATCACAACGCGCAGGCGATCCGCATCGTGACCCGGCTGGAGCGGCATTACGCCCGGTTCGATGGGCTGAACCTCACGTGGGAGACGCTGGAAGGGCTGGCCAAGCATAACGGGCCTGTCACGGGCGCATTGCCCGAGGCCCTGGCCGAGTATAACGCGCTGCACGATCTTGAGCTTCACACCCATGCCAGCGCAGAGGCGCAGGTGGCCGCATTGGCCGATGACATCGCCTATAACAACCACGATCTGCATGATGGATTGCGCGCGGGGCTTTTCTCAGAGGACGAGGTGAGCGCGCTGCCCATTCTGCGCGATTGCTACGCCGAGGTGGACGCGGCCCATCCCGGCCTTGATCCATATCGGCGCAGGCATGAGGCGCTGCGCCGGGTCTTTGGTGTGATGGTAGGTGATGTGATCGACACGTCCCGCGCGCTGATCTCAGAGGCCGGTGTTCCAGATGCGCAGGCCGTGCGGCATCTGGGCCGCCCCTTGGTGCAATTCTCGCCCGCGCTGTGGCGAGATCTGCATGAGATCCGCGCGTTTCTCTTTGCGCGCATGTATCGCGCGCCTGTGATCATGGAGATGCGCGAGACAGCCACGCGGACGGTCTCGGAGCTTTTCCCCTTCTATATGGAGGCTCCCGCGCTTTTGCCGCGTCGTTGGCAGGCGGATGTGGCTGCGGCCGGGGACGCGCATGCGCTGGCACGGCTGGTCAGCGATTACATCGCGGGTATGACCGACCGTTTCGCGCTGGATGAACATGCGCGCCATCTGGGTGGGCCGGGTGGGGCTGGATCATGGGCGGGGCCGGGCAGTATCTCGCCTGAGGCGGCGGGACATTGATGCCAGCGGCGTGCACGCATAACGCCAGGGGCGGTCGGGACATTCACGACTGAGGCGTGCGTGCATTGACGCCCGCTCTGGCAGTGGTAAACCGAAGCCCAAACCGCAAAGGATGGGGCAGATGAACCTTTTCACCACGTTGCGCGCCGCCGTTCTGGACGCGCTTGCCGAGATGGTTGCCGCCGGGCAGCTTCCCGAGGGCCTCTCGATGGACAATGTGACTGTGGAGCCGCCGCGCGATCCCGCCCATGGCGATATGGCCACGAACGCCGCAATGGTGTTGGCCAAGCCCGCAGGCCTCAAACCGCGCGACATTGCAGAGGCATTGGCCGCGCGGCTTGCCGCCGATCCGCGCATTGAGGGTGCGGAGGTTGCGGGTCCGGGGTTTTTGAACCTGCGTCTGGCGCCGTCGATGTGGCATGAGGTCGTGCTGGCGGCGCTGAGGGAGGGCGCTGATTTCGGCCGCTCGGATATGGGGCAGGGACGGCGCGTGAATGTGGAGTTCGTCTCGGCCAACCCCACGGGACCCTTGCATGTCGGCCACACACGCGGCGCGGTGTTCGGTGATGCACTGGCAAGCCTGTTGGATTTCACAGGCCATGACGTGACGCGCGAATACTATATCAATGATGGTGGGGCACAGGTCGATGTGCTGGCGCGGTCGGTCTACCTGCGCTATCTGGAGGCGCATGGGCAGGCCGTGGCGTTCGAGGATGGCACATATCCCGGTGATTACCTCATAGAGGTGGGGCAGGCGCTGAAAGACAAGGTGGGTGCGGCCTATATCGACCAACCCGAAAGCGTTTGGCTGGAGGCGGTCCGGGACTATTCCACCGATGCGATGATGGATTTGATCCGCGCCGACCTGAAGGCGCTGGGTATCGAAATGGACGCGTTTTATTCGGAAAAATCGCTTTATGGCACGGGCCGGATCGAGGCGGCGCTGGAAGGATTGGATGCCAAGGGGCTGATCTACCAAGGCGTGCTGGAGCCGCCCAAGGGCAAAAAGCCCGAGGATTGGGAGCCGCGCGAGCAGACGCTGTTCAAATCCACCGCACATGGCGATGACGTGGACCGGCCCGTCAAGAAATCCGACGGTGCTTGGACCTATTTCGCGCCTGATATTGCTTATCATTTCGACAAGATCGAGCGGGGCTATGACGCGCTGATCGATGTGTTCGGTGCGGATCACGGCGGCTATGTCAAACGGATGAAGGCAGCGGTATCGGCTCTCTCTGACGGGCGGGTCACGCTGGATGTGAAGCTGGCGCAGCTTGTGAAGCTCTACAAGAACGGTGAGCCGTTCAAGATGTCCAAGCGCGCGGGCACGTTCGTCACGTTGCGCGATGTGGTCGATCAGGTGGGCGCGGATGCCACGCGGTTCGTGATGCTGACCCGCAAGAATGATGCGCCCTTGGATTTCGATTTCGACAAGGTGCTGGAGCAATCCAAGGAAAACCCGGTCTTTTACGTTCAATATGCCCATGCGCGGGTCTGCTCGGTGCTGGCCAAGGCGGCGGAGGCCGGGATCGACGTGTCGGACGACGCCTTGCGCGCCGCCGATCTCAGCATCCTCACCCATGAGGCCGAGCTGGCGCTTGCGCGCAAGATCGCCGAATGGCCGCGTCAGGTGGAGATAGCCGGGCGCACCAATGAGCCGCACCGCGTGGCCTTCTATCTCTTCGATTTGGCCAGCGATCTGCACAGCCTGTGGAACCGGGGCCATGACGTGCCGGAGCTGCGCTTTCTTCAGGAGGGCGATCCGGCCACATCGCAGGCGAAAATTGCCCTCGCAAGGGCAGCAAGCGTTGTTATTTCCGCAGGTCTTGGTATCTTAGGGGTCACTCCGGCACAAGAATTGCGATAAAAATCGCGACAGGCCGGGGATGCATGAGGCAGAAATTCATCCCCGGCACACGCTCGCCGGTGGCTAAGAGGCGAGATATGGCACAGATGCAGGCAGACGGACGCATGTCCGGCGGGGCACGCGGATACGGCACCCCGGATCAGATAAATACGCTTTCAAAACTGACATACGGGATCGCATGCGTGATCTCTTTGGGGCTGGTTATCGGCCTGGGGGTCTGGGGCTACAAACTGATGGTGCGCGACGTGAGCGGCGTGCCGGTCATCCGTGCGGCGGAAGGCCCGATGCGGGTGCAACCCGAAGAGCCCGGCGGACGCCAAGCGGCCAATCAGGGCCTGTCGGTCAATGATGTGGCCGCGATCGGCGCGGCGGCCTCGGCCCCGGACGAGTTGATCCTCGCCCCTGCGCCGCTCGATCTGACGCTTCAGGACGATCCGTCACCCGAGCGGATGCAGAATACCTCCCTTCAGGCCGAGGCTGCGCGCGATCCGGCACCTGTGCCCCCAGTTGACGCCGCGCCTCAGGCCGCGGCCCCCGCGACCGATGAAGAGGCAGCGATGCTGGCCCTCGCCGAGGCCCTGTCACAAGGTGTGGCCCCTCTGGGTGAGGTGGAGCCTGCGCCGAATGTGCGCATTTCCGAGCCCGTCTCCGGCGGCATTGGTCGCTCGCTGCGCCCCAAGACACGGCCCTCAGGGCTGGAAACCGCATCGCTGGCCACAATTGTGTCGGCGTCTGCGCAAGGCGCGCCGCAAGATGTGGCCGCCGCCGATATACCTGCAGGCACGCGGCTCGCACAGCTTGGGGCGTTCAAAAGCGAAGCGATTGCGCTTGAGGAATGGGCGCGGCTTGAGGCGCGGTTTGAGGATGTTCTGAGCGGCAAGGGCCGTGTCATTCAGCGCGCCGAAAGCGGCGGGCGCACCTTCTATCGCCTCCGCGCCATGGGGTTTGAGGATCTGGCCGATGCGCGCCGTTTCTGCTCAGCTCTGGTGGCAGAGCGGGCTGAGTGCATCCCCGTGGTTACGCGGTGAGCCGATTTGGCGCGACGATCCTCGATGCGGAAGGCTTGCGCCTGACTGCCGAGGAAAAGACGTTTTTCCGTGAGGCCAACCCGTTCGGCTTCATCCTTTTTGGCCGTAACATTGCGGATGCGGATCAGATACGCGCGCTCTGCGGTGATATGCGCGAGGCAGTTGGGCGCGAGGCCCCGATCACCATCGACCAGGAGGGCGGGCGCGTCCAACGTCTGCGCGCGCCGTGGCGGGTTTGGCCCGCGCCCTTGGCATTTGTGGAACAGGCGGGCGCGCAGGCCGAAGAGGCGATGTATCTGCGCTATCGCCTCATAGCGCATGAGCTTTACGCCTTGGGTATCGACAGCAATTGCGCGCCTTTGGTGGACGTGGCGGGGCCGCAAACCCACGATTTTCTGCGCGACCGCTGCTATGGCACTGATCCTGCGCGCGTGGCCGCTTTGGGGCGCGCGGCGGCTGAGGGGCATCTGGCAGGCGGTGTCTTGCCCGTGGTGAAACACATACCCGGCCATGGTCGCGCGACCGCCGACAGCCATCTGGACCTGCCCGTGGTGGACGCGGAACACGCAGCGCTCACGGCGTGCGATTTCGCGCCCTTCAAGGCGCTGAGCGACCTGCCGATGGGCATGACTGCGCATCTGAGCTACAGCGCAATTGACCCGGTGCCGGCCACGCTCTCGGCGAAGATGATGCGGATCATCCGCGACGAGATCGGCTTTGGCGGGCTGATCATGACCGACGATATCTCCATGAAGGCGCTGACCGGCGCGCCAGAGGATATTGCCCGCGCGTCTATTGCAGCGGGCTGTGACGTTGCCCTTCTGTGCAACGCCGATCTGGACACCCGCCGCGCCGTGGCGGAGGCGTCGGGCGAGATGGGTCCCGCCGCACAGACCCGCGCAGAGGCCGCATTGGCCGCACGCCGCACGCCCGATGAGGTTGACATTCCCGCGCTGGAGGCAAAGCTGTCTGCCATCATGGGCGGGTAGGATATGGCCGACACGGACGAGGATTTTGATCGCGGTGCAGCGGATAACGTGGCCGAACGGCTCGTGGCCGAGGCGCTGATCGTGGATGTGGACGGGTTCGAGGGGCCACTCGATGTGCTCTTGATGCTGAGCCGCACGCAGAAAGTCGATTTGCGCCGTATCTCGGTGCTGCAACTCGCCCGGCAATATCTGGCCTTCGTGGAGACCGCCCGCAAGCTTCGGCTGGAGCTGGCTGCTGATTACCTTGTGATGGCCGCGTGGCTCGCGTTTCTCAAATCCCGCCTGCTGCTGCCGCCTGATCCGACCGAGGAGGGGCCATCGGGCGAGGAGTTGGCCGCGCATTTGGCGTTTCAACTTGAGCGGTTGTCGGCAATGCGCGATGTGGCGGCGCGCCTGATGGGCCGTGACCGGCTGGGCCGGGAGTTCTTTGCGCGCGGCGTGCCTGAAGAGATCACACGCTCGCGCAAGATAACTTACACCGCCTCGCTTCTTGATCTGATGCAGGGCTATGCGCGCACCCGCACACGCGACGAATTTCGCCCCTATGCGTGGGACCGTGATGCGATCTATCCGCTTGAGGCCGCCCTTGACCGGATGCGGGGCTTGATCGGGTTTGCGGGCGGCTGGACGGATATCGTGACCTACTTGCCCGAAGGGTTCGGCACCGACCCTGCGCGCCGCCGTTCGGCCACAGCATCGACCTTTGCTGCCTCCCTTGAACTTGCCAAAGAGGGGCGGATCGAGATTCGGCAGGGGGATCATTTCGCGCCGATCGAGCTGAGACGGAAGGACTAGAAACATGAGTGAAGAGACTGAAAAAAAAGAAGAAAGCCTCTTTGAAGCGCCGCCGATGGGGGAGCAGGAACGCATGGTTGAAGCCATCCTTTTCGCCAGCGCCGAGCCTGTGACGGTGCGTGAGCTCAACGACCGGATGCCGCATGGCAGCGATGCTGCCGAGGCGTTGGTTTATCTGCGCAAACGCTATGAGGGGCGCGGCGTGACACTGATGAAAACTGGTGATGCCTTTGCCATGCGCACAGCACCTGATCTTGGTTTTTTGATGCAGCGCGAGACGGTCGAGACCCGCAAGCTCAGCCGCGCTGCGATAGAGACGCTTGCGATCATCGCCTATCACCAGCCCGTCACACGGGCCGAGATCGAGGAAATCCGGGGCGTTTCGGTCAGCCGTGGCACGGTAGACCAACTTCTTGAGATGGAATGGATCCGGCTGGGACGGCGCAAGATGACACCGGGCCGGCCCGTGACATTCGTCGTCACCGCAACGTTCCTCAGTCATTTCGGACTGGAAAGCGCCCGCGATCTGCCGGGGCTCAAGGAGCTGCGGCAGGCGGGGCTTCTGGACAGCCGTCTGCCGCCATCCTCGATGCCGGGTGCGCCCAGCAGCGACGAAGAGGACGGCGAGATTTTGCTGGAAGAGGACGATCAGACGGAATTGTTTGAAGACTAGGTGTGTTTGCCGTGAAATTGGCACAATTGGGCATTAACTTTCCGTCGAGCGGAAAAAAAGGAGTGCGCTATGAACGTTAACTCAATTATTAATATGGTCGTGCGGTTGGTTATGCGCCGTATCGTGAGCAAAGGGATCAACGCCGGCATGGATGCGGCCACGAGCCGTATGTCGAAAGGCCGCCCCGAGGGGGGGCTCCGATCGATTCGGGCCCCACGCAAAAACGCGCGAAACAAACCATGCGGATGGCGCGTAAAATCGGCCGCATGTAATACGGCTCAGGTCTTGAAGTGTTTCGACAGCTTCAGACCTTGCCCCTGATAGTTAGATTTGAGCTCCGCGCCGTAAAGCTGTGCGGGGATTTCGTCCATCCGCTCGTATATCAGGCGGCCCACGCTTTGACCGTGCTCCAGAACAAAGGGCGCTTCATGGCAGCGCACTTCCAGAACCCCGCGCGAGCCTGCGCCGCCCGCCGCATGGTGCCCGAAGCCGGGGTCGAAGAACCCCGCGTAATGCACCCGAAACTCCCCCACCATCGCCACGTAAGGCGCCATTTCCGCCGCATAGCTGGGGGGGATGTGCACTGCCTCGCGGCTGACTAGAATATAGAACGCGCCGGGGTCGAGGATGATCCGGCCATCATCGCTATGGACCTCTTCCCAAAACGCGGCGGGGTGGTAAAATCCGATCCGTTCGAGATCAATCAGCCCTGTATGCGGCTTGGCGCGGTAGCCGACCAGCGTGCCTGTGTCGGGTTTTAGATCGACGGAAAACCCGAGGCCTTCTTTGATTTCTGCCGGGCTGTCTACCAGCCCTTCCTCGGCGTGGAGCGCAAGTAGCTCCGTATCGCTCAGCACCGCTTGGCCCGCGCGAAAGCGAATTTGATTGAGGCGCATTCCGGGGCGCACGAGCACCGAGAAGGAGCGCGGGCAAATCTCGGCGTAAAGTGGGCCGGTATAGCCTTCTGGAATACGGTCGAATTCGGTGCCGCCATCGGTGATAAGCCGCGTCAGAAGATCAAGCCGCCCAGTGGAGGATTTCGCATTTGCCACAGCCTGAAGCCCAGCGGGCAGGGCGAGTGATTCCATCAGCGGAACCACATAGACACAGCCCTTTTCCAGCACGGCGCCGGTGCCAAGGTCGATGCGGTGCATTTCAAACTCGGCAATCCGATCGGCCACTGGCGTGCCTGCGCCCGCAAGAAATGAGGCGCGTACCCTGTAGGCGGTGTGCCCGAGGCGCAGATCAATGCTGGACGGCTGGATTTGGTCGTCTTTGAGCGCGGGATCAGCGGTCACCTGGCCTTTATCGGCCATTTTTCGGAGCTGTTGTGAGGCCAGAACACCTGTCATGTGATGTCCGCCTCTGTCTTGCGTGGTAGCGGGTCTGCGGGAAGGGTGTAAGTGGTCGGGCTAGCAGGACTCGAACCTGCGACCTTCCGTCCCCCAGACGGACGCGCTACCAGACTGCGCCATAGCCCGACGATGGATGCTTCATACCTGTTTTGCGGCGCAGAACAAGGGGGGCTGGACAAGTTTTCCACCTAAGGGGCGGCGCCCGTCGATCCGCCATTGCGAAGATCGCGCAAACGCTTGGCAATCGCCGTGAGTGCGCTTGCGTTGGAGGAGGACAGCGGCCTGGGCAGATCTGCCAATGTGGTGAGTGGTCCGGCGGGCGCCGCCACGGTATCGGGTGAATCATCAGGCGTGGTGATGGCGCGTGCGCGCGGTTTTGCAGGTTCCTCGGGTGTTTCCAGTTCGGGTGTGTCCAGTTCGGTTGTATCCGATTCTGGTGTCTTCGGCTCCGCCATCTTTGGAGCTGGTGTGTCCTGCACTGTCACGCTGTTTGAGGCGGGGGACTCCTCGGCTTTTGCGACAACCGGCTTCGGATCGGGCTTGGTTGCGGGCTTACCCTCGGCAGGGGTGGCGTCTTCTGGCGTCTGATCTGGTGGCTCCTGAGGCCGTGCTGCGTTGTCCGCCTCGGCGTTTTCCGCGCCAGAGCGGCCAAAGCTCAACACTTGTCCACGCTCTTCCTCGACCTGAGGCGCTACCTCTAGCCTAACCTCATCCATGGCTGAATTTTCTTGCGCATCCATCTGTGGCGAGAGGGCCATGACGTGTTTAACGCCTTGTTCGCGCATGATCTTTTGCACCCCCTTGATCGTCATCCCTTCGTCATGCAACAGCTTGCGGATGCCGCCAAGAAGTTGCATGTCGGCGGGTCTGTAATAGCGTCTGCCGCCCGCGCGTTTCACGGGTTTGACTTGGGTGAACTTGCTTTCCCAAAACCGCAGGACATGAGCGGGAATACCCAGCCAGTCGGCAACTTCGCTGATCGTGCGAAAGGCATCTGCGGATTTGGACATGTGCCGGGCTTAGCGCTTGTTGCCGTCGGCCACACGATCCTTCATCAGATGCGAAGGCCGGAACGTGAGAACGCGGCGCGGGTTGATGGGCACTTCTTCGCCTGTTTTCGGGTTACGGCCGACGCGGGCTGATTTCTCGCGCACGGAGAATGTGCCAAACGATGAGATTTTCACCTGCTCACCACGTACAAGAGCATCTGACATATGCTTCAAAACGCTTTCGACCAACTGTGCGGAATCATTGCGCGAGAGGCCCACTTCGCGAAAAATTGCTTCGCTCAGGTCCATGCGCGTCAGTGTCTTATCACTCATCTTGTCCCCCGGATTGTTTTGTAAAGTTAGAGTTAATAAAATTTGAAAGTCAATATCAATGGCTTGTCTAGCCAAGTTTACGCAGCTTTGAGGCTACTACCAACGCAACACCACAGCCCCCCATGCCAATCCCCCGCCGATCGCCTCACTGAGTATCAGATCACCCTCGCGGATCCGCCCGTCCGCCACTCCGACCGATAGGGCCAGAGGGATGGAGGCAGCAGAGGTATTGCCGTGGTCCTGCACCGTAAGGATAACACGGTCCATCGACAGCCCAAGCTTTTTGGCGGTGCCCGCGATGATGCGGATATTGGCCTGATGCGGGACGATCCAATCGACATCCGCGCCTGTCAGGCCGGCGCGGTCCAGCGCGGTGATGGCGGTGCTGGCCAGTTTGTCTACAGCCTGCCTGAACAAGGGGTTACCTTGCATCCGCAACTTGCCGGACGTGCCCGTGGTGCTAACGCCGCCATCAACATAGAGCATGTCGCGGTAGCGCCCGTCGGAATGCAGATCTGTGGCGAGAATACCGCGATCACCCGCATCCTCGCGCGCCTCAAGGATCAGCGCGCCTGCGCCATCGCCAAAGAGGACGCAGGTGCTGCGATCGTCCCAATCCATGATCCGGCTGAACGTCTCCGCACCAATGACCAGCAGCCGGTCCGCCTGGCCCGCAACGATCAGAGCGTTGGCATTGCACAGCGCATAGATGAAGCCCGCGCAGACCGCTTGCACATCAAAGGCAAACCCATGCGTCATGCCGAGCGCGTGCTGCACCATCGTGCCGACGGAGGGGAATGTGAGGTCAGGTGTGGAGGTGGCGACGATGATACCGTCGATGTCCCGTGCGGTCAGCCACGCATGGGCAAGTGCTGCCTCAGCCGCGCGGGTGGCCAGATCGGAAGTTGTCTGCTCGTCGGCCGCGAAATGCCGCCGTTCAATGCCAGAGCGGGTGCGAATCCACTCATCCGTTGTGTCCATGAGGCTTTCGAAATGGCTGTTCGGCACAATCCTGTCCGGCAGGTAATGCCCAATGCCGCGGGCAACGGCGCGTCTTGTCATATGTTTTCACCGTCTACTTCGGAACCTGCATCTTCGGCGGGTAGGGAGGCGGATGCAACCCGCGCGGCAAGCTTTTCGGAAAACCCGCTCTGCGCCAGTTGAAACGCCAGCTTCACTGCCGCCGATACGCCCGTGGCATCCGCAGCACCGTGTGATTTCACAACTGTGCCGTTGAGGCCCAGAAACACACCGCCATTGACCTGACGCGGATCAATCCGCTTTTTCAGGCGGCGCAGAGAGATATAGGCCAGAAGCGAGGCGAGCCGCGACAGGGGCGTATATTCGAACGCCTCGCGCAAAAGCTCTGCAATCAGGTTGGCCGTGCCTTCGCCGGTTTTCAGCGCCACATTGCCGGTGAACCCGTCGGTCACGATCACGTCGCAGATGTCGCCGGGCAAATC
>JBASXE010000089.1:0-7801 GCA_049276875.1 Roseovarius sp. | reverse complement strand
GGAGCAGATCCTGATCGGCGAGGACACCTTCCTGATCCAGGGTGAGCCCCGCCGTGATCGCGAGCGGCTCATCTGGACGGTTGAGCTTGCCCCCGCATGACACTAAACCTCGACATGAGCCCTGATCTGGTCGCCGTCATGGCAGCCGAGATCTCCGCTGGGGAAAAGGCTGTCAGCGCTGCGATGCGCGAAGCGGGCAGTAAGCTCAAAACAGCTTGGCGGGGTCAGATCACCGGGGCAGGGCTCGGGCATCGGTTGGCAAATTCGATCCGGAGCCAGACTTATCCCAAAGTTGGCGAGAGCCTCAGTGCGGCAGCTTTCGTCTGGTCGAAGGCCCCGCAGATCATCAGCGCGCATGATGCGGGAAAAATGATCCGATCAAAGTCGGGGTTCTGGCTGGCAATTCCAACGGCCGCCGCGGGGAAGGGTCCAAGGGGGCGTCGGATCACGCCGGGCCAGTGGGAGCAGCGGCGTGGTCTGCGCCTGCGCTTTGTCTATCGGCGGGGCGGTCCAAGCCTGCTCGTGGCAGATGGGAGGCTGAACAGCCGCGGGCTGGGGGTGGCCTCGCGTTCCAAAACGGGGCGCGGGCAAAGCTCTGAGCCGATCTTTCTTCTGGTGCCGCAGGTAAAGTTGTCGAAACGGCTCAATCTTGCGCGGGATGCCGAACGGGCGCAGGCGGCGGTGCCAGGGTTGATCGTGGCGAATTGGTTGCAGGAGAGTTGGTAAGCGAGCTAGCACCTTGCAGCAAGAAAAGCTTCTGCGTCAGCGATCGTCTGGATAGCGTCACCATCTTCATCAGAAATCTCAATATCGAACTCTTCTTCGAGGGCCATCATGATCTCTAAAGTGTCGAGGCTATTGGCACCAAGATCATGGACGAATGACAACTCGGGGAGAAGATCAGCTGGATCATGTCCAAGCTTCTCAGCGATGATTGCGATCAGGCGTTCGTTCTTTTGTGTCATTCTGCGTCCTCTTGTAGGGGAAAGCTTTTCTTGAAGGCCCTGAATTTTGGGTGTCGTCCTCAATTTGGGGAGGTTGGTGTTTGCGGCGCATGCGTCCTGTAAAATGTGACACAGATTTACGCCCACCTACCTGCAGTTTTGGCATCACGCTCTGTAAGTATATTGCCGTCAGCTGTCGTAAGCGGCTTTCGCGCCCGCCGATCTCATAAGCGGAGCACGCGGAGTGGCCACACACGTAATTCGGCCATCATTGGTGGTTGTTGATTGCAGAAAGACTGCCACCCTCGCTCTTCAAAATCGTTATCCCCATGGCAGCTTGGCGCCTTTTGCAACTCGGCCCTATTACCACAGAAAACGAATCGGTCAGAGAAATTAGAAAACAACCACATGTCCACCACTCGCGAAACCATCCTGACCGCCCTGGTGGACCTGCTAAGCACGATCCCGCATGTGCCTGTTCTGCGCGGGGAGGTGCTGCCGGAACGCGTGCCGCCTGCGGGTCTGATGATCTTGCGGGATGGTAATCCGGGAGAGCCCGGGGTGACGTTGTCGCCGCTGATGTATCATTACCAACATCGGGCAGAGCTTGAGGTGATCGCGCAGTCCACCACGCAAAGGGACGGTCTGTTCGATGCTCTGACAGCGCAAATCGGTGCTGTCATTGCGGCTGACCGAACACTCGGGGGCTTGTGTGATTGGGTGGAGCCGGAAGCGCCTGAGCCTGTTGATTTGCCGGTCGAAGGCGGATCAAGCTTGAAGGCTGCCGTTCTGCCGGTGATTTTGCATTACGCAACGGCGGATCCGCTGACCTAGAGTTTGAAGCTGTCTGCGCTGATCCGCTTGTACTCGCCATCGACCTGCGCGCCTGAGGCAACCTCAAGTGTCTCATAGGCAAAGTTTGCCTTCACAAGGGCGCCAGTCTTGATGTTGACGTTCAGAGCAGAAGCCGCGCCTTGCAGCTCGCCCTCGATGGTGAGCTGGCGTGCCTGGACCCGTCCGCGGACGCGCGCGGTGGAGGTGAGCACGACGGCATCGGCAGTGATGTCGCCAGTGATCTGTCCGCCAAACTCGAGGATGCCTTGGGAGACGATGTTGCCCTCGATCACGATGTCTTCGGCAATCACAGACAGCTTTAGGTCGGTTGCCGTGGTCGGAGTGGGTGTCTGGGAAGGCTTTGAGCTGAACATCACAAAAGTCCTTTGGGCAGAGCCCAGCAAGTAGCCAGCCGCTTACGCGCAGGTCAAGCGACATCCGCTTTTTCGTTACATCTATAAGGAAACAATATCATGGCACGAGCCCAAGGGGCGCGGGCGCAGATGGCGCTTGCGGTTGAGACCGCCTATGGCACGCCGCCGGCGAGCGGCTTTACCAAGATGCCTTTCGCCAGCACAACGCTGGGGGCTGAGCAACCGCTGCAGACATCCGAACTCTTGGGCTATGGCAGGGATCCGCAGGCACCGATCAAGGATGCAGTGACGGCGGATGGCAATGTCGTGATCCCGATCGACACAGAGGCGTTCGGATTTTGGCTGAAGGCTGCCTTCGGCACTCCCACCACCACGGGCGCTGACGCTCCCCACACCCACGAGTTCCGTTCCGGCAGTTGGGCGCTGCCGAGCTTTTCAGTCGAGACCGGCATGCCCGAGGTGCCGCGCTATGCGATGTATTCCGGCTGTATGGTGGACAGCCTCAACTGGCAGATGGCCCGGTCCGGCTTGCTCACCGCGACGGCCAGCATCGTGGCACAGGGCGAGGCCATCGCCACGACCAGTGCGGTAGGGACACCCGCCAATATCGCGCTAAAACGCTTCGGCCATTTCAACGGGGCGATCACGCGGAACGGCGTGAACATTGGTAACGTGGTCTCCGCTGACCTCACCTATGCCAACAACCTCGATCGCATTGAGACGATCCGGGCGGATGGGAAGATCGATGGCGCGGACCCGTCCATCGCAGCGCTAACGGGCAATGTCGTTGTGCGCTTTGCCGACCAGACGCTCGTGACACAGGCGATCAATGGCGAGGCCTGCGAGCTTGAGTTTTCTTACGCCCTGCCCACTGGCGAGAGCCTGACCGTCACCGCGCATGCCGTCTATCTCCCCCGACCCCGGATTGAGATCTCGGGGCCGCAGGGCGTGCAGGCGACCTTCGACTGGCAGGCGGCCAGCGATCCTGTGGTGGGTCGTATGTGCACCGTCACTCTGACCAACGACCGCGAGGTTTACTGACCATGCTGCGCTTGATCCTTTCGAATGAACCACGCTGGCTCGACTTGGGCCATGGTGTCCGCCTGCTGGTGGAGCCGCTGACCACCGCTATCATGCTGGCCGCGAGGAGCGATCCAACGATCATCGCGGCCGCCGGTGATGCTGAAGGCGTTGCCTCCAACGACGACCTCGCGCGCATCGTGGCCAAGGCTGTCGCGCGCATCGTCGTGAAAGATTGGGATGGCGTCGGCGACGAAGATGGCGAGCAGCTAGCCCTGACGCCCGAGGGCATCGACGCCCTGCTGGAGCTGTGGCCGATCTTCGAAGCGTTTCAGACAAAGTACATCGCGGGCGCGCTGATCCTGGACGCGGAAAAAAACGCCTGACCGCTCTTGCCGACTGGGAGTTCGGCGGGGGCGGTGACTATTGCGCGGCGTGCCCCTCTATGTGCGCGGAATGCCCACGGACCCACCACAAACCTCTCACCCTGGAAGGCTGGCAGATCTGGGATCTTGTCCAGCGCCTCGGCGGACAGGTGCGCGTCGTGGGCGGCATGAGTGGCGGCGCTGTCCTCGGCTGGGACATGGGTGCAGCCCTCCAACTCGGGGCAGCCCTCGGGCTCTCGCCCCTCATTATCGCAGAACTCTTGCCACCCATTGAGGCAGTGATGGTGCGCAAGACAAACGAAGAGATCGAACACCGACATGGCTGAGAAAAAAGTCTCCGTCCGCCTGCCTGCGACTGGCGGGCGCCAGGTGCGTGCCGAGCTGGAAGGTGTCGGTGAGGCGGGAACCCGTGGCATGGGGCGCCTGAGCCGCGAGATGGACCAAGCCAATGCGCGCATGGCGGCCTTCGCGCGCCGGGCCCGGATCGCGGCAACCGCGGCCGCCACGGCGCTTTCTGCCGCCGTCGTGTCGATGACCCGCTCCACGGTTGCTGCCGCCAACGAGATCGGCCAGCTCAGCCAAGTGGCGAATGCCAACCCCGAGGTCTTCCAGCGCTGGTCGGCGGCGTCGGCCACGGTGGGCATCGAGCACGAAAAACTCGCCGACATCCTGAAGGACGTGAATGACCGGGTTGGGGATTTCCTGCAGACGGGTGGCGGTCCTATGGCGGATTTCTTCGAGAATATCGCGCCAAGGGTGGGTGTGACGGCGGACCAGTTCGCCCGGCTCTCGGGGCCGGAAGCGCTGCAACTCTATGTCGATAGCCTCGAGCGCGCGGGCGTCAGCCAACAGGAGATGACGTTCTATCTCGAGGCCATGGCCTCGGACACAACACGACTTATCCCGCTGCTGCAAAACAGCGGGGCGGAGATGACGCGGCTCGGGGCACAGGCACAGGCCCTTGGGGCTGTGCTCGATACAGATGCCATCGCCGCCATGCGCCGGTCGGAACTCGCGCTTGTCAGCATCGGGCAAGTCTTCACCGGGGTGCGCAACCGGATTGCCGTGGCGCTCGCCCCGTCGATGGAGGCAGTGGCCAATGCGTTTGTCGCCCTTGCGTCCAGCTCCAGCCCGATCAGCAGGGCCTTTGAAAAGGTGCTGGCCAACCTTGATCGGCTCGCGATTTACGCAGGCACCTTCGCCACCTTCCTCGCTGGTCGCTGGGTGGCCGCCATGGCCGTCGCGGCGCTCTCGGTCCGCGGGCTTGCTACCACGCTGGTGGTCCTTAGAGGCGCGTTGATCCGCACTGGCATTGGCGCGCTCATCGTCGGCGCAGGGGAACTGGTCTATTGGTTCACGCGGCTCGCCTCCGGCGCAGGCGGCTTCGGCGAAGCCATGGGCCTCCTGAAGGATCTCGCGGTCGAGGTCTGGGACCGGATCAAGATGGGGGCATCAAGCGCTGGGGCTGCGGCCACCGCCATGTTCTACGATCTGAAGGCTGATGCCGCTTCCGGTATGGCCGGAGCCATCGAGAGTGTCATTGGCTTCGGCAACGCGACAGCCAATACCTTCGAGGGCGCGCTTTTGGCCGTGCGCGAGATCTGGTCGCGATTGCCGGATGTGATCGGTGATCTGGTCTTCTCGGCTGCCAACCGCATGCTCGACGGGATCGAGGCCATGCTGAACGGCGCAATCCGCCGGATTGACGCCTTCACGGGTCGCATTCGGGATGCTCTGGCGGCTGTCGGGATCGAGACCACCTTTGGTCAGATCGGTGAAATCAATCTCGGCGACATCCCGAACCCCTTTGCCGGGGCCTCCGCCGATGCTGGAACGGCTGCGGCAGATGCCTTTCGCCGAGCCTTCGAGGACAACCCGCTCACGGCCCCTGACCTTGGCCTTGACGCGATCGCCGCCGAGGCACTGTCCACCGCGAACACCTACCGTCAGGCAGCCACCGACCTGGCAAATGGCGCGACGGCGCCACTCACCTCCTGGGGTGCGCTCCGCGACGCCGTTGCGGGCACCGGCGAAGAAGGCGCAGCGGCGCTGGATGAGGCCACGGCCTCTGCAGATCGTCTGTCGGATGCCATGGGGCGTGCCGGTGGCGCGGCAGGAAGTGCCGGAGATCGGATCGCCACCGGCTGGCGTGCGGTCTCAGAATCGCTTCAGGCTTATGCCACGGATGCGCTGAACTGGGGTAAAGGCCTCGGCGAAACCCTCACCGGCGCCTTCAGTGGTGCGGAAAGCGCGTTTCGGAGTTTTGTCGAAACCGGCAAATTCAACTTCAAGGGCCTCGTGCGCTCGATCCTGGCGGACCTTGCGGTCCTTTCTTTCAAGCGCGCGGTGCTGGGGCCGATCGCGTCGGCGCTCTCAGGTGTTTTCGGCGGCGGGTCCGTCGCGGCAGCGGTCTCGCATGCGGGCGGTATTGTTGGGCTGTCAGGCCACGCGCGGCAGGTGCCAGCGATGGCCTTCGCTGCTGCGCCGCGGATGCATTCTGGCGGTTGGGCTGGTCTACGCCCCGACGAGGTCCCGACGATCCTGCAGCGCGGTGAGCGGGTGCTGAACCGGCGTGAGGCGGCTGACTATGGCCGCGGGGGCAGCACTGGCTCGGGCGTCACCGTGAACATCGACGCGCACGGGGCGCAGATAGGCGTGGCTGAGCAGATTGATGCGCGGCTTCGGGCTGCCATTCCGGAAATCGCCCGCATCGCAAAAGAAAGCGTGGCCGATGGCCGACGCCGGGGTCAGGTGATCTAAAAACATGGCCATTCCTGTCTTGCCGCTGACGCTCGTGTCCTCGCTTGAGCGGCGGCTCGTCACGTCGGTCGCAGAAGCGCGATCCCCCTTTACCGGGACATCCCAGATCCAGGACTGGGGTGCGTCGTGGTGGGAATACCAGATCGAGATGGCGGTCGCCCAAGGGGGCAATGCTCGTCGACTTTCGGCCTTCTTCACTGCCCTTGGTGGATTGCGGGGCCGGTTCCTCTTCCCCGATCCCTCGATCGAGGTACCAGTGGCGGCGGGCAATCCTTACGTGACCGAAGCCCAAGTCGCGGGGGCATCCACCCTTCGCACGGCAGGATGGGGACTTGGGCTTCGCGCCGGGGATTTCTTCCAGTTGGGCGGAGATGCCACCACGCGGCTTTATCAGTTGACAGCGGATGTAACGCCTTTGGGCAGTGAGGCCACGCTCGCCTTCGTGCCGCCGCTTCGGACTTCCGTGCCGGTCGGCACGCTGCTCGGCCTCGATGCCCCGTCGGTTCTGTTGCGGCTCACGGCTCCAGTGCCCTCGGTCATCGGCCGGGCGGATCAGCACCGTTTCACTATCTCGGCCCGCGAAGCCCTTTAACCAGCGAGGCCCTCTAATGAGTCGTGATGTCACCTTCGCCTTCGCCACCGCACTGGCCGATCAAAGCCTCCGTCCGGTCATCTTCTTCGAGGGCCAGTTTGCGACTGGCTGGGTGCGTATCTGGTCAGGGCTGGGAGAGGTCAGCTGGAACGGCGAGAGCTGGGCCGGGGCTGGGTCGCTGCTCGGCCTCGGAGCGATTGATGAAACTGGGGAGGTGGTGGCAGGCGGCACGGCTGTATCGCTTTCCGGCGTGCCGCTGGATCTCGTGCAGATGGCAATCGATGAAGCGCGCCAGGGCCTGCCGGGCAGGATCTGGCTGGGGCTTCTGGCCGAGAATGGCAGCATCATTGCCGATCCGGTGCAGGCGTTCTCGGGTCGGCTTGACGTGCCGGAGATTAAGGATAACGCGGACACCTGCACGATCACCATCAGTTATGAGAGCCGTCTGATCGATCTCACCGTGGCGCGGACCTGGCGCTACACGCATGAAAGCCAGCAGGTCTTGTTCCAGGGCGATCTTGGATTCGAATATGTCACGGCGATCCAGGATCGCGAAATCACCTGGGGGCGCGGATGATGCTCCCCCGCGTTGACCACTGGGAACGCCTTCTAGCCGCAGCCATCGATACGGCGCGGGCTAAGCCTTTCGTCTGGGGCGTCCATGACTGCCCGACCTTTGCCTTCGAGACGCGCATGATCCTGACCGGCGGCGAGGATGTCGCGGCTCTATGGCGCGGGAGCTTCACCACCGCGCTCGGCGGCGCGCGTGTGATGCGCCGTCTGGGCTGGGCCTCGCTCGAGGAGATGGGTCACGCGCTCCTGGGTGAGCCACGCCCGGCCGTTCTTCTTGCTGGGCGAGGTGACATCGTGCTGGCCGATACCGGTCTAGGC
>JBASXE010000088.1:0-2498 GCA_049276875.1 Roseovarius sp. | reverse complement strand
AAATTATGGTCCCGTAGCGCAGTTGTGTTGATTGCCACTGAGAATTGACCCGGCATTGTCACCGAGATCTGACCCACCCGGTCGTTATGTTATACGTGTCATGCTGGCGTCAATGCCGGTGTTTCCTTGCGTTTCTTTTTCGCTGTCTCGGAGCTGGCCTTGAAGCGATAGCTGTCGTTGCCGGTCTGCAAAATATGGCAGCGATGTGTGAGGCGATCGAGCAAGGCGGTGGTCATTTTTGCGTCTCCGAAGACCGTCGCCCATTCGGCGAAGCTCAAGTTCGTGGTGATGATTACGCTGGTGCGCTCGTAAAGCTTGCTCAGGAGGTGGAAGAGCAAGGCACCGCCAGAGGCGCTGAACGGCAAGTATCCCAACTCGTCTAGGACCACCAAGTCGGTTTTCACCAGCGCTTCGGCAATCTTCCCGGCCTTTCCTTGGGCTTTTTCCTGCTCCAGCGCGTTGACCAGTTCGACCGTTGAGAAGAAGCGCACGCGCTTGCGGTGATGCTCGATAGCCTGGATGCCGAGGGCTGTCGCAACATGCGATTTCCCTGTGCCGGGCCCGCCGATCAGGACCACATTCTCGGCAGCATCCAGGAACTCGCATCGATGGAGCTGGCGGACCAGAGCTTCACGCATTTCACTGGCGGCAAAGTCGAAGGCGGACAAATCCTTGTAGGCCGGGAAGCGTGCAGCTTTCATGTGGTAGGCGGTTGATCGCACCTCTCGCTCGGCCATCTCGGCCTTGAGCAGTTGCGACAGGATCGGCATGGCAGCCTCGAACGCAGGCGAGCCTTGCTCATGCAAGTCCTGCACGGCCTGCGCCATGCCGGGCATTTTAAGGCTGCGCAACATGATGATCAACGCAGCACCCGCAGGATCATGACGCATGACGGGTTCCTTTCTGGGTGCGCAGCCCATCATAGCGCGCGACATTGGCCTCGGGCTCCTTGCTCAGCATCAAGGCCGATGGAGGGTTCACATCCGGTTGGTCGGTCGGTGTGCCATCCAGCAGCCTGTGGAGCAGGTTCAGCACATGGGTTTTGGTCGGCACGCCCGCCTCCAAAGCCAATTCCACCGCGCAAAGCACCGCCTGTTCATCATGGTGCAGCACCAAGGACAGGATATCGACCATCTCGCGGTCCCCACCAGGCTGGCGCAGTATTTTTGCTTGTAACATGCGGAAGGGTTCGGGCATTTCCACGAAGGGGGCGCCATTGCGCAGCGCCCCGGGCTTGCGCTGAACCACAGCCAGATAGTGGCGCCAGTCATAGATCACGCGCCCCGGCTGGCGGTGCGACCGGTCGATGATGCGCTCATGCGTGCAAATCACGTGCCCCTCGGCGACCACTACTAGCCGCTCGGGGTAAATGCGCAGGCTCACAGGACGGTTCGCAAAGCTGGCGGGCACAGAATAACGGGTGCGATCAAAGTTGATCAGGCAGGTCGGCGAGACGCGCTTTCTTTCCTCGACAAAGCCATCGAACATTGTGGGGAGCGGCATCTGCGCAGGCTTCTCAGCTTCCCACACATCGGCGATGGTTCCAGGCAACCTGCCATGGGCCGTCTCAGCCCACAGCAGTTTGCAGCGATCTTCCAACCAATCGTTCAGCGCATCCAGATCCGGAAAGGCTGGCATCAGCTGCCACATGCGGTGACGCGCATCGCGCACATTCTTCTCGACCTGTCCCTTCTCCCATCCTGCAGCCGGATTGCAGAACTCAGGCTCGAAGACATAATGGCTGGTCATCGCCGTGAACCGGGCATTCACATCGCGCTTCTTGCCAAGTCTGACCTTGTCGACGGCGGTCTTCATATTGTCATAGATGCCGCGACCGGGCACGCCTTCGAAGACGCGAAAGGCATGCCAATGAGCGTCGAACAGCATCTCATGCGTTTGCAACAGATAGGCCCGCACCACAAAGGCGCGGCTGTGCGACAGCTTGATATGGGCAACCTGCAGCTTGATGCGTTCACCGCCCACATAGGCCCAGTCTTCGCTCCAATCAAACTGAAAGGCTTCACCCGGCTGGAACACAAGCGGCACGAAGACACCCCGGTCGGTCGTATGATACGCACGCTGCCGTTCGCCCTTCCATTCCCGCACGAAGGCCGCAACCCGTTCATAGGAGCCTTCATATCCCAGCTTCACCAAATCGGCGTGCATTAGCTTTGCCGTTCGGCGCTCTTTGCGTGACTTGCGCTGATCCGAAACCAGCCATCCTGTCAGCTGAGCGGCATACGGATCCAGCTTGCTCGGACGATCCGGCGTCTGTGGCACCAAGGATGTCGAAGCCTCCTCGATCATCCTTGAACCACTGGCGCGTTATGACAACACTGGCGCGCTAGTTCCATATCTGGCTAAGGACATTCCGACTGTTGCTAATGGTGGCGTATCAGAAGATCTGACAACAATCACATGGAAACTAAAAGAGGGCTTGCTATGGTCCGACGGGACAGCGGTGACCGCAGCAGATGCTGTCTTTACGTCCGAATATT
>JBASXE010000087.1:0-6567 GCA_049276875.1 Roseovarius sp. | reverse complement strand
GGCAACGACACCGCGCGGGCGGTGATATTTGAACGAGCGCCCGACCAGCATCTGATCATTGGCCAAAAGGGCCGAGGCGATCGTATCGCCCTCAAAGCCCCGCAGGCGCTTGCCGTTGAAGGTGAATTCAAAGCTGCGCGCCTTGTCGAGAAGGCGGCCGCCTTTTGCCAGACGTGTGCTCATGCGCGTGCCCTCGCGTTTGTGGGTGGCGTTGGTTTTTGAGTATTTCGGCTGAGAAGAAGGCTCAAGAGAAGTTCCTCCATGTCCAGCCGGGGCGCTTGGCAGTGATCTTGTCCTTGAGATCTTGCGGCGGCTCGTATGTCTGGGCGGGGTATGTGCCGAAAACTTCGAGCGTCATGGTGCAGCGGGCGGCGTGGAACCACTTGCCGCAGCCGTTATTGTGCCGCCAGCGCTCGAAATGGACGCCTTTCGGGTTTTCCTTGGCGAAGAGATATGTGTGGAACTCCTCTTCCGAGGATTGCGGGCCATGGCGCGTGATATGCGCCTCACCGCCACCGTGGAATTCGGTTTCCTCGCCGGTGATCCCGCAGCAAGGGCAGGTCAGGATGAGCATGTCTGTGATCCTTCCTTAATGGGCTACGCCGGCCGCGACCGACTCGTCGATGAAACGACCCTCATAGAAGCGATTGAGGCCGAATGCGTCTGTCAGGGGCGAGTGGCCTTTGGCCATCAGCTCGGCAAAGCCCCAGCCGGAGCCGGGGATGGCTTTGAACCCACCCGTGCCCCAGCCGCAGTTGATGAAGCAGCCCTCAAGCGGTGTGGTGCTGAGGATCGGGGAGCGGTCGCCGGTGACGTCCACAATCCCGCCCCACTGGCGCAGCATCTTGAGCCGCGCGATCATCGGGAAGGTCTCGACCAGCGCGCGCACGGTTTCCTCGATATGGTGGAAGGAGCCGCGCTGCGTGTAGTTGTTGTGCCCGTCCGTGCCGCCGCCGATGACCATTTCGCCCTTGTCGGACTGGCTCATGTAGCCATGCACGGTGTTGGCCATGACGACCACGTCCATGCAGGGTTTGATCGGCTCGGACACAAGCGCCTGAAGCGCCACGCTCTCGATGGGCAGGCGGAAGCCCGCCATGTCGGCCAGATGCCCGGAATGACCCGCGACGACCATGCCAAGCTTTTTGCAGCCAATATCGCCACGCGAGGTGCTGACGCCAGTGACCTTGCCGGCCTCGGACCGGATACCTGTCACTTCGCATTGCTGGATCACGTGCATGCCCATGTCCGAGCAGGCCCGCGCATAGCCCCAAGCCACCGCATCGTGGCGGGCCGTGCCACCGCGTGCCTGCCAGAGGCCACCCAGAACGGGATAACGCGGCCCCGCGAGATTGATGATTGGCACCAGTTCCTTCACACGCTCGGGCGTGATGAATTCGGTGGACACACCTTGCAGCGCATTGGCATGGGCCGTGCGTTTGTAACCGCGCACTTCGTGCTCGGTCTGGGCCAGCATGATGACGCCACGGGGGCTGAACATGATATTGTAGTTCAGATCCTGGCTGAGATCCTCATAAAGGCTGCGGGATTTCTCGTAGATCGCGGCAGAGGGGTCTTGCAGATAGTTGGAGCGGATAATCGTGGTGTTGCGCCCCGTATTGCCGCCCCCGAGCCAGCCCTTCTCCAGGATCGCCACATTGGTAATGCCGAAATTCTTGCCCAGGTAATAGGCTGTGGCCAAACCATGCCCGCCCGCGCCGATGATGATCACATCATAGTCTTTGCGCGGCTCGGGCGACGCCCATGCACGCTCCCAGCCCTTGTGATGGCGGAGCGCCTCACGGGCGATGGCAAAGGCGGAATAACGTTTCATGCGCGGCCTCGGGTCAACTCGGGTCAAAGGGGATTCGCCAAACGGGCGGCTGGCGTATTTCTAAGCTGTGGTATGCTCTGATGCGGCCCCAAACAAGATACGCAGCGCGGCACTCAAGGCCCATTATGCGACATTGCACGCCCCCCGCGACTCTGCGCCCCTTTTTTTGCCGGGCCGGGGCGTCTATGTGGGGGCAAAGATGTGGGAGTAATCATGGTTTTCTGGATTGTCGCGGGTATTTTGACCTTGGCGGTTTGCGCGGTTTTAGCTCAGGCAGCTGTGCGGGGGCGCGTGGGGGAAAAGGCGCCCGCAGCCTATGATCTGGAGGTCTACCGCGTGCAATTGCGCGATGTGGACAAGGATGTTGCGCGCAACGTTCTGACCGAAGAAGAGGGCGCACGTCTGCGCACCGAAGTTTCGCGGCGGATTTTGGCGGCGGATGCGGCACTGCGGACCTTTGGGCCGCAAGGCGCACAACCCAAGCCCGCCGGTTGGGCCTTGGCGATTGCCGGGTCATTGGCGATCACGGGGGCCGCGTTCGGGCTTTATTGGGTCGAGGGCGCACCGGGCTATCGCGACATGCCGCGCGAACTGCGCCTCGCCGTATCAGAGCAGTTGCGCGACAACCGCCTGTCGCAGGCCGAGGTAGAGGCACGTCTTCCGGTGGAATTGCTGCCCGGCCCGGCGGAGGAGCCGAGCGCCGAATTTCTTGAATTGATCGAGCGGCTGCGCGCGGTGGTGGCCGAGCGGCCCAATGACATTCAGGGCCTCGGGTTTCTCGCGCGCAACGAGGCGCAGCTTGGCAATCACAGCGCGGCCCATGTGGCGCAAACCCGGCTGATTGCCGGCAAGGGCGAAGATGCCACGGCAGATGATTTCGCGTTTCTCGCGGATCTGATGGTTCTGGCCGCGCGGGGCTATGTGTCATCCGACGCGGTCACGGCGCTGCGCGAAGCACTTGCCCGGAACCCCGAGCAGGAAGAGGCGCGCTTTTATCTCGGCCTTTACTATGCACAGGTGGACCGCCCCGACGCAGCCTTCCGCACATGGGAAAAGCTTCTGCGCGAGAGCCCGGCCGATGCGTCATGGGTGCCGCCCATCCGTGCGCAGATCGAGGAATTGGCAGACCGTGCGGGCGTGCGCTATTCGTTACCACCCGAAAAAGGCTGGACCCAGCCCTCGCGGGAGCAGATCGAGGCCGCCGAAAACATGACCCCCGAAGACCGTGAGGAGATGATCCGCAGCATGGTCGCGGGCCTTCTCGAGCGGCTGGCCAGCGAGGGCGGGCCGCCCGAGGATTGGGCGCGCGCGATCTCGGCGCTGGCGGTGATTGGCGAGACCAGTCAGGCTGACGCGATCTGGGACGAGGCGCGCGGCGTCTTTGCGGATAACACAGCAGCAATGCGTATCATCGCCGATGCCGCCCAAGAGGCGGGGATCATCAATTGATTGTGCCCACGATCGAAGATCTGGCGGGCGCGCTGCCCCATGCGGGTGCGCTGATAGGATTGGATCTTGGGGAAAAGACCATAGGCGTCGCCATCTCGGACGGGATGCGCAGCGTGGCCACCCCTCTGGAGACGGTGAAGCGACGCAAATTCGGGCTGGATGCCGCGCGACTGCTTGAGATCATCGAGGGGCGCGCGCTGGTCGGGATCATCCTTGGACTGCCGCGCAATATGGATGGCTCAGAGGGTCCGCGCTGCCAATCGACGCGATCTTTTGCGCGCAACCTCTCAACGCTCACCCCCCTCCCCATCAGCTTTTGGGACGAGCGTTTGTCGACCGTGGCTGCGGAAAGGGCACTTCTTGAGGCGGATACGACACGAAAGCGTCGCGCAGAGGTGATCGACCACATCGCCGCCTCGTATATTCTGCAAGGCGTGCTAGACAGGCTGCACCATTTAAAGTCGGCGCAATAAAGACCGCGCAAAAAGGGGCGATCCATGAAAGACGACATGAACGATCAAAGCCCGGTGTGGAGCCGTGATGAGGTGCAATCGCCTTGCGTGCGGATCTGTGTGGTCCATCCTGAAGCGCGGCTTTGCACGGGCTGTTTGCGGTCCATCGATGAGATCACGCGCTGGTCCAAGATGAGCAATGCCGAGCGGGCCGAGGTCATGGAGGCGCTACCCGCGCGCGCAGGGCAACTCAGCAAACGGCGCGGCGGGCGCGCGGCGCGGCTGAAGCGCGGCACCTAGGGCGCTGCGATCCACTCCGGCCCATCCCCCTGAAATTCCGGCCTGAAATAGGCAATCATTCGACCTTCCTCGGGGGCAGAAGCCGTATCTCCCCAAGGCGCAACACCGTGCAGCGCGAGGCGATGGACCAACACGGCCTCGCCCTTGCGCGCAGCAAGCACCACGCGTGGGCACCGCTCGAACACGTCGCGGCGGGTCGCTTGGTAAATCTCGGTCAGATCTACCTCACCCCAGTTTTCGCTCGGCACATTCTTGAGCGCCTCGTGAAACGCGGCACGCATAATCTCATGGCTCCCCTCCCAGATCACCAGAGGTGCCGCATCCGCGCTTGCATCATTGAGTGGCAGGCCGAGGATATAGGCGTGCCGCTCCTTCAGCATCCGCGCGCGGGCCTCGCCCACGGGCAGGAGGCCGTCCACATGCGCCGCATCCCGGTTCAAACGGTAGCGAAACGCGCCCTCGCCTTCGCCCTCGCGCGGCTTGGGATAGCCCGGATAGACCACCGAGACCTGTGCGGCATGAAGCGGCAGGTCGCCATAATCCGCACATGCCGCAGTAAAACCCGGCCCACAAAGCGGCACGCCTCCTACCGACCCATCGGGCGCATTGGTCAACGTATCGACCCCCACAAACCATGTGCCTTGACACTGCAGCCATTCGGCCCGGTGCGCAGGCTCTGCCATCCGCACCAGCGCTGCCGCACGCGCCGCATCCGCCCATCGGGCCAGCCCTGCGTCATACCCGAAACGCGTCCAACCCTTTGCAGCGAGACCTACCATCCCAACGCCTTTCGCAGCATGTTGAGGGCGAGCAGCGTGAGGAAAACCGCGAACACCCGTTTGAGAGGTTTGGGGTTCATCCCATGGGCCAGCCGCGCACCAATCGGGGTGGTGATGAGCGTCATGACGATAACGACCCCGAACGCCACAAGGTTTACCGCGCCAATCGTGTAAGGCGGACGGCTTTCCTCAGCAATATCCAGCAATAGAAAGCCCAGCACCGAAGGCACAGCGATCAGCATCCCAAACCCCGCTGCCGTGGCCACCGCCCGGTGGATCGTAACCCCGTGCAGCGCCATAATCGGCACACCAAAGCTGCCCCCGCCAATGCCCATCAGGACCGACATGAACCCCATAAGCGGGCTCATCACCGTGCGGCGCAGACCTGTGGGCATGGTGTCGGCCAGCCGCCAATCGCTGCGCCCAAACCCAATATACAGCCCCACGACCACTCCAAGAATTCCGAAAATCGCTTGAAGCACGTCTGAGCGCAGGTTCGCCGCCACTGCCACGCCGATCAGAGCGCCGACTGCAATACCGGGTGCCCATGTCCTCAGTATATCCCAATCAACTGCGCCCTTTTTATTGTGTTGGAGCACCGAGCGCAGGGAGGTTACGACAATCGTGGCGAGCGACGTGGCAAGGCAGACCTGCATCAACTGCGGACCGCCAAATCCAAGTGTGTGAAACGCGTAGAAAAGTGCCGGCACGAGGATGATCCCACCCCCCACGCCCAAAAGGCCTGCAAGCAGACCCGCAACAGCGCTGGTGGCCAGCAACATGGCCGTGAGGCTCAGCAATAGCACCGGATCATCCATAGCACCCGCCCTTCGATATAGGCTCTGGTTAGAGCGGCTTTCTCCTTCCATCACAACGCGAAATCCGCATGCGTCCCCTCGCGCGTCGTGGCGCTCAGCGCGGCTTCGACAAGCTCTGGCCCCGCGCCGGGCAGATGCGCGCCCTCCGACAGGGTGCGCCGCCAAATGCGCGCGCCAGGACGCCCGGCAAAGAGACCCAGCATATGGCGCGTCACCTGACCCAGCCGCCCGCCCGCGCTCAGATGCGCTTCGATATAGGGCAGCATCGCGCGGGCCGCGTCCTCGCCTGTGCGATCAGGACCCGCCCCGCCAAAAATCCGCCGGTCCGCCGCACCCAAAATATCCACGGGCCGGTGATAGGCCGCGCGCCCGATCATGACACCATCAAGGCCTGCATCAAGAAACGCCTCCGCCTCGTCCAGCGTCTCGACCCCACCATTTACCGAGATATGCATATGCGGGAAAAGCCCGCGCATCTGCTGAACCAGTGCGTAGTCGAGCGGTGGAATATCTCGGTTCTCCTTGGGGCTCAGCCCCTGAAGCCACGCCATGCGCGCGTGAATGGCAAAGCGCGTGACCCCTGCCCCGGCCACGCGGGCGAGAAACTCGGGCAGCACCTCCTCGGGGATCTGGTCATCTACGCCGATGCGGCATTTCACGGTCACGGGTATGTCGACCGCCGCGATCATCGCGGCACAACACTCCGCCACAAGGCCCGGTGTGCGCATGAGCACCGCGCCGAACGTGCCCGATTGCACCCGGTCCGACGGGCAGCCGACGTTGAGATTGATCTCGCCATAGCCCGCCGCCTCGCCCATCCGCGCAGCCGCCGCCAATTCGACCGGGTCCGAACCGCCAAGCTGAAGGGCGACAGGCTGCTCCTCTGGCGAGAAGTCCAGCAAATGCAATGCCCCACCGCGCACCAAGGCCGGAGA
>JBASXE010000086.1:0-1752 GCA_049276875.1 Roseovarius sp. | reverse complement strand
GGTTGAAAGTGGGGACGAGACGGGTTGTGAGAAGTTCCTGGGTATTTGAGAATTCCCCAATTCCGAATGGAATAGATGTGACAACCAGCCCTGCTGTTTGTCACGACATTCTAAATGATTGTGTCTGAGTTCTCGGACAATTCCTGCGGTCGCTCAGTTGAGAGCAGTCTCCATGTCGTATGAACTCGTCATCATATTGCGGCGCTGAGGTGCCCCAAACATCAAAACTAAGGTGACATGTACGCTTCCAAACCTCGAGTAACTGTCGTAGGCCTTTAGGCGCCAACGAACTCAAACATGCCAGGATGAGAGCGCGCTCCTAAGAACGTCTGCCACGGGGAGGGTACGCAACCCGTTTTCCATTCCACATGCACGATTACTTGTCCTCTGCCGTAAGCAACTTGAGGGCTTCCGTTCGCATACGCTTGCGTGCGATGTCGATCGGCGTCTGGCCTTTATTATCCTTCGCTGTCGGCGAAGCGCCCGCTGCCAGAAGTTCGCTGATGACGTTAGGTCTTTCGATTAAAGCAGCCAAGTGGAGAGGTTGTTTCCCACTGGAAAGAGTTGCCGTTGGCGATGCCCCAGCCTTGAGCAGCAGTTTGACCATCTCAGCGTTATCATGATCCCGGGCGACAAAATGGATGGGCTGCCAATTCTCAGCCGGATCCTCAGCAATGGGTTGAAACGAGATCGTTCCGTTGACGTCAGCACCCGCGTCCAAAAGCAATTTGGCCATGGAGAGGTGATCGACCTGGACCGCCGTGCAAAGCAAACCTGTCAACAATGTCTTCGGATAAAGCTCGGTCTTCATGTCGGCTCCGTCTCTGTTGAGCAAGAACTTGGCAATTTCCACATGTCCTTCGACGACCGCCAGATCGATTGGCCTTTGCCCAGGCCCAGTCCCTCCTTCAATTCGCTCGTAAGTAGAGGCAAGCGGGCTGCCTGCCTCAATCAGCGTTTGCAAGGTCTTCAGGTGACCTCCCATCGCCGCGACATGGGTCAATTGCCCTTTCTCTGTCGATATACCACAACAGAGATAATCGCAGGCGAAAGGTTTCGACGGATCCGCTCCAGCCTTTAGCAAAGCACGAACGACGTTAAGCTTATTCGCCTTGACGGCGGAATAGATGGGCGCGTACCCGCTCCGACTAGGCGCGTCCACCTTCGCACCCGAATCAATCAGCAACTGCACCGTCTCAACGCTGCCTGACCTTGCCGCACAATGCAGCGGCAAGTCGCCTGGTTGCAAGAGCGAGACCAAGAAATCCTCAGAGTCATAATCTAATCGAGGTCCTAAATCATCCCCCGTTTCTGGACTTTTCTGCGCCACATCGACCGCGGCACCGGCGTCTAGTAACCGGCGAACCAGCGCAGTATTTCCAGCCCTCGAAGCCAAGTGAATTGGTTGCCAGCCAACTGGGTTGACCTCAACAACCGATGCCCCTTTCTCAATCAAGGCGTTGAGTTGCTTAAGATTGTTTTTCCGCACCGCATCGAACACGTCTGCCTTGTCGTCCGCGTTCGCGGAACGGACAACGAGCGTACCGAACGCAACCACCAGAATGCAGATGGAAACGCTATTAAAACGCAACATACTCATTCTATTACAGAACATACTCACTCCCCGGTTGTTAACGCCAATTGTTTGTCGTTCATTTGCCGTAGGTTTAATGTAGCCCAAATCGTGAGCAAATTATTAAAAAACTTTGTAACGAACTATCCACGTGCTGGCAGTGATCAATTCGGGCTTAC
>JBASXE010000085.1:0-2801 GCA_049276875.1 Roseovarius sp. | reverse complement strand
GACGTGGATGCGACCGAGGCGGACGCGCTGGTGGCCAGCATCGGCCTCGATGTGTCGCGGCACTTTCAAACCACCGGTGGCGGAACGTGGTCGCTCGATGGGACGATCCGCTACCACCATGACTTTTTCGCCGCACAGGACGATAAACACGAGATAACCGTCCGCAGCCCACTCGTTGGCAGTGTGACTCAGATCGGCCAGAACCGCGGGGCCGACGGTCTCAGCATCGGGCTAGGTGCCACCGGGCACCTGAACGAAAACACCACCTTCGGGGTCGGCTATGCCCATACTTGGGACGCCAACGGTGATGAAAACACCCTTGCAGCCAACATCGTCTTGACGTGGTGAAAATGCACTAAAGGATGTCGAATAGTGCTTGCAGACTTTTGATTTCCACAAAGAATTGACCGGTAATCTCCCCCTTTTTAACGGGGTGCATCCATAGAACTTAAGCGGCAATTTTCAGTTTCATGGATGGTGTTATGTCGCAGATGCCCAATTCCGCATTCATTGGTTTGGTTCGAAAAGCAACTGTATAAACTTTTCGTCCTGCATCGCAACGACGAGAAGTGTTCCGTCCTTGGTAATGTATGCCCCGTTCGCGGCAGCGAGCCATTGGATGAAGCTATCCGACAGCGAACCAGGCGGACATGCGGCACGTGTTGTTGGCCCGGGCTGGATGGCCAATATTTGGCGATTCAGGCTCCAATCGCCCAAGATACGGTTACAGTCGGCTTGGGCAGCGAAACTGCCTGCCGCATCGAAATTAATCCTGTAGTCTGTAGGATTGGCAGGTTGGAGTGTATCTCCGTCACCCGTCTTGATAGAGACAAGCTGCCATTCTGAAGCCATCATTTTGTCGCTCAAGTTCGCGTCCAATGCGACTGACGGATTGGGAAGAACGCCGGCATTGACAAGAGCTCCGGATACAGCGCCCACCCCGACAGCCATAATATTGTTTGCGCTTGACGCCCACCCGACCATCGAAAGGCCCGGTTCTTGGAAGAGAGCAATGTCGCTTTCGAATCCCAGAGTTTGGCCGCCGTGGCCCCACACGCCCTCTGCCTTTTCCGCGAGGCCAACACCGTAGTTCTGAATGGTCATGCTGTCTGCCGTTACCGCTGCCTGCATCTCGGTCAAACTGTTCTCTGACGCAAAGAGATCACCGGCGAGCAAGGCTTCTATGAATACGTGCATGTCATCGACCGTCGAGACAATGGCACCCGCCGCGGCACCTTGGGACATGTTCCAATGTGTCGTCTCAATGTCGAACGGCGCAGCGAAATAGGAGCGAGGAAGTCCAAGCTCCGGGCCGGGAACGCCGCCCACATAGCTCGTGTTCTTCAGCCCAAGTGGTTCGAAGATGCGCGCTTCAAGGCTCTGCTCTAGTGGACGTCCTTCAACGCTTTCGATGACGAGCCCAAGCAGGATGTACCCAGTGTTGCTGTAGGCCCATTGCCCCTCCGCACCAGGCGAAAACGTCGATTGGCCGTGTTCTGCTGCGAACGCGACGAGTTCCTCCATAGTATATCCGCGACGCAGGGCATCGGGATCAGCGAGATCACCTTCCATGATACCAGGCGTTCCGTCGGGTGCATTGTCAGTATAGCTGAAGACGCCAGCCGTATGGTTCGCAAGTTGCCTCAGAGTAATGAGATCACCATTCGGAAGCGCTTCTGCAAATTCGGGCAAATGCCGCGATAGCGGGTCATCGAGTGTGAGGGCTCCCTCTTCCTGCAACTGCATCAGAACCGCAGCGGTGATCATTTTGGTATTGCTGCCGATCTGGAACGGCGTGTCGCAAGACATCGGTGTGTCGTGGTCAGGATCAGCCGCTCCGATGGCGCGGGCATAACGCCAATCAGCACCTCTGACGGATAGGACGCCACCCGGAGCGTATCCCAGCATCGACGCAAGCCCTGAATCTGGGTCCACCATGTTTGTGAGGACCGTATCGAGTTCCGCCGCAACGTTGCTCGGAACGTTGTGTTCGCTATCACAGAAAACAATCACGTGAGCTCCCGCTTGCGCGGCATATAACATCAGACCGGCGATCATCAGACCAGACTTGCGCATTATAGTTATCTCATCTCGGATAGTTCAGTTCTTTGTGGAGATGCGAGCAGGTCACGTCAAGTATCGCGCGTTAACCCAGCCTCGCTCCCGCATATCGGTCAGCATCTCGATCTCGCACCAGCGAGAACTGCCCTGCATTTGGCAACTGAGACGTGGATGCGACCGAGGCGGACGCGCTGGTGGCCATGACCTGCCCCAATTTTCAGGGCCACTCGTAGATCGAGTTTGCTCTCCATTGATCTGGCCCCCAACGTTGAACCGCCCGAAGGCAGAGTTTTCCGGCTTTGCTCAGGGTGACAGGCTGGTGTTGCCCCCCGATTTCGTCAGCGTGATCGGGGCTTTGTTGCCGATCGCGCCGTGTGGCCGTTCCTCATTGTAGTATCTACGCCAAGCCTCCAACTTTTCGGCGGCGTGGGCTTTGGACAGGTGGCCCCGATCAAGGGCCTTGAGGGCTTCAATCGGGCAAGCCCGGTGACGGGGCCGACCTATGTCGATGCCACCATCGGCGGCAAACGTCTTCGCCGTGGGGCGCGCCTTTGGACTATCGCCACCTCGACATTTAAGGCCGAGACCTATCGCTTCTTGCGGCTTGATCCGCCGGAAATCGCCGGCCCGGTGGATGGAGAGAGGTTTCCTCCCGGCTTTCTTCATCTGCCAGGCTGGGTCGATGCTGAATGGCTGAAACAGCTGACCGCAGAGCAATTGGTCACAGTCAAGAATAAGCG
>JBASXE010000084.1:0-1901 GCA_049276875.1 Roseovarius sp. | reverse complement strand
GCTCCACCAGGTGCACCGGCAGCCGGATGGTGCGGCTCTGGTCAGCCATACCGCGGGTGATGGCTTGTCGGATCCACCAAGTCGCGTACGTGGAGAACTTGAAGCCTTTGGTGTAGTCGAACTTCTCCATCGCTCGGATCAGGCCCAGGTTGCCCTCCTGTATGAGGTCGAGCAACGGCATGCCCCGGCCGGTGTAGCGCTTGGCAAGCGAGACCACCAATCGCAAGTTGGCCTCCAGCAGCTGTCGCCGGGCGGCCTGACCGTCGCGCACGTCGATGCCAAGGTCGCGCTTGCGGTTCTCGCCCATGCGCTTCCGCGTCTGGAGCAGATTCTGGGCGTATAATCCGGCTTCGATGCGCTTGGCGAGCTCGACTTCATCCTCGGCACTGAGCAGTGCGGTCTTCCCGATGCCGTTCAGATAGACGCGAACAAGATCCGCAGCTGGGCTCTGAGCGTCCAAGTCACTGTCAATCCGAGTGGTGGTGGCGGTTGCCATGAGTACCTCCTAGTCGGCTCCGACTGTCGTTTGGTTCAACGTCCGGACATCGTGAGGAGTTCCCGCCCGTCGATGGTTTCACGCGCTCTGAAGTGCGCAAATGAGTCGCTGGCCTGAGAATGTGCTGAGAAAGCGAACCGGGCCGGTTCAGTCGGCGGATTCCGCGTCGGGCTGGCCGGTGCGGGTTTGCGCGGCCGGGGTGAGACCGACCTCGAGCTCGGGTCGCTCGGCGCGTGGGAACAGCGCGGTGCGCTGCGGTGCATCGGGAAATCGCCGCGGCTCCTCGGCCCGCCGCGGGGGGCGGTCGTTGGCGATCAGTACTGCCACCCAGGGCAGTGGGATCGACGCGGCGAGGATGGCCAGAGACAGCAGGCCGTTGTGCCAGATTCCGTAGGCGACGGCCGCAGCGATGAATGCGGGGATACGCCAGGACATGATCTTCAGATATTTTCGGACTCGGGCGCGGTGCTGTTCCTCATAGGAATACTCGGCCCGAGTGATCAGCACGGGGCGACCGTCGTCGTCGAAACCCAACTCGCGCTCCATGGTTCTTACTGTTCCACATCCGGGCGTGGTCAACCGTGGAAGTTTCCTTACATCAGTCTTACCGGGTCTGGCGTACCGCGACCGGATGTTTACGGGCACAATGGCCTCATGCAGACCGATACGATCGAGCGCCCCGACAGCGACGAACGCGTCGATGACGGTGACGACGGCGACAGACCCAAGCACTTCCACTACGTCAAGAAGGACAGCATTGCCGAAAGCGCGGTCATGGGGACCCACGTGGTGGCGCTGTGCGGCGAAGTCTTCCCGGTAACGCGGGCGGCCAAGCCCGGTTCGCCGGTGTGCCCGGAATGTAAGCGGATTTACGCGTCGCTCAAGAAGGGCTGACCGCGACCGGCTGCGTGTGCGGTTCGGCAGATCCCTTCGCGGTGCCATCGGCGGTCTTGCCGGACTGAGATTTCCGCTGTCGCCGGGCACGCCACCGCCGCCAGTGCGGTTCGGGAGCCGGCCACTCCTCCTCGATGGCGGCGTTGAGTTCGGCGCCGATCATGACCGCGAACCCGAGGAAGAACGCGAAGAGCAGGAACGCGATCGGGGTGGCCAGTGCACCGTAGGTGTAGCCGGTGCGGGTGATGTACTGCAAATACACTCGCAGCCCTGCGGTCGCGACGACGAACACGGTGGTGGCCAGTAACGCACCCCACACCAACCGATGGGTGGGCAGCGGCTCCGGCAGCGAAACCCGGTAGAGGATGGTTACCGCCACCAGCAGCCCGATCGCGAGCATGGGATAGTAGCCAAATCGCAGGATGCTGTCCCAGCTGTCCGGGATATGCCCGGCGATCGCACGTGGGCCGAGAGCCACGAACGGCGCGGCCGCGATCACGAACACCAGCAT
>JBASXE010000083.1:0-2708 GCA_049276875.1 Roseovarius sp. | reverse complement strand
GGGCATGGGACGCTATGCTACCTCTGATCGCCCCAGCTTGCGACGTAGCACGTGATGCTGGGGTAACACTGGTAGTAGAAACAGGTAACGGCACCATGGTTAATTCCAACTTCACTGGACGCAAGCTGATCGACGATTTGGGCGCCAAGGACGTACTCAAGGTGCTTTGGGATCCAGCAAATAACTGCTGGTGCCATGAAGCTGCCTGGCCCGATGGCTATGACGCAGTAAAGGACGGATATCTGGGGCATGTGCACATAAAGGATGTAAGAGTCGACACGCCGCGCGCGACCTTGGAAGTCCGTCGAATGGGCGAAGGCGAGTTGGCCAACCAGTTTAAGCCGTTGGCAGATGCTCTGCATAATGACGGTTATGATGGCGTGATATCGTTTGAAAGCGTTTATCATCCTGGCAACGGCAGTTTCGAGGATGGATTTCGGCTTTGCGTAGAAAAGTTCAGGGAAATCTTCGGTGCTTGACGTTATCACGGGAAGCATTGGTCATAGGTTGCGCGTGGCCGTTATTGGTGGCGGCAGTAATTCACAGATCGGTGCCACCCATAGGCTTGCTATGCGGTTTGACGACGCCTTTTGTATCGTTGCGGGGGTTGTTTCGTCAGACCCGCAGCGTGCAATTTTTGAAGGCAAATCACTAAATATTGAACGTTGTTATCCCGACCTCGATACATTGTTAACAGAAGAAGCATCTTTTGAAGACAGGCCGGACATCGTCGCTATTATGGCGCCTAACCACATTCATACCAGAGCTTGTCTGGCAAGCCTCGATGCTGGGTATCATGTCATTTGCGAAAAGCCCCTTGCCAATTCGTTGGCCGATGCAATGGAAATTGTTTCTCGTGCAAAGGCACAAAATCGTTTGTTGTGCATCACCCACAACTACAGTGGATATCCTATGGTGCTTCAGATGCGGGAAATGGTGCGCAGCGGAGCGATCGGAGAAGTGCATCAGGTGCAAGTTCGGTATGCTCAGGGCAATCTTGGAGCCCCTGATATAGACAGTGAGACGTATAATGCCGCGCTGCGTTGGCGTCTGGATCCTGCGTTGGGAGGAAGAAGCAACCTGTTACTTGACGTAGGCACGCACGCCCATCAGCTGTTAGATTTTGTGGTCGGATCAGAATTTGTGACACTAGTTTCAGATCTAGGCCCCTCATTTCCTGGTAGGTCGTTCGATGACACGGTAATGATATTTGGCATGCTAAAGAACGGGGCAAGAGCAAGCATTATTGCAACAAAAGCAGCCACCGGCGCGCCGCAGATCTTGGATATCGAGGTATATGGTGCCAAGGGAGGCCTGATCTGGCGACAGCAGGAGCCAATGTCCGTAGTCCATTATCAGCCCGGCGCCGCAGAACGCCGTCTGCATCGAGGTGCGGATGATCTAGCCCCCGAGGTCCTCACTTGGATGCGCAGCCCACGTCCACATCCTGAAGGTTTTCGTGAAGCCTTCGCAAATATCTATGCGTCGTTTGGAGCGTCTGTAGCTGCACACTTGGCCGGTCAGCCCTTTAAGACCCACCTATCCTTATGGCCGGGTCCTGAATATGCAATTCGGAGCTTGGAATTTGTGGAAGCTTGTCAAAGATCGAATGAGAGCAGATCGTGGGTGTGCTTGCCCGATCTATAAAGGAATTGCGTTATCCTTGAGCAAAATTGAAAATGTAATGGCCAGTGAGCATTTATTCCTCTCTTAGATCTGTGAAAATGTGGCGAACATATCTGAATTGGAATATATTAGAATATTTATAGATCAATTTTTATGCGCTCTTCAAGATTCTGCCTGCTCTGACTTTGATTCCTTTAAAGCCATTTTCGTAGGAATCTGAGCAGGAGCTAACTCTCTAACTATCTCTGTGAAATGAAACAAAGGTTGATGCAAGTAGGATGATGCAAATGGATCCCAATCTGGATCTCATAGCAATTGGCCGAAGTTCGGTCGACCTCTACGGTCAGCAAATCGGGGGCCGTCTTGAGGACATGGGGTCTTTCGATAAGTATATTGGCGGCTCGCCCACTAACATCGCCTGCGGCACGGCGCGGCTGGGGCTCAAGTCAGCGGTGATAACTGGCGTTGGCGACGAACACATGGGGCGCTTCATCCGCGAGGAGTTGCAGCGCGAGGGGGTGAACACCGAGGGCGTCAAGACCGACCCTGAGCGGCTGACTGCCCTTGTTTTGCTGGGTATCCGAGATCAGGAACAGTTTCCACTGATCTTCTACCGCGAAAATTGCGCGGATATGGGGCTGACGGTGGACGATATCGATCCCGGTTTCATCCAGCGCGCCCGCGCCGTCGTGGCGACCGGCACGCATCTGAGCCACCCCCAGGTGGAAGCGGCGACGCTGAAGGCGCTGGAGATCGCGCGCGCTAATGACAGGCAGACCGCGCTCGACATCGACTATCGCCCGAACCTTTGGGGCGTTGCAGGGCATGGCGCTGGTGAAAGCCGCTTTGTCGAAAGCGCGGCCGTGACGGCCAAGCTGCAATCCACGCTGCACCTGTTCGATCTGATAGTCGGGACCGAAGAGGAGTTCCACATCGCCGGCGGGTCGACCAACACGATTGAAGCGCTTCGCGCGGTTCGCGCGGTTTCAGGCGCGACATTGGTCTGCAAACGCGGCGCGGCCGGGGCGGTAGCCTTTGAGGACGACATCCCGGATAGCCTTGATGACGGCCAGACAGGATCA
>JBASXE010000082.1:0-3069 GCA_049276875.1 Roseovarius sp. | reverse complement strand
GTGCGACCCCGGTCGCACACCGCTTTTATGAACGGGGGTCTGATGATGCTTGGTATCGCGACCGCAATCGACCGGATGAACGCCGCGGTGGCCCGCGTGGTCAAATGGCTCGCATTGGTCATGGTGCTGGTGCAGTTCTGCATCGTCATCGGGCGCTATGTCTTCGGCTACAACTCCATCGCGGCGCAGGAAAGCGTGCTTTACATGCATGCCACGCTGTTCATGCTGGGGGCGGGGTACACGCTCTTAGTGGACAAGCATGTCCGCGTGGATGTCTTCTATGCCAAGGTCAGCGATGCCTCTCGACGGCAGATCGACATCTTCGGTCATGTCTTTTTGCTGATCCCGTCGATGCTGACGCTCCTTTATTGGTCGTGGCCATCGGTGCGCAATTCCTGGAAGATCCTCGAAGGCCCGATTTCGGTCGGCGGGATCGAGGCGGTCTTCTTGCTCAAATCCCTGATCCCGGCCTTTTGCATCCTGATCCTTCTGCAGTCGGTTTCGCTGCTGGTGCGCCTGCTCCATGAAAGGGCAAAAGCATGACCGAATATCTCGACCTGATCATGTTCGGTGCTTTGATGGTGGCAGTGCTGTCTGGGTTCCCGGTGTCGTTTAGTATCGCAGGGGTCGCGGTGATCTTCGCCTATTTAGGCTGGGTGCTGGGGGTGATGGACATCTCGTTGTTAGGGGCACTGGGTCAAAGAGCCTTTGGCCTTCTTTCCAACACCGTCCTGATTGCTATTCCGGTTTTTGTTCTGATGGGTGCCATACTCGAAAAAAGCAAGATCGCCGAGGAACTGCTGGACACGATGGGCCGCAGTTTTGGCCAGTTACGTGGTGGGCTTGGCATCTCTGTTATTCTGGTCGGTGCGCTGCTGGCGGCCTCAACCGGCATTGTCGGTGCTACGGTCGTCGCCATGGGCATGATCGCGCTGCCCAGCATGCTGCGCGCGGGCTACAACCCCGCGGTCGCCTCGGGGATCGTCTGCACCGCGGGCACGCTGGGGCAGATCATCCCGCCCTCAACGCTGCTGATCATCCTCGCGGATGTTATGTCGAACGCCTACCAACAAGCGCAATACGAGCAGGGCAGGTTCTCGGTCGAAGCTTTATCTGTGGGCCAATTTTTTGCTGCGGCGCTCGTTCCGGGATTGCTGTTGGTCACGCTCTACCTCGCATATGTTCTGACACGCGGCGCCTTACGTCCGCAGGACATGCCCCCGGCCGACATCGGCCTTGCTCGGCCTGACCGCCACGAAGTGCTAGCCGCAATCGTACCGCCGGTCTTGCTGATCTTCGCAGTTCTTGGGGCTATCCTTGGTGGTATCGCCACCCCAACCGAGGCCGCATCCGTTGGCGCCATCGGAGCATTGCTAATGGCTGGGCGCAAGATCGGCATCAATCCGCGCCTGATCCTGATTGGCGCTGCCGCGATGATCGTTCTGGGGCTGATGGCCGGCGCCTTTCCGGTCCGCTTGCAACGCACCGACAACGGCGCAATGGAATGGATGATGGGCGGCTTCTACACCGTTCTGGCGCTCATCGGCCTTGTCGCTGTGGGCCTCGCGCTGCGGGCTTCCATCCGCGAGCGGATCATCCACGACGCACTGTCCTCCACCCTGACGATGACCGCGATGATCTTCGCCACGATCCTGGCTGCCGGGTTCTTCTCGCTGGTCTTCATTGGCCTCGGCGGAGAAGAGCGGGTCGCCCACCTACTCGAGAACCTGCCCGGCGGGCCAACGGGTGCCCTTCTGTTCGTGATGCTCTTCGTCTTCGTGCTCGGCTTCTTCCTCGATTTTGTCGAGATCTCGGTGATCGTGCTGCCGCTCGTGGCGCCGTCTCTGATCCTAATGGGGCATGATCCGATCTGGCTAGGTGTTCTTTTGGCAATCAACCTGCAAACCAGTTTCCTGACTCCACCTTTCGGCTTCTCCCTGTTTTATCTGCGTGCCGCCGCACCGCCTGAAATCACGACCGGGCACATCTACAAAGGCGTAGTGCCCTTCATTGGCTTGCAGGCATTGGGCGTGTTGCTGGTTTGGGCTTTGCCTGCCCTAGCGACCTGGCTGCCTGCGGCGCTGTTTTAGGTGCCAAAAATTGCTTGGAAACTGAGTGTCTGGTTCGGACCTTGGTGGATATTTTGCTGCAAATACATCCATCAACTTTCCAACGAAATCTGTCCTTGGCGCCGCTACAAGCACCCTTGCGGCCCCTGCCATAGCGCAGGACTTGCGCAACCAGAAACTATTACGGGATGGCCCAACAACCTGCTCAGGCTACGTTTTGCCGTAAGGACCTACGCAAACCGCGTCATTAAGCTGTCGGGTGGACGCATCCAAACCAGATGATTGCAGGTGAGATCTTGAAATACTTGCATGGCAATTTTTGGTCATCGGAAGATGACTTCGTAACTGCCCTGCCCCGCTCAATACAACCCGTTCTGACAAAGTTCAAATCACGCTATTCGCATTGCTTTGGTCCTTTTTCGCAGCATCGACGCGCGACTACCAAAGCACTATTTCACCTTCCCTTTGGCTATATCTACAGTGGTCGATCTGCGTCCTATCCAACTGCCGCATTGGCAGATTGCGGTGCCGAATAGGGCAATTCGGCCTCGATCAAATTTCGTAGGCGGACGCGGAATCTTAGAGGGCCCAGGTCAATGGCAAGATCAAGGTTAGGAGTGTGCATCTCATCCATGCCACGCTGAACCGCTTCCAGTACCACACGATCCTCTTCGAATGCACCGCGCACAGAGTTTGCGAAGCGAGCCGATACCTCGGCATCGTCGGGGGCAAAATTTCGCATCTGAAACCAGTAATAGCGGGTCTCGGTGGAAGATACTGGGGTCATGAAATTGTAGCTGTCCATCACAAAAGTATCGGGGTGTAAGGGCTTGTCTTCGCCGCCGGAGCCTGCGGGTGCAAAGACAGCCTTTATGATTGCATGGCTGGGCCAGTGCACCTCGTAATGCTGCTTTCGGTCGCAATTGCCGGAAAACTTGAGGAACTGAGCGTAAAAGGGCGCAGGCGGAACATCGAGCAACCAACGCCAAACTGTGACACC
>JBASXE010000081.1:0-2549 GCA_049276875.1 Roseovarius sp. | reverse complement strand
TGCATATATCGACCCGCGCATAAGGATTTTGTGAGATGAGTGATGTCAGCGAGAGCTTCGAAATCCCGAAACGCGAAGCTGGGCCATGGCGATTGCTGGCCGGGCGGATGCTGCACCACAAAGGTGTGATGATCGGCGGTTTGATACTGGTGGTCGTGGTTCTGGCGGCAGTTTTTGCTCCCTTCATCACGCAATATGACCCGCTCCAGCAATCTTTGTCCGGGCGTCTGCAGCCACCGTTCTGGATGGAGCGGGGGAGTGCCGATCATGTCTTGGGCACCGATCATCTGGGGCGCGACTACCTTGCCCGCTTGCTTTATGGCGCTCGGGTGTCGCTGCTGATCGGATTCACCACGGCGTTGATCTCAGGCAGTATCGGTACGTTTCTGGGTGTTCTTGCCGGGTATTTTGGCGGGCGCACGGACTCAGTCGTGATGTTCCTTGTGACGGTCAAGCTGTCGATCCCAACGATCCTTGTAGCCCTGGCAGTCGTGCAGCTTGTTGGCGGGTCATTGCAGATCGTCATCCTTGTTCTGGGACTTTTGCTTTGGCATCAGTTTGCCGTAGTGACAAGGGCGACGACAATGCAGATCCGTGGCATGGACTATATCACCGCTGCCGAAACCGTTGGCTGCTCCACCTTTCGGATTTTGTTGACGGAAGTTCTTCCGAATGTACTGAACCAGATCATCGTTGTGCTGACGCTGACCATGGCATCCGCCATTCTGATCGAGGCGGCGCTTTCTTTCCTGGGTGTCGGGGTCCAACCACCGACACCGTCCTGGGGCATCATGATTGCCGAGGGCAAACAGCATTTGTTCTTTAAGCCTTGGCTGGTGATGATCCCTGGCGTGGCGCTGTTGGTGGTGGTGCTGGCGATAAACCTGCTTGGTGATGGCATGCGCGATGTAACCGCGCCTGAAAAGAGGTGATGCTGATGACCGTCGATCCGTTTGTCAACGTCGAGGGACTGTCCATCGATATCACCACCGCACGCGGCACAATTCACGCCGTGCGCGATGTCAGCTTTACCGTCGAGCGTGGCAAGACCTTGTGTATTGTCGGGGAGTCCGGGTCGGGAAAATCCATAACCTCACTTGGGTTGATGGGGCTGTTACCGGGGTCCGCGACACGCCGGGCAGCGCGCTTGGAGCTTGGCGGTACCGAGCTGATGGCGCTTGGGCCCCGCGCCATGGCCGATGTGCGTGGCAGCCGTATGGCGATGATTTTTCAAGAGCCGATGACCTCGCTCAACCCCAGCCTGACCATTGGGGAACAAATGGCCGAAATGCTAACCCGGCACCGAGGCGCATCTCGAAAACTGGCGTTTGAAAAGGCGGCTTTCTGGCTGCAAAAAGTAGGTATCCCTGCGGCGGCCACCCGGATTGACCAATTCCCGCATCAACTCTCTGGCGGTCTTCGCCAGCGCGTGATGATCGCCATGATGCTAATGTGCGAGCCAGAGTTCATCATCGCGGATGAACCGACCACGGCCTTGGATGTCAGCATTCAGGCGCAAATACTGCATTTGCTTTCATCACTTCAGCGCGAGTTGGGCATGACGATGATCTTCATCACGCATGACCTTGGAGTCGTGTCGCGAATTGCCGACGATGTGGCAGTCATGTACGGCGGCCAGCTTGTCGAAACAGCACCGACTGCCGATCTGTTTGCCCGTCCCCAACATCCCTATACGCGTGGTCTGATAGACTGCATCCCGATTCCAGGCAAAACCAAACCGGGCGCGCATTTGGGGTCGATACCGGGGACGATACCTTCACTGATGGGCGCGCTGGAAGGCTGTGCGTTTGCGCCTCGCTGCGCCTATGCCATCACAGAATGCCGATCCGGAAAGCTTGAGCTAACACCAAACTCCGCAAATCAATCCGTCAGATGTCTGCACCCGATCGGCGGCGCGCAATCACTTGCCGTCACGATGGAGGAAACCGAATGACCACCAAAGCTCTTCTTGAACTGCAAGAGGTCACGCGCAGTTTTGCGGTGCGGGACGGTTTCTTTGCCCCGAAAAAGCTGCTGCAGGCTGTGCGCGGTGTCTCACTGAAATTGATGCCCGGTGATGTACTGGCATTAGTTGGCGAATCCGGTTGTGGCAAGACTACGCTGGCAAAGATGTTGCTCGGCACGCTGCCTGTCAGTTCCGGAGAGATCATCCGAGGTGGATCTGGCGCCACCGCGCGCACCCGCAAAGAGCGCACGCGGCAGATGCAGGCCGTGTTTCAGGACCCTTATTCCTCGCTCAATCCACGCAAGACAATTGGAAGTATCATATCGCTTCCACTGCGCGTTCACCGTCAGGGATCAGCGACGGAAATCCGCAAAACCGTTGGAGAGATCATGGATCTCGTTGGGCTTCCACCGCGTTTCTATGACAACTATCCTAGCCAGCTTTCTGGCGGACAGCGTCAAAGAGTTGCGATAGCGCGTGCGCTAGTTTTGCGCCCTGAAATCATCATCTGCGACGAACCTACTTCGGCGCTGGACGTGTCTGTGCAATCGCAGATTTTGAACCTTCTGATAGACCTTCGTGC
>JBASXE010000080.1:0-2828 GCA_049276875.1 Roseovarius sp. | reverse complement strand
TCGCGTGCGTCCCGTAGGTCCCGTCGCTTGGATCGAAGCTGGTCTGACGAGAGCTTCAAGATTTTTCTGGCGGTTTCATTGATGGTTTTGCGATCCTCTGGATACCCGGCATACAGAACCGCATAGAAGATTTCCGTTTGTAGGTCATTGATGCGCTTTGCACCGCCGCCGAGCTTATCGGGCAGGCGAAGGGCGGTTGGTCTACCGGCAGCTGCGTTGGTTAGAAAGTCTGACAATTGCGATAGTAGCATAGACCTCTGCCCCTTGAGGCCAGTTCGTATTGCGAACGCAGACGCGATGACGGCCATCACGGACAATCGCTGTTCGTCAGATGAACATCTCGCATAGTCCTCGTCAGCCACAGCGATAAGGTCGTCTAGTATGGCGTCCCAGCGCTGCAGGTCTTCCGTTTTGACCGCGATAGTTCCGTTCAGCCGTCGATCGAGCCACCCCACCTTGGTGGCGAACAGCTGAGCGGCTTTGCCATACGGCAGCTTGTCGCCGCTAGCACCCGCTTTATTTGACGATTTCATCGAGGAAGTCCGCCCATGCTTGAAGCGCTGCGCGCTTTTCGTCGAGGTAGGCATAGCGGTCATAGCCTGCTGTCACGCCGCTGTCCTTGTGATTGACAATCTTCATCACCAAGGGTCGATCATATTTCAGCCGCCCCAAGTTTGAGATGACTGCCGCCCGCAGGTCGTGAAACTTCCAATCGGTCACGCCAGAGAGCTTGTCTATCTGCTCCTTCGCCTTCGAAAAGCCGTTGATCGGGCTGTCCCCAATGCGGCCTGACTTGAGCAGAAATTCTCCTTCAGTCTTGAGTAGCTGGTCGACAATTGCCCGTGCCTGACGTGAGAGCGGGACGAGATGCTCTCGCTTGTTCTTGGCGTCCTTCGTGGTCAATCGCCAACCGTCATCAATGATCTGAGAGCGGGTCATTGATGCTGTTTCTTTTTCGCGCTGCCCGAGAAGAATGGAAAGCCTTAGCCAAGCCCTGTAGGACGCGCTGAGTGCCTCGGAGGCCCGCCAGATAGCGCGCAGCTCATCGTCCGTTAGATACCGGTCTCTCGGCTTCTCACTATAAGGACGCTTGATCCTATCCGCGGGCGAGTGTTCCAGCAGGTCGCGCTCAACGAGCCAACCGAAGTACTTCTTAATATGTGCCAACGCGCGATTGGCAGTCGTACCCTTCTCCTGTGCCATCAGATCGTCGAGAATTGCGTGGATGTCAGCGCGTCGAACGTCATCTATCGCACGCGTGCCTAGAGTTGGGGCGAGATATAGGCGAAGGTTGGCCTCTGCCTGTTTCCAGCTCTTGTTTTTGGGTCGTGCATACTTCTCCACGAAAGTATCGATCATAGCCGCGACAGTAAGGTCCGCCTTTTCAAGCTTTTCCTTCTTAAGCAGCCGCGGGTCGACGCCTGTTGCCACAAGCCCCCGCAACTTAGTGGCCTCATCCCTTGCTGCCCTGAGGGTCATATCGGGATACTTGCCAAGCGTGATCGTGCCGGTGCGTTTGCCAAGTCGAAAGGCGAAGCGAAACGATTTCACACCATTCGCGGTATGCTTCAGGCTCAAGCCCGGACATGATGCATCGCCGTAGTGCGCCTCAGCGCCACTTGGCAGAGGAAGCTTCTGAAGCCAGACGTCCGTGAACTTGATCTTGGTGGTCATTTGGGGAAACACAGGGGAAACAATTTGTGCGTGCTGCAGAGAGACAGTATGTATCGCATGGACAGAAAGCAAACGCATTATTGCTATTTTATTTAGAAAATTGGATCATAATGTGCCGTATGTGGTCCTATGTTGTCATTAGAGCGACTAACTTATAATCAGCAGGTTGAGGGTTCGATTCCTTCAGGGGTCGCCATAAAATCAATGACTTACATGATTTCTCAGGCTTGGTTTTCATTGCTGGGTTTCAAGTGGGTTACAAAATCCGGAAATGAACCGGCGACTTCCAGTAGAAACGGAATCAGTAGCCGCCCCCCATTTCTTTTTTACAGCACCCCTTCGAGACCCCACCCGGGGGGAGGGGGCGAAATGGCGTCATCTCCTGCGGTGTGACTTACATGGTATTCCGCTCGAACGATGGCGTGATGCCGACCAAAACTGGGATATCTCGATTGGGGCTAATTATCAGCCGATCCGGGGGCCATGTTGCCTTCTGGGTAGGGTGGCCTGCGCGAAACACGAGATGCCCGCTAAATCGGGCATTAATTTCGCGTTATGGGCAGCCCCCTGTCCCTCAGGTGGCGCTCCGCTTGGACCCCACGGGTGGTACCCCCCAAATCGCCCATAGGTTCACCTGACGCTGTCTTCCGCTCATCCGGCGGTCACCAGCCTCACCGGCAGTCCTCGCTCCATGTGAACGAACGCGGGCATGCCGAACTGATATGCGATGCCGTCGGCCTCTGTCAGGCTCATCCACGGAATGATGTACGCCTCCCCATGGTGGAAGGCGCTGTCGCTGCGCAGGATCATCGCTCGTTCGAAATGCCACCTCTTCTCGCGGCACAGGTCTAAGAAGGCAATCTCGCGTCCCTGAGGGCCGCCCTTGAAGAACAAAAGCCCGCTGGCCTGATTGGCATGGAGCATGTCCAGCACGGCCTCTGCGCAGTCATCCCAACGACCGATGATCAGGCTTCTGGACTGATCCTGCACGTACACAGACAGCCGGGCGCCCGCGAAGGGTTCAAGTTGGTCGGTAAGGCACACATCACGCCCGATAGCGGCTGCAACGGCACTTGTAGGGGCTGTGGCGATGAGTTTCTCGATGGATGGATGAAGGTATTCCATGACGCTATTCTTGGTCGGCGCCTTGGTTT
>JBASXE010000079.1:0-1900 GCA_049276875.1 Roseovarius sp. | reverse complement strand
CATGTCGGTTTGGACGGCTTCAAGGTTCGACGCATTGCGCGCAGCCAGCTGAACAGGGTGACCGAGGGCTGCAAACTTGTGCGCCACCGCTTTGCCGATGTCGGATCGGGCACCAAGGATGAGGACGAGGGGCTTTGTCACAGGGCCAGCCTTTCTGATTGGGCCGACTTGAACCGGCTGGTGAAACCGTTGCTGTCGCGATGGGCTTGAAAATCTGCGGCTCGGGGGTCTGCCGCGCGGAGTGTCGCGCTGGTCATGCGACTGTCCTTCGCGAGGTAGAAGCGGCCGCCGTGCGCGAGTGTGATCTGGTCCAGCCGGTCCAAAAGCGCCAGGGTCTTGGACGTGACGGGGAAATCGAGCGCCAGCGTATAACCTTCCATAGGGAAGGAGAAAGCGCTCTTCTGTTTGCCGAAGCGCTTGAGCACGGCCAGAAAGGACCCGGATCCGGCCTTCGCGATCTCAGAGAGCAGGGCCGTAAGTCCGGCTTCGGAACGGTCCAGTGGCAAAGCGCACTGGAATTGCGCGAAGCCTTTACGCCCATAGATCCTGTTCCACCCGAGGATCGCATCGAGCGGATAGAAATAGCTGTCCCAATCCACCAACTGAGTGCCGGTCTTCCTTGCGCCAGCCCAGTAGTAGAGGGCGTTGAAAGCCCGCACTGTCAGGCTGTTCAGCGTGAATGCCGGGAAGTCCATTGGCACGCTGACTTTGCGCTTGGACTTGACCTGGAACGGTGCCCGAGCCTGCTTTGGGGACAGATCCGCGCGGGCTGCGTGCTCTCCGAGCATCACAAGGGAGCGGCCGAGATTGCCGCCGGTCCCAAGGCAATCGATCCAAGCCACCGAATAGGTCGCGTCCTGCGCGGCCTCGAACGCAGCCATGGCAGCTTGGAGGTTGGGAGTCACAATGGTGGTCTGGCGGATCCAGGCGCTCTCCACTGGCCTGAGACGGATGGCGGCCCGCAGGATGATGCCAGTCAAACCCATGCCGCCCAGCGTGTGGTCGAAAAGACCTGCATCGTCTTGCGGGGAACATCGCCGGACTTGTCCATCAGGCCCCATGACTTCGATCCAGTCTACGCAGCTGCGGAAGCTTCCGTCCCGATGGTGGTTTTTTCCATGGACGTCCGCCGCAATTGCACCGCCAAGCGTCACGAACTTCGTCCCCGGCGTGACCATAGGGAACCAGCCCCGGGCCGTAAAGGCAGCGATGATGTCGCCAAGCAGAACGCCTGCTTCTGAAATCAGCTGACCAGAAGCAGGGTCGAAGGCGATCATCCGATTGAGGTGCCGCGTCTCAACGGTGGCGCACGTGTTGATGGCGCTATCGCCATAGGCACGCCCATTGCCTCGGGCAATCAGGCTTGGCTCAGAGGCGACCAGTTGCTGCAGCGCTTCCATAGTGCGCGGTCGATGCACCCGCGCCTCCAGCACCGGATATCGCCCCCATCCTGACAGCTTCATGCCGATGCCGCCAGTTGCCGGTCGGTGAATACAAAGCGCCGATCGAGGTTGTACTTCACGACATAGCCGACCGAGAGCCCCAGGATCGCCCCTAGTTCGCGCATCATGTCGGTATGCCAGATCAGCCAGAACGTTGTTTCCGCGCCCCAGAAGATCGCCGTCGTGACCAGCCCCATGGCCGTGTAGAGAGAGAACTTCCGACCGTGGTTCTTCACTCCGGTCTCGACGTCGTAGAAGATCCAGCGCTTGTCGAGCACATACTTGATCACCAAGCCGACGATGGTGCCTGCGCCAACAGCCCCGGCGAAGTGGCCGGCAGTTTCGCCGAACTGCAAGACAAACCGCTGGGTGGCGAGGTTGGCGATGGTCGCTACAACAGCAAAGGCGGCATATCGCAGGATGAGCGTCTGGAGGGTCATGCCAGAGCACCCCCGAGC
>JBASXE010000078.1:0-12324 GCA_049276875.1 Roseovarius sp. | reverse complement strand
ATATAGAGAATTGCCAGATAGAGCAGCGTATAGGCGCCGAGGAGTGAGAACGGCATTTTTCGTTTCGAAAACATCACGCCAGCCTCTTTTTCAGTTGGTAGACCAGCAAGAGAAAGCCGCAGACGATGCCCGTGATCGTCAGCATGGAGATCACCGAGATAGCGGCCCCCATGGGCCAGTTGTTGCCCCGGCCAAACTGGGTCTGCACGAGGTTACCGATCATCAGCCCGTTATTTCCGCCCACCAGAAGGGGGGCCACATAATCGCCTACGGTGGGGATAAAGACCAAAAGGGCCGCCGCGATCACGCCAGGCAGAGAGAGGGGAAGCGTCACCCGCATAAAGCGCCAGAACGGGCTTTCGCCCAAGTCGGCGGCGGCCTCAAGCAAGGATCGGTCGATCTTCTCCAGTGAGACATAGATCGGCAGGATGGCAAAAGCGGCCCACGCATGGGCCAGGGTGATGATGACGGCTTGCCGGTTGTTGAGCAAAAATGTCAAAGGCTCATCGATGAAAGCGATGGAGATGAGCCCGGAATTGATGACGCCGTTGAAGCCGAGGATCACCTTCCAAGCGAAGATCCTCAGAAGGTAGCTTGTCCAGAATGGCAGCGTGATGAGGATAAGCCAGATGATTTTGCGCCGCTTGACGCGGAAGGCCACGAAATAGGCTGCGGGATAGGCAAGGATCACGGTGAGCGCCGCGACCATGGCTGAATTCTCGATCGAGTTTATCAACAAGGCCGCGAAGATGGGCCTGTCGAAGAACGCGCGATAATTGGCCGTGGTGAAATCGGGCTCGGGCTGCATGCCGGTCTGCGTCCAGAAACTGAGCATGATCAGCACCATGATTGGCAGGGCCAGTGCCAGCAGAAGCAAGATCATCGTTGGAGATAGCAGGATCAGTCCGCGCCGTGTGTCTCGCGAGGCGCGGAACCACCCTTTGCGCAGCCTGTCGTTGCTGGTGTTGTCCGTATCAGGCGCGGTTTTATAGGTCATGCGAAACCGCCTCCTCTATGGTGGAGGGGCGCCGCATGGCTCTTATCGGCGCCCATTTTGATCATTGAACGGGGGCTTTGGCATCAGCGCGGTGGAGGGCGACGGCAATCTCTTGTGCGGCGCGCACGCCGGATTGGTATGCGCCGTGGCAGCTTCCTTGCGAGCCGATCATTGTCGCCTCACCCGCGAAGAACAGCCGCTCGCCCACGGGGCATGCAAGGTGGGTGCGTTGATGCGCCTGACCCGGTTTTGCGCAGGCCCAGGAGCCCTGGACCCACGGATCGCTTTTCCAAGCCGTGCTGAGAGTGCGTTTAGCGTGTTTGCGGATCCCGCTGCCAAAGATATCTATCACCCGGTCCATCGCGAAGCTTTCAAACGCGCGCGGGCCCTCCCTCTCAAGCGCGAGTCCCCGCTCGCCCCCGACGAGAACCACTGCCGTGTTCAGGCCCATCACGCTGGCATCGACTTTCGCAGCACCACCCACATGGGACCACGCGGTGTAATAGGCGCGCCCGTCATCGCCAAAAACATCGCGGTCAAAGTGAATGCCGATCTTGTTTTCCGTGCCCATCGGCAGATTATGGAGCGCGTCTTCTTTCCAATCGGGAAGGGCCGGGTGGAACGCAATCGCCTGCGAGGCGAGCACCCCCGTTGAGACCGTCACGAGAATGGTTTTCGCCGTGATCGCCCCTTTATTGGTCTCGACAGTGATTGGGCTTTTTGACCAGTCGACACGCTTTACCTGTGTTGCCAAGGACACGGGCACATCCGCGCCCCACGCCGCGACGAGGTTGCCGTAACCTCGCCGCGCCTGATACCCCAGATCTCCGACACTGCTTGCATGGTCGCGCGTGGACACTTGCGTGACCGACTTGCCCCATGACGTATCAACGGAGGTCAGGAAGGGCTGGGCGAAGTCATCCTTGACATCGATAACCTCACTCAGGGCCACATCCCGGCCTTGCTCGGCTGCGGCAGTAATGGCCGCGTTGGAGGCGTTGTAGAAGTCCACGCAACTTCTGCGGCCTGCTTCGGACAGATGCGCGCCATCACGCACGAAGCGGAGGCTTTCGAGTTTGAAGCGATCCCTTATATCAGTGGCCAGTTCGATGCCCATATCGCGGGCGATGGCTGTGAAGGGATTCTCCTCACCGTTCATGAGCCACGAACAACCGCGATCGAACCACTCGCCGGGAGCGATCTCTTCGGACGCAGCACGCCCGCCGATGCGCGGTGCCGCTTCGAACACCTGATAGGACAGGCCCGCGTGGTCGAGCGCCTTGGCCGCCGACAACCCGGCAGCGCCGGCTCCGATGATGATAACATCTGTCTCAGAAGGCACGGTTTTGCCCTTTCCTGGCCGTAGGGTCGTTCAGTTTCATTTATGGCTTATCGCGTCATTTGCGCCCGAGCGTCTGCTCACAGGCCAGATTGTGCAGCGGCATCCTCAGCGGTTCCTACCGCGTTTCGCCCCTTGTAGCGTGGGTCCTCAGGCGGGTCCTTCACCCATGCCGCGCAACCGCCGCGTAGATGCCCGAGCTGATCGTCGCCGTTGCTATGGGTCGTGTAGCCCAGAAGCGCACGCAAACGCGGCGCGAACTTGGCGGCGATTTCAGGTGGGTGTGTCAGGTATTGGTTCACCTCTTGGCGCAGCCAGCCCAGCGAATAGACATTTATCAACCCCATGCGTCGCCCATCGGTCTCATTCGCGCCCGCACCATGCCAGGTTGAGCCAAGATAGAAGAGGGCCGAGCCCTTTGGCATCGCGGCGGCGTCCCAGTTTTTCAAATCAGGGAGATGCCAAGAGCGAAGCAACTTGTGGCTGCCGGTCACGATCCGCGTGCCGCCATTCTCGGGCGTAAAATCGTTCAGCGACCACATGACACCGATTTGCAGCTCCATGCCCGCAATATCGATCGGGTAGGGCGTGTCATCGCGGTGCAAGGCCTGCGCCGCCTCACCGGGGAGCACCTCAATCGCCGTCATGCTGCTGATGCGGTAATTGGCGCAATAGGGCAGCAGAACTTCGTTGGCGACCGACACGACCATATCGTGGTCCAGCAAGGCGGCCGCCTTGGGGGAGACGGCCAGCACGTTGCTGATCCGGTTGGTCAGCGCGCCGTTGAAGGCGCCTTGCTGGTCGAGGCCCTTGGCGTCAAGTTCGGGCCGCAGCTCTTGGCAGACTGCATCGACCGTCTCGGCGTCGACCAGGTTTTCGACAACCACCGCGCCCTCGCGCATCAGTGTCGCAACCACGTCGGCCGGATCGGCCGTGTTTTGTAAAACCGGAATTGGCATGGAGCCCCCTTTGTCCAAAATCAGACTGTCGCATTGCTCCCTCCGCCGCGCGTGGATGAGGCGCAGGGAGCATTGGAAACCGAGGTATGTGACGCGTTCGCAGACGCCATCAGAAACCGGCTTTGATCTCCGAGAACATGTTTGCGATCTTACTTTGAAACTCGATCGACATTTCGGTTTGGAACTTTCCGGATTCCAGCAATTCGACCGGATCTTTCGGAAGGCCAAGCTCGGTTAGCCGCTCTGGGCTTACCGTGTCAAAAGACTTCAGGTTCGAGTGGCCATAGCCATATTCATCGATGATGAAATTGCCGGAACGCGGGCTGATCAGCGAGTTGATCACGTCATGCGCTTTGTCGACACGCGGTGCATCTGCGTGGATGCTTGCGCCGCAAACCCAAGTCAAGGCGCCCTCTTTCGGCGCAGCCCATTTGATCGGAACACCCTGATTTTGCATGCGCGTGGGCGTCTCATTCCATGTCATGGCCGCGACAAGCTCGCCTGATGCAAGAGATTGCTCCATGGTTGTGACGTCGTCGAAATAGGTAAGCACCATCGGCTGTTGCTTGCGAAGAAGGTCCGCGACTTTCGCGATATTCTCGTCCGTGCCGATCTCGTCGAAGGGAACGCCGGCATAGATGGCCGCGCACCACCATGTGTCACCCTCATTGGCAAGCACACCGATCCGCCCCGCATAGCGCTCATCCCAAAGAAGGCCCCAGCTTTCTTCCTCGCCTTGCAGATCAACGAGGTCAGGGCGATAGGCGATCGACGTTTGACCCCATTCCATCGCCGCGAAGTAGTGGCTTCCATCCCTCTCGCCGATGCGTTGAAGCGAGGGGATCATGTCGTCCCAATGGCTGAGTTTCGACGTATCAATCGGCTGAATCACCCCCGAGCCGATCCATTCGCCCATGTTGGTATTGCAAGGGTGCATGACATCGACAACGAAGCCTGCCTGCACCTTGGTCAGCCCTTCCGAGCTGCTCGCATAGGGTGCGGTATCGGGATAGGCGCCGTGTTTTTCGTTATATTCTTCCAGCAACTCTGGGATGTCATATCCGCCCCAAGTGAAATACATCGCCTCTCCATCCTGCGCACTCGCCGTGCGGGCGGCAAAGGGCATTGAAAACAGCGACACACCGGTCGCCGACAGCAGGCTATTGAATTGGCGGCGAGAAAGACCGTCTTCTTTGGCCTTGCGGATAACCTCATCGGTAGAAATCGTCTCATTGGACATCGGACTTGTCTCCCTGTTCCTTGGTCTGATTTGCGGTCTTTCTGTGCTAACTTGGTGACTCGTAATGCTGACCATCAGCATAGGAAGGGTTTTGTCGCACAGTCAAATATTATTCTTGTGCAGGCACTCAAGCAAATGTTTAGGTCAGGTCAAACCACTTGGACATGATGTAAAAGGTAGCATTCTTGAAAACGAAAAGAGTAGGACGCCCGGAAGGTCCCAATACCGGGAACGTCGCCCGCCGACGCAAGCAGCTGATTGATGCGACGGTGAAGTCGATTGTGGAGCACGGCCTGTCCGCCACCACGCTGGCGACAGTCGCGCGTGCGTCGGGGCTGTCCCAAGGCACGGCAGTTTTTTACTTCAAGACCAAAGAAACGCTCCTGGCGGAGACCTTCCGGCACCGGATAGACGACTACCGAATGGCATGGCGCGACGCGATTGAAACGGCTGGTGAAGATCCGGTCGACAGGATTGTTGAGATGACCTTCGCGTCCATCGACCCGCGCCTGCTGTCGCGTGACGATCTGGCGCTTTGGAACGCTTTTTGGCCCGAAGCGTCCCGTCTGGACAGCCTTCACGCGGTGTTTGAGGAATTCGAGGCAGAGCGGCAGCTGATGCTGCGGGGCCTCTTCACCGAGGCCCGCGCGCTTCTTGAGCCCACGCTCTGGGAGCCCGATATTGCTGCACAAGCCGCAGAGACGATGGTGGAGGGTATTTGGGTGCGGCTCTATTATTCTCCAACCCACATGTCGGTCAAAGAGGCCCTTGAGACGATGGCACGCCTCCTCTCGACTATTTTCCCGACCCGCAGCGAAACTATCATGGCCAAAGCCGCTCGTCTTATAGCCGACATTGGACCTGACAGAACATGACCCGAAACCCGAGATATGGTGCTCTTGTATGGCGAGTGAGCCGTGTCGCAGCGAATAAGATGGGGGCGGACAGTGATCTGTGGTGGCGCAATGGGCCTGCTCACATCGACCGCGACAAAACAGAGCCGGGCGAGAAATGAAACAGGTTGGGGGGGTCGCCTGTGGCGCGCTGGCCATCTGAAAACTGGGGCTGACGCCGAGCCTCAACGGCACCTCATCGCATCTTGTCACTCTGGTTGGTGCAGATCATGGTGGCGACGGTCATAAGGCAGCAATAGAAAGGTCTAAACCATGACGGTGACGGATGATCAGGGGCTCGTCGTCCAAGATGCTGAAGTTGGTGCTGAGAAGTATATTGGCGCGCACCCACCCTTGTTCAGCGCTGAAGACGTAACAGAGATTGCAAAGCGGTCATTTGGCGTCACCGGCAAACCTCGCCCGCTTTGGGGTGAGCGGGATCAGAACACGGCCCTGCATGCCGAGACTGGCCCATCCCATGTGTTGAAAATCTCCAATGTCAGGGAGAAGCCACAGGAACTCGACCTGCAACTGCGTGCGTTGATGTGGCTTCAAGACACTGCGCCAGACCTGCCGGTGCCACGGTTGCGCCGGACGCTGGATGGGGATCTGACCACACGCGCGACATCGGCCAGCGGGGACACGCACACTGTCCATTGTCTGACGTTGCTCGACGGTGTGCAGTTTGACAATGCGGCCTTGGGGGCTGCGTCCTTTGAAGCTGTGGGCGCCCTTGCTGGTCGGACCACGGCCGCGCTGTCGGGTTTCTTTCATCCCTCTGCCGGGCATGCCCTCTTTTGGGACATCCGGCAGATTGAGGCGTTTGAGCGCCACGCGCCCAAAATACAAGACCTCACACTCGCCCGCGCCGTGCAGGCGGAGATTGAGCGGTTTCGCAGTGCGACATTGCCCGCGCTCTCGCGGCTGCGCGCTCAGATCATCCACCACGATGTGAACCCGTCCAACGTGCTGGTGGACCCCGAACACCCGACGCGGATGACCGGGCTTGTCGATTTTGGAGATGTGCTGCACGGGCCCGTCGCGATGGACGCGGCGGTTGCGGCGTTGGAAATGGTGACGTCGCGCACCGATACTCTGGGTGCGTCCGAGGCTGTGTTGGCGGGGTATGATGCGGCGATGCCGTTGCTGGCGGATGAGATTGATCTGATTCCCGACCTGATGATCGCGCGCGCCGCCCTTGGTCTGCTGATTGGCGTCACGCGGGTTGAGCATGATATCACCTCGGCGGTAAATCAGGACTACAACGATCTCTATGCGCCTGTTCTCGACAGCCTTCTGACGACTGGTCGGGATGCTGTGCGCGATAGGTTCCGCGCGGCCTGCCGCTTCCCGCGTTACACACCGCTCACGCCCGTCAGCAATCCTGACAGCGCCGAGCGGACGCGCGCCCTGACCGAACGGCGCTACGCCGTGCTGGGCCGATCTTTGCCGCTGACCTATGACACACCGCTGCACACCGAGAAGGGGCGGGGCGTCTGGCTCTACGATATTGACGGGAACCCGCATCTGGATTGCTATAATAACGTGGCCCATGTCGGGCATTGCCACCCGCATGTAGTCCGTACCGTGACCCGCCAGGTGGCCACGCTCAACACCAACGCGCGCTATCTCTTTGAACCGGTCGTGAGCTATGCCGAACGGCTCGCCAAGACGATGCCCGGTGATCTTGGCGTGTGTCTCTTCGTCAATTCCGGAAGTGAGGCGGTCGATCTTGCGATGCGCATGGCGCGGGTAGTCACCGGGCACTCCGGAATCATGGCGATTGAAGGTGCGTATCACGGCATCACCAATGAAAGCGATGCAATCTCGCCAGGCAATGATTGGGGCATACCCGGCGCGATGCGCCGCCCACATGCCTCGGTCACGCGGCCTGATATCGAGATGATTATCAACCCTGATGTGCTGCGGGGGCGGTATAAAGCCGGCGAGCCTGACATAGCAGAGCGCTATGCCGCAGATGCGGACCGCGCTATCGCCAAACTGGCAGAGGCAGGGCATCAGGTGGGCTCGTTCACGATGGATTCCGCGTTTAGCACGCATGGCATATTGGATGTGCCGGAGGGCTATATCCGCGGCGTGGCAGAGCGCGTGCACGCTGCGGGCGGCATGGTCATTGCGGATGAGGTGCAAAACGGCTTTGGCCGCAGCGGGAGCCGTTTCTGGGGGTTTGAAAACCATGGGATCATGCCCGATTTCGTGACCTTGGGTAAACCCATCGGCAACGGGATCGCCATTGGCTGTGTGGTGACGACTCCCGAAATTCTGGAACGGTTCAACGAAACCTATGAGTTTTTCAGCACATTTGGTGGCAATCCGGTCGCCTGTGCAGCGGCGGGGGCTGTGCTGGATGTCATTGAACGTGACGACCTCCAGTCAAACGCCCACGAGACAGGCAGCTACCTTATCGCAGGGCTGCGCGCGGCGGCGCAGGAGCATGACTGCATCGGTCAGGTGCGCGGGCGTGGGCTTTTTGTCGGGGTGGATATCGTCACGGATAAGGCCAGCATGCAGCCCGACGGCGCAAGATGCGCGGCCATCAAGAACCACTTGCGCAGGCACGGCATTCTTGTGAGCAGTGACGGAATTAGCGCCAACATTCTGAAAATCCGCCCTCCGATTGTCTTCAATCGTGACAACGCGGATATGTTGATCAAAGGCGTGCGCCGGGCTGCGGCGGAGACCTAAGACGCGAGCGAGCGCGAGATTTCAGCATGAAAATCAGTGATGTAAAGACCTATATCGTGCCCGAGGACGTGTCCGTCACACCTTGGGTGAATGGCGATCCGTGGGTGCTGGTCCAGGTTATGACCGATACCGGCATCAGCGGGTGGGGCCACGCGCACACGCTCTATGAGCGCGAGGAGGCGATTGCGCGCAAGGTGCATGACCTCGCTCAGCGCATGGACGGGATGGACCCGTTTCGGATCAAGCACTTCATGATGCGCGCGGGCGAGGGCACCAACGGTGCGCCCATAGGCATCGAGACGGCGGCGGCTGCGGCGGGCATCGAGATCGCCCTTTGGGATATTGTCGGCAAAGCGCTCGACGCGCCGGTTCATCAGCTGCTCGGGGGGCGGTGCAGAGACCGGATCGCGCTTTATGCAAACTGCTGGAGCAATGTGGTGCGCTCGCCGGATGAGCTTGCCTCCTTTGCGACTGTTCAGGTCGAGCGCGGTTTCAGGGCCGTGAAGATTTACCCGTTTCTCTACAACGTTGGCACCGCCCATGGCATCGCCTGTATCCGGGCTGTGCGGGAGGCCGTCGGGGCAGATGTGGATGTCTTTGTTGATATGCTCGAAGACATGCCGAGCGAGGCGCCCAACCTTATTTTCGATGCGCTCGGTGCCAATGGTGTGACGTGGCTTGAGGATCCCGCCCCGTCCAGTGACATCGCGGGGCTGTCGCGTATCAGGCGGCAATCGGCTGCGTTGATTGTCTCGGGCGAGGATGTGTTTGCTAAGGATGGATTTGCCCGTCTTTGCGCGGCGGTTGCGGCGGATATCCTGAATCCGGAGGTGGCGCTATTGGGTATCCTTGGCATGAAAGAAGTCGCCGCGATCGCCGAGGCTTATGATCTGCAAATCGCCGTTCACAATGCCAACACGATGACTATCGGGTTTGCAGCGGCCGTGCAGGCGGCGGCGAGCATCCCGAACACGAAATGGGTAGAGTATTTTCCAACGCTGGAGGCGGGGTCGAACAGCTTCTCACGGTTCCCGTTCGAATTGGACGAAACCGGATCGATTGCGATCCCAAGATCACCGGGGCTGGGGGTCACGGTTGATGAACCGGCACTGCGCGCCATGGAATACTTCCCGTCTCTTGATGGGTAGGAGGATGTGCGCCTCAAGTGTCAGACGCTTTGCTTGGTAATTTTGCTCCGTAAGGCCGAGAGGGGCTGAACACTACAGGTCAGTCAAACGAACCCTGATCATCATGTGCAAAAAGTAGATTAATTTGCGCCAGAGATTGTCCAACAATTGGGGCGTAGCTCATTCATCGATAGCGAAACCTGCCAAGACTGGCCTGAATATCTTGGTCTTGTAAGTTTTATGTAAGTCTCATCCACCATCAGCCACCCAAACTTACTGCATAATGGAGAATGATATGCGCTTGTTTGGAATGGCCCTTGGTCTTGCAGTCGCGCTTGCGGCCCCCGTGAATGCTCTTTCGATACCCACCAGCGGGACGCTGAACTTTGATGTGGTTCGCAAAGGCAAGGACATCGGTGACCACAGTTACAGTTTTTCCGGCCAAGAGGGTGATTTCACAGTCAACGTGGAGACGGATATTGTCGTCAAAGTGCCGCTGATCAGAACGACGGCCTATAGCTTCAAGCACAAAAGCGTCGAAAGCTGGAAGGGTGGGAAACTACAGCAACTCAGCTCCTCCACAGCTGATGACGGCGAGCCTCATCAGCTGCAAACCACAAACAAGGGAGTGTTGCCGGCCAGCCTTTGGAACGATGATATCGTGCGCAGCGGCAAACTCATGAACACAATCGACGGAAAAATCATGAGCGTTCGGGCCGCGGATCTTGGCTTGGAAACCGTGAAGACAAAACGCGGAAGCGTCTCCACGCATCATTACCAGTTGTCCGGGGGGCTGGCGCGCGACCTATGGTATGACGGCGATGGCAACCTTGCACAGGTGATGTTCAAGGCAGATGATGGATCGACTGTGATGTATATCCGGAAATAGGACGGCACGCCGAATGCGGCTACTCTATATTGAAGACAACGAAAAACTGGCGCTCAACACGAGTGCCAGTTTGCGTGACGCGGGGTTTGTCGTGGACGCAGTCCAAACCGCTCAGGATGCTTTGCATTCCGTCAAAAGTTTTGAATATGACGCGGTTATTCTTGATCTGGGCTTGCCAGATCAAGACGGGTTGGAGGTCTTGCCAAGCATCAAGAAACTCCGGCCACAAACCCCGATTATCATTTGCACTGCGCGCGACGCGCTTGATGACCGGGTCCAAGGCCTGAATGCAGGGTCTGACGATTATGTTGTAAAGCCATTCGCGGTTGCAGAACTTATTGCACGCGTGAACGCAGTTCTGCGCCGACCGGGTGGGGCGCTTGGGATGACTTTGACTCTGGGCAACGTCACGTTCGAAACAGCAAATCGATCCGTTGCCATCGACGAGGTGGTGACCCGGTTTTCCAAGCGTGAACTTGCCCTTTTGGAATTGTTCTTGCGCAGGGCTGACAGGGTTGTGTCAAAAGATGCGATTGAAAACGCGCTTTATGGGTTTGATGAGGCGACAACACCTAATGCGATCGAGGTCTTGACCCATCGTCTGAGAAAAAAGCTTGGCGACAAGGGTGCCAGCATCGAAATCCACAATCTGCGCGGGATCGGATACGTTCTTCAGGAAAATGCTGGATGAGTGTTTTGAATTTTCTGTTCGGGCCGCGCCGCTCTTTGAGGCGGGGCCTGTTGCTGAACATCATTGCGGCACTCAGTCTTTGCATTGTTTTGGCCGGAGCTGTCCTGATCAGTGAGTTCTACGAGCATCTCGAAGAAAGCCTTGAAGACGCAATGACGGACGAGGCCAAGGAGATCATCGGCCAAATCGACCCACGCGCCCCCACCTATGGGCTTGATGGCGATGCGCTTCGATTTCAGGGCGTCGAGGGCATTTACCGTTACACCGTTTATGATGAAACTGGCGGCATCATTGTCGGAGGAGAAGGGTCGGGCGCCATCTGGGATCAACTCGCCAAGATGGATCTTGGGGAGCCGCAAGCCATCTCTCTCCCGGGTGAACGACTTGGCATTGGCCTGAGGGCTCGGATCACGGAGCGGGATGTATTTGTCTTGGTGTCCACTTTTCCAAAAGGAAATAATGAAACACAGGTCACCAAACTTCTGCACGAGATCGAGGAGGGGATCTGGTGGGTCGTTATTGGCGTGTTCATGGTTCTGGCATCTGCAATGCTTGCAACGCGTCGCGCACTCTCCCCTCTTGAGGTTCTGTCAGACCAAGCACATCAAATCGGACCAAGTGCTGCAAATCAACGTCTGACGACGGATCGTGTGCCGACCGAAATCGCGCCGTTGATTGCGGATGTAAATATGGCCTTTGGTCGCTTGGAGCAGGGCTACAAAGCGCAGCGGGATTTCGCGTCAAACGTGGCGCATGAAATTCGCACGCCCATCGCTGTGCTCAGATCCAGCATTGACCGGATCGATGACCCTGCGCTGAAACAGTCCTTGTCGCACGATGCCAAGCAGTTGGACCGCATCTTCGGCCAACTCATTGACCTGTCCCGGGCCGACGCGGCTCTGCAATCGGGTTTTGAGACTGTGGATTTGCACAGTATCGCCGTTGATGTCGCAACTGACCTTGCGCCGGTTGCCTTGCGGTCTGGTCTGAGTCTGTCAGTGACCGGGGCAGAAATGGTGTTGGTGCAGGGAAATGCAGGCCTGCTGGCGATCGCGCTGGGCAACCTGGTCCGCAATGCGGTGCAATATTCTCCGAAGAACAGCGAAGTGAACATCAAGCTTTTGTCCAATCCGGCGGGCTGGCAGGTCTCGGACCGGGGGCCGGGTGTGCCCGATGCCCTGAAGGCCACCCTGTTTGAACGGTTCAATCGCGGGACCCAAACGAATGCCGAAACGAAGGGGGCAGGGATAGGCCTGGCCATCGTGGAATCGGTCGCGCAATCACATGCGGCACATGTTGCCATTCAGGACCGAGATGGGGGTGGCTGCGTGTTTTCGTTTATTTTCAAACAAGAATTCTAGGGCCTGTGGACAATCAGGATTCCCATTGGGCCTGATTTCTGATTCAAACTTCCAAAATGGAGGTTTGAATGAACAAGCAGCGGTTTGTGGTGTCGGACATCTTGTGGCAGCGGCTTGAGCCG
>JBASXE010000077.1:0-1787 GCA_049276875.1 Roseovarius sp. | reverse complement strand
GCTGCGGGCAGATCAATCTCGGCGGCGATGGCGGCATATTCCGCACGGGTCAAAAGCTCGGTCATGTGGCCTCTCCTGTGATGGCGGCAATGGCGGTGTTCATGGTGCGGATCACCTCTTCCAGCTTGCGCTTTTCGTCCTTGTTCAGCGGATGGAGCGGGCGGCGCGGCGGGCCTGCATCGATGCCCCGCGTGCTCAGCCCGTGTTTGATGCATTGAATGAACGTGCCACCCTGCTCCAACACGCGCATCAGGGGCAGCATCGCGGACATGATCGCGCGACCGCGTGTAAAATCACCCTCCACGGCGCAGGCCTGCCAGAGTGCGATATGCGCCTCAGGGGCAAAGTTGGAGCCCGCGCAGACCCAGGACCGCGCGCCCCATGCGAAGAACTCCAGCGCCTGGTCGTCCATTCCGCAGCTCAGCCCGATATGCGGGTAATCCCGCGCCAGCATATGCAGACGGTTGATGTCCCCGCTGCTTTCCTTGATGGCCGCAAAATTCGGCGAACGGCCCAGACGGTCGAGACACTCCTCGTCCATATTCACCGCCATGCGGCCGGGATAGTTGTAGAGCATCACCGGCAGGTTGGCCGCCCGGTCCACGGCCAGACAATGCAGCGCAATCTCGCGCCCGGTGGGGCAGCTATATGGCGGCGTGGCCACAAGGATCGCATCCGCGCCCAGCGCCTTGGCCGCGCGGGCGTATTCGATCGAATTCTCGGTGCGCATGTCGCCCGTCCCGACAATCACCGACAAGCGGCCCGCGATCATGGCGTGCACGCGGGACATGAGGTCCAACCGCTCTTCCATGCTCTGGGCGTAATACTCGCCCGTGGTGCCCGCGATGATGATGCCGTGCACACCTGCCCCCACCAAAAGGTCGACCACCTGCGCCAATGCCGCCTCATTCACGGTGAAATCGGCGTTATAGGGCGTCACAATGGGGGTATAGATCCCGTCAAAGCGCATCTGTTATCTCCTTGAGTGCGACCACATCCAGCGGCAAGGGGTCGGGTGTGACGAAGCGTTCCATACGGTCCCGGCTGAGGTCCCAATGGGCAAGCGTCAGAGCCGTCGCAGCCTCGAGGTCATGCGCCTCGATAGCGTCGATCATCGCGTCATGCTGATCAGCGGCGGTGGTGATCCGGGCCGTATCCTCGGGGTTTGAGGGTCGGTAGAATGTCTGGCTCAAACGCGTGTGGTCGATCAGCATCCGGCCAAGGCTCATCCGCAGGTAGGGGTTGTGCGACATCACCCCGATCTGGGCGTGAAAGCTGTGGTTGAGCAGGGCCGCAGCGCCGGCATCGCCCACCTCCGTTGCGCGGCGAAACTGCGCCTGCACGGCGCGCAAGGGGGCTATTTGATCCGCCCGGCGGTTCTCGGCGGCAAGCCTTGCGATATTGGCGTAGACCAACGGAGCAGTCTGAAAGAACATCCGAAGCGTGGGCAGGTCCATTGAGGCCACTTTGGGCGCGCGGTTCGGGCCAAGCTCGAGATAGCCCTCCCCGGCCAGCCGTTGAAAAACCTCTCGCATCGGCGTGCGCGAGATGGCGTATCGCGCACAAAGCGCGGCCTCATCCAGATCCGTCCCCGGCGCCTCCCCAAGGCTGAGGATACGCATCCGCAAATCGTCCAGCGCGCGTGTCTTTTTATCAACGGTCATATGATTCGATACTCCTTAAATACAAAGTGTATACATACCGTATTCTCAGGCCAAGCCTTTCGCGGCCAAACGCGCTTGACACCTCAGCGGTCAACAGCCAACCCTGCGGAATGGTGGACATGC
>JBASXE010000076.1:0-9155 GCA_049276875.1 Roseovarius sp. | reverse complement strand
CCATGTCCAGCAATTCGCGCGCCCGCGGCCCGGGCGCGACGCCCGGGTCATGCACCCCGATTGCCTCGGCGATCTGATCGCCGATACGCAAAACAGGATTGAGCGAGGTCATCGGCTCCTGGAAGATCATCGCCACACCGCCGCACTTGCGACGCACGCGCTCGTGCGGCTGAAGTCGCGTGATGTTCGCGCTGTCCAACGCCACCGAACCACCGGTCACTTCGATCCCGGGCGGCAACAGCCCCATCAGAGCCAGCGACGTCATCGACTTACCGGAGCCACTTTCCCCCACCAACCCCAGGATCTCGCCCGGTTCGATCGTGAACGAAACGGCTCGCACGATATCAGGCCCGTGACGGACCGATACAACAAGGTTCTCGACGCTCAACATATCGCCCTCATCGACGCAGCATTTCACGGAAACGCGGATCCATCCGGTCGCGCAACGCATCGCCAACCAGGTTCAGTGAAAAGGCCGTGAGCACGATCATCATGCCCGGCCAGAGCAGAAGCCATGAGGCGCGGGTGATGTAGATACGCGACTCCGCCAGCATGTTGCCCCAGGACGGGATCTCTGGTGGCGCACCAAGACCGAGAAAGTCCAGCGAGGCGGCGCCGAGTTGCGCGAAGGCAAACACAAAGCTCGCCTGCACAAGCAGCGGAGACAGCATGTTGGGCAAAATATGGCGGGTTACGATCCACCAGGTGCCCGCGCCCATGCTGCGGGCTGCTTCGACATAAGGCTCCGCCTTGAGGCGAAGCGCCACGCCGTAGACGATACGCGCCGTTGTCGTCAGATAGATCAGCCCGATGGCAAGGATCGCGTTGACGACCCCCTGCCCGAGTATCACGATCAGCCCCAGCGCCAGCAAGAGCGACGGGAAGGACATCAGCACGTCCACCATCCGCATGAGAACCCGCCCAAGCGCAGGATACAATGCCGAGAGGATGCCGATCGGCACACCGGAGATCAGCGCGAAGGCAACCACGCCGACGCCGATAAGCAAGGCAAGCCGCGCACCATAGACAATACGGCTGAACGTATCGCGCCCGAAATGATCCGTGCCCAGCAAATGCGCCCCACCAGGCGGCAAGAGCCGGTTCACGGGATCGATGTCGTCCGGTGCAAAAGGGGCAATCAGCGGGGACAGCGCCGCAAACAGCACGATCAGCAAGAGGAAACAGACCCCGACCGTCGTCATCGGTCGGATCAGGGCGCGGCGCGACCAGGTTGACAGAAGCTTTCTCATTCAAGTTCCACCCTTGGATCCAGCAGCCGATAGGCAAGATCGACCAACAGGTTGATGACCAGATACAGGCACACGGTGATCAGGATGACGCCCTGGATTACCGGATAGTCCCGACGCAGGATGGATTGAACGACGGTACGGCCAATGCCTGGCAGCGCGAACACGGTCTCTGTCACGACTGCCTCGGAAATCAGTGCTGCAAAGGTGAACCCGAACGCAGAGACCACAGTCAGCAAGGCATTGCGCAAAATATGGCGCAGGACGACCCGGTAGGGCCGAATGCCCTTGGCGCGCGCGGTGCGAACGTAGTCTTCCCGGGCGACATCCAGCATCGAGGCGCGAGTCAGCCGCAGGATCAGTGCCGCGTTCGGCGCCGCCAGGGCAAGGCTGGGAAGCACGAGGTAGCGCAGATTCGCAAGTCCGCCTTCCTCGAAGATCGACGGATATCCGGAACTTGGGAACCAGCCCAGACCGGCGGCAAAGATCAGGATCAGATAAAGTCCGACCCAGAATGTCGGCACCGAGGCCGCCAACATCGCCAGCCCGGACAATCCCTGATCCACCCAGGTTCCCTGACGGATCGCGGCCAGAATGCCGATTGGAACACCGAACATCACGATCCAGATCATGGTGATCGTCGCAAGCAGGATCGAGGTTTCCGCCCCCTCGGCGATGACCTGCGTCACGGGCGTCTCAAAGAAGATCGACTGTCCCAGGTCGCCTTGCAGCGCGTTGCCCACCCAGATCAGGTATTGCACGACCAGCGGCTCATCCAGCCCCATTCTGGTGCGCAGCGCAGCCACCTGCTCCGGCGTCGCGCCGTCGCCCAAAATCACATAGACCGGATCACCCGGTATCAGGTGGATGAACGCGAAAATCACAACTGACGCGGCGATCAAAGTTGCGATCGCCGCGCCCACCCGTTTCAAGACGTATTTCACCATCTGCATGGTCTTACTTGGAGGCGTTCCAGAAGTAGGGAAAGGAAGGAGCGGAAGTCCAGGCCGTGTTCAGAGCCGGCGAGGCAATGTCATAGGAATAGATATTGCCCACTTTCACCGCAGGAAGTTGTTCATACATCAACGCCTGCAGCTTTTCCCAGGTCGCCTGACGCGCCGCCAGATCCGAGGTGCCCGTGAATTCTGCGATAAGCTCATGCTTCTCGTCGGTCGCCCACCAGCCGGGGTAGCTGTCGTTCATCGCCGTTATCAGAACCGGATCGGGCCCGGTGCCGTGGTGGGTCATGAACATGTCCCATTGGTCCGGCTGGCCACGCAATTGCAGCAGTGTCGCCCAGTCGACCACCACCATCTGGACATTGATTCCGGCGTCGGCAAGCTGGCGGGTGAAGACGCTGGCGTCATCAAAATGCGCCTTGTAGTTGGTCGAGACAAGCAGCCTGATCGGCGTTCCGTCATAGCCGGCTTCGGCGGCCATCGCCCTGGCCCTGTCAGGATCGCCCTGGTTGTAGGCCTCTGTCCCGGCGGTGGTATGCCAGATGCTGCCCTCTTCGAAGAACGACCCGGTCGCACTGTATAGCTGAGGCTCTCCGACCGAGACCTGCAGCGCTTGCTCCATGTTGAGAGCCGCCATGATCGCCTGACGCATCTTGGTATTGGTTGCGAGCGGACCCGCTGACGAGTTCATGAACATCAACCCGAAAATCGGCGCGGCGCTGATCTTGACCTGAATGGCGGGATCGTCTTTCACCAGCCCGAAGAGGTCGCCGGCAATGTACTCCGCATAGTCGTAGTCGCCGGCCTGCACGCCCGAGACACGGGTGCCCACATCCGGCACCGGGATGAAGCGGATCGTGTCGAAATTCGCGACACGTTCGCCGGCCTCGCCGTCGGCTTCGCCGGGGTTCGCGGTGAATTCGTCGAACCGGACCAGTTCAACATACCGGTTCGGGCGAAGTTCACTGAACTTGTAGGGACCGGTGCCCACATAGTTTTCCGGAGCGATCGGTTCGCCGGCGGCTGCAGACACGATCTCGGCCGGGTAGATGACCGGCCCGCCGTTGATGAATGCCAGGATGCTTTTCCAGGCTCCGTTCGGCGCGGCAATCTTCAGCGTCACTTCCAGATCACCGGTCGCCTCGACGCTTTCCAACCCCAGAAGCTTGCCGCGCGAGCCGAATTCGGCCCAACGGGACAGGGACGCGGCCACGTCGCCTGCATCCAGTGTATCGCCGTTGTGGAATTTCACGCCTTCGCGCAGGCTGATGACGATGGTCTTGCCGTCGTCGGAGATCGTCTCGCCGGTCGCCAGATAGGGCTGGGGCGCGTTCGCGGCGTCGAAGGCATAGAGCGTTTCGAACATGTGCTGAGAGATCGTCGAAGCAAGCGTCGCGGTTCCCATCTGCGAATCAAGGCTGGGCGGTTCACCAATCGTGGCATAGCGCAAGGTCTCCGCGTAAGCCGGCACGGACATCAGCGCCGCTAGGGCAATCCCGCCAAGGTACTTTGATAGTTTCATTTGTCAGTCTCCCTGTTGATTATGGTCGAGGTGTAAAAGATAGGACTACTCGTGTCGGTAACGAACTTGTGCCGATCGTTGCCAAATCTTGTCGGGGCTGGCCGCAAACATGGTCCCGGTCATTGCGGGAAAGGCGTAAAAATTCCCGAGGCAAGCCCGATCCACGGAACCCGCGCGCGGTGCACCCTGGAAAAGCGCGCTTTCGTCGCGGCTCGACGCACCCTGACCGCCAGCGCACTCCCCGCTCGTCAGGCGCAAGGGATTTTCGACTGGGCCGCCATCAGATTGTGCGTTTCCGCTTCCATTCATGTCGCTCAAGCCTCGCGCCATTGCCCGCCGACCGCGATGCCAACCGGAGCCAGGAGACGGTCGAAGGCAACGATCTCTTCGCGAACGTCCTTCAATTCGAACAGGCCTTCCACCTCGCGCAAGACGCTGACGTCGCCCTTCGCACCGGGGCGCAGGTGTCCCTGATCCTGCAAACCCAGCACCCGCGCGGGTGCGGCGCTGGCGGCCTCGATCACCTCGGGCAATGTCCATCCCAGCGCCATGAATTTCGTCATCACATTCAGGTTGTCATGCACGGGTCCGTCAAGGCACAGCGCATGGATATCCGATGAGATCACATCGGGCCGAAAACCCTGGTCAAGCATCGTCCGCGCGGATTTCCAGGAGAACGAGCCCATACCGTGCGCGACATCGAAAATCACGCCGCGCTCACGGGCCTCAAGGATTGCAGGCCGGATCTCTCCCTTGCCGTTGACAGGGGCGTTGGGGAACGGGCGGAAGCAATGAGTCAGCACGTCGCCCTTGCGCAAACGTCCGACGACTTCCGAATAACTGGGCGGCGGCTCGTCGATATGCACCATCAGCGGCAACCCCATTTCTTCCGCAACATCCATGGCAACATCGAGCGGCGCGATGCCCGAAGGCCCGCTTGCCTTGAGACCGACACGGACCTTGATGCCGACAATGGACTCTGAATATTTCGACGCAATTTCAGCAGCATCGCGCGCCGCCATAAGCCGCATGTCATGGCTTTCACCGACCATGACCCGCGAAGAAAACGCATAGATTCCGGCAAAACTGATGTGCAGATAGGCAAGCATCCTAGGGAATGCCGGCTCGATGACATGACGGGCAAAGCCTGCGTAATTGGCCGGCCCCGCGCTGCCTGCGTCCACCAGAAGGGTACTGGCGGATTTGAGTGCATAGTTGTCCGGATCGACTCCCAGCGCAGTTCCACCCCAGTAGGTATGCGTGTGCAGGTCAATCAGACCCGGTGTGACGATGGCGTTGCTTGCGTCAACGACCGGGGTGTCCGAAGGGGCTTCGACATCCAGACCGGCAATCCTGCCCCCGACGACCACCACGTCCGCGATGCGGTCGATGCCTTGGGTCGGATCAATGACCCGCCCGCCACGAATGACCAGATCAGCCGTCATGATGCACTCTTTCGCGCAACCAAAGCGGGATGCAGGGTTCCTTCGATAATTGAATGATCCAAGCAAGGCTCCCCTCGAAGAAACGCATTCATGCCGCGACGGGACGAGGTCCGCGACCAAGGCGGGCTGTGTGTGCTGCCCTCTGCGGACGCACCAGCTACGCCATGAGGATATGGTGTAATTTAGCTACAAGTCTGTCAACAAATTTGCGGATTAATATTTTATCTGTTATTTTTCAGATATTTAGAGGAACATGCAATCTGTGATTTTCCGATATACCTTGACCCGGGGGCCTCTTGGCAGACTCATTGCACCCATGGAGAAGGATCAAGAGGTCGTTATGATTCCGGATAACGCGCATTCCGCATCAATGTCCGATCCACGGCGGCAGCAAGGGCAGTTCGTGGATATCGTGGGCCGGATAAAGGACCGTCTGGGAACGCTCAGCCCGGCAGAGCGCAAGGTAGGCGCTGCGGTTCTGACCGACGTGAACCGGGCAGTGAAGGAAAGCATCGCCAGCTTGGCGACGCGCGCAGGTGTAAGCGAACCCAGTGTGACCAGATTTTGCCGTGCCATTGGCTGCCAAGGGGTTCGCGACTTCAAACTGAACCTCGCACTGGGATTGGTCGTAGGCAATCTTTATCTGGACACGGAGGGCGCGGATGACCTGCCCGACGCAGAGGTCCCCGCCTACTGGACGCCTGTTCTGGCCGACGCCCACGCGGCCTTGCGCGAGGTGGAACGGCAACTTACGCCGGCAAGCGTCCAGGCCGCGGCCGCCGCTGTGGCCGGGGCGCGTCAGGTCGTCACCTTCGGACTTGGCGGCAGTGCCGCGACCTTGGCGGAAGAAACGCAATACAGGCTGTTCCGTTATGGCGTCAAAGTCGCCTGCTGCGCGGAGGCCTACTTTATGCGGATGACCGCAGCGACGCTTGGTCCGGAGGATGTGGTGATCGCGATTTCCGTCTCGGGACATACTGCCGAACTGATCGAGGCCGTGAGCCTTGCGCGCGGATACGGTGCCACGACGATTGCGGTAACGGCGATGGCCAGTCCGCTGGCCGACGCTGTGCATCATCCGTTGAGTGTCGCGATTACCGAAAACGAAGACACTCTGACGCCGGCCTCCGTGAGGTTCGCCCATCTTATGATGATAGACCTTCTTTCCGCCGCGACCGGTTATATGCTTGGGCCAAAGGCGCGCGAAAGCCTGCGACGGATCAAGTATACCGCACTAGCCCACAGAGCCGGCAACATGCTTGAACCCTTGGGCGATTGACGCGCCCGGAACGGTTGACCCCACCGCCTGGCGAGGATGAAACCGGCATCGCGGCGGTCAGAGTTCCTGCAGAACGGCCAGTGCGGCGCAAAGCGGTTCCAGGTCGCTATGGCACAGGCCGGCAGGATTCACGAAAAGCGCTGCCTGATCCAGCGGATCCTGCCGCAGATGAACGGGCACAGGACGCTGGCGGAGAAGCCGCGCAGCAGACCGGGCCTGCGCGGACGTGTCGAAAGCGATGCGCAGAAGCGGGACAACATCCGTGTTTGTCTCCCCGCGCAGGCTGGTATGAATTTCCGTCAGGTTGCCCTGCACCGTGCGGCAGACCTCAAGCCAACGGCGATGCCTGTCACCATCGCTTTCTGCCTGAAAATGCGCCAACGCGGCAAGCAGGCCGAATATCTCATGCTTACCCAGTTTCGCCGCACGGCCCACCCCGTGCCGTGGCAGGGCCGGATATCGCGCCATGTCGATGAATTCCGGGGGCGGCCGGAAGTCTTCCAAGGGAACATCCAGATCGAGGCATTGCAGAGCCGCCGATGCAATAAGGTCCCGCCGGCCTGCGAGGATCCCGGTGCCGGCTGGGCCGCCCAGAACCTTTCCGCCCGAAAATACAACCAGATCAGCGCCATCATCGATGAAACGGCGCAAGTTGGCGGCAGGTGGCAGTTCCGCCGCGGCGTCAACGATGACCGGCGCATCCAGGGCATGGGCCGCAGCAATGACCGGCGGCAAATCGGAATAATTCGCGGGATATGCGGTGAAGAGAACTGCCGCGGTGCGCCGACCGATCGGCGCGGCATATTCCCACGGCTCCACGTCCCGCACTCCGGCGCGGCTTACTGGGTCGGGCAGACCGACCTCGACCAGCCGTGCGCCCGCGGTCCGCACGGCATGGTCATAGCCGCTGCGATGGGACCGGGCGACGATGATCTCGCGCAGCTCACCCGTGCCGGGCAGCGCGTTCATCCGGGCAATATCGTCGCGTGCAAGGCACGCGGCGGCCGCAAGCATCAATCCCGCCGCAGCGCCGGCGGTGGCAAGGCCGGACTCGGCCCCGGTTGCTGCCGCGATGCGGGCGCCGGCTTCTGCGTGAAGATGCACCATATCGATTGACGCGGCTTCGGCCTCGATCATCGCCTCCATAACACCCGGCGCTAGCGGCGAGCCGGAAAGGCGCGTCAGTGTCCCTGCGGCGTTGATGATCTGGCCCGGCAGGCGGGCATCGACAAGCTTTTCCATGCCCAGCCCCAGTTACACAGGCTTGTAGGCGACAGCCTCGATTTCGACGGCGATGTCGATCATCAGGCGCGACTCTGCGGTGGAACGGGCGGGCGGATTTTCCGCGAAGAACTCGGCATAGGCTTCGTTGAACGCCCCGAAATCCTCCCGGTCCCGCAGCCAGACGGTGGTCTTGACTACATCGCCAAGATCGCACCCGGCCATCTGAAGGCACTTCCGCACATTCTCGAGCACTTGCCGGGTCTCGGCCGCGACGCCGCCTTCGACGATCTTTTTGTCCTCTCCGACCGGCACCTGGCCGGAGACGAATACGAAATCACCGGCGCGGACGGCGGGTGACAATGGCACGTGGGATGCGCCGAAATATTCTTTGACCATGGAAAACTCCTTGTTATGTTCGGTGCGACTATGACCAAACTGCCTGGAAAGTCCAAGCGATTGTCTGCACGGTCCGCGGCCTGCCGTCGGTCTTGCGAAGACGCCCCGATCCTCTGGAGAGGTCCTGATGCATGTTGACGAGATAGAAACCCCCGCGGTGCTGATCGACCTTGACCGGGTCGACGCCAACGTGGCGCGCGCCCAGGCCTATGCGGATGCGCACGGCCTTCCCCTGCGGCCGCATGTGAAAACCCACAAGCTGCCCGAAATGGCTCGCCGGCAGATGGCGCAGGGTGCGATCGGGATCACTTGCCAGAAAATCGGCGAAGCCGAGGCAATGGCCGACGGGGGGCTTACGGATATCCTGATCCCCTACAACATCCTTGGGGACAAGAAGCTTGATCGACTGGCCGCGCTGAACGCTCGGGTGACACTGGCGGTCACGGCGGACAGTCCTGCAACGATCGAGGGCTATGACCGACGCTTCGACGCCGACGCACCGCTGACGGTGCTTGTCGAATGCGACACCGGCGTCGGTCGTTGCGGCGTTCAGTCCGCGGATCAGGCGGTGGCCCTTGCCCGGCTGATCGACGCGGCACCCGGTCTGCAGTTCGGCGGACTGATGACCTACCCGGCACGCGGAGGGATCGCCAAGGCGGATGCCTGGCTTCTCGAGGCGCGATCCGCGCTGGAAGCGGCCGGCCTGCCGCCCAAGGTCATTTCGTCTGGCGGCACACCCGATCTGATGCATGCGGCGGAAGGCACCGTCACGACGGAATACCGCCCCGGGACCTACATCTATTCCGACAGAATGCAGGTCGCCTTTGGGCACGGCACCCTGGAAGACTGCGCATTGACCGTGAAGGCAACCGTTGTAAGCCGCCCGACCGACACCCGCGCGGTGCTGGATACCGGGTCCAAGGCGCTGGCGGCCGACAGGTTGCCGGCACCAGAAACCGGACATGGCCATATCGTGGAATATCCGGACGCGGTCGTGGCGTCGCTTTCGGAGGAGCATGCTGTCGTCGATCTGTCGGCATGCGATTCTAGACCGCAGGTGGGCGATACGGTACGCATCATTCC
>JBASXE010000075.1:0-2202 GCA_049276875.1 Roseovarius sp. | reverse complement strand
GTTCAAGATCAGGGGTGGACCCCACCAGCGGTCTAAACTGAGCGGCATCGAATGAAATCACTTCGGTCGGTGCAACAGCTTCAATAGAGAAGGCGTGTTTTTCGACGAAAACTGTTCCAATCATGTGGTCTGTGGCAAGCAGGCCGACGATTTGAACACGCCCGTCCACAAGCTGCTTCTGCATCCGCAGCAGACCATTTCTGACAAAGTAGACACCGCGAACTGCATCGCCCTGATGAGCTAGCGTTTCTCCAGCTGAAAGATGATGGACCGTGCAGATGCGCCGCAAGTGCTGACGTGTTTGGTCGGGTAAAGGGTGAAACGCCGACATCCGCTCTAGGCGACAGTGTTTGTCCCTCAGCATGTTATTCACCGAATACTTCCGGGCGATTGCCGATTTCACCAGCGCCACTCCGGGCAAACGGATCCGACGAGACGGATTCCCACTTCCGAAACGCCGCAATACAGTCGCCGAGCTTGGACATCGCCGCAGCGCTTCCCCGCAGCGAGAATGTAAGGATATTGTGGCCGTCGCTGTCCTTGAGGGCCAGGGCGTTTCCTTGCGCGACCTCTTCAATGAACTCATCCTTTAGGCCACCTAAAAAGACGAATTCGCCTTCCAGATCCGCTATGCCCTCCCAGCCCGAGTAGTCGACGTCAACTGCGATCTTTGCCTCGCGTTTCGTGAGGCTCCAAGACGGGTTGCGGATCTCCAATGCTGCGTCGCCACTACCTTCAAACACGTAGATCGAAATCCAAGTCTCGTTCCCGGCCATGGTATATGCGTCGCAAAAAGCGTAATCGTCGCCTTCAACAAGATCGACAGTCCAATCCTTGTGCTCAAGCAGTCTTGAGCGCTCAGGCTCGGCAAATGTCGGGCCACCCAGAAGTGTCGTGACCAAGATTGCCAGTAGAACTCGCGAACTCATGGCTTTTCCTCCTATTTCTATTGTGCCTATGGGGTTAAATTCGACAATTCCAACGATCTTCCGTTGGGTCAGTCGTATTCAATTTCACAGCACAGGTATTGAACCGATCAAACGCAAAGCGCTCTCGTCTGAGGTGGTCCTGATGTTATCCACTCGTCGGTTTCACTGCAGGTCCAACCCTTCGACATGGAGGCATATAGGAAGTGGCGTCATTTATGTCAACATTGTTTGCGAAAAATATTGGAAAAAAGTTGTGGACGTTTTTTGGATCACGCCGTACACCTCGGATATGATGAAGAAACCACGCAGGCGGCCCAGCGGGCCAACACTCAAGGACAAGCAGAGCGCCAAGACCAAGGCGGCGCTGATCAAGGCAGCGAAGAAGCTGTTCGCCGAGTACGGCTATCACAACGTCAGCGTCACGGACATCGCACGTGCAGCGGGCGTGTCTCACTCGATGATCAACACGCATTTCAACGCCAAGGCGGGGCTGCTCTACCAGATCATTCACGAGAGCAACGCGGTGCAGACGAAAGAGGCGGCAGACCTAGCTCAACAGGGCGGGACTGTCACCGAACGGTTGGAACGGATCTTCCGATCCTTCGCTGAGCATGACCTGAAAGACCCGGACCTGCTTGCCGTCATGCAGTCCTACTTCTGGGTCTGGCCGCAGGAGACCGAAGCTGAGAACCGCGAACAGCTGGCCGAAGCCCTCGCACCCGCACGGCAAGTGCTTGAAGACGGGGTGGCTTCGGGCGCTTTGAAGGCGGACCTGGATTTAGATCGTGCCATACGGGCCATTTTTGCCATCTACACGATGGGTCTTCGGCCCGCCGTTTATGACGGAGCCTCGATAGATGACTGCGTCGCGGAGATAATGGCCCAGGTCACGTTGTTGCTATGAGGTGCTGTAGTTGCGACGTGACATCGGTCATTCGTCCATTTCCTCCAGTAGGGTGTCGGAGCCAAATATGGATTTAGAATGTCAGCTTAGCCTCGTGGCAACAAGGCCGCACTACCTGGGTCGTAGTAGTACTTCGAAATTGTCCCCTCCTTAATCATTTCTAGGGGAGTGCGAAGAAAAGCGCGAGAGGGGGGGCCCAGGGGTAGAGTCTCAGGACAAGTGTACTCAGCAGCGCGCAACCCTAACCGCACTGCACTGGCTGATATGTCAGGACAATGGATCGACCGCTTTCACGAGCGCAAGCCGCCGAAGTGGATCACGCTGGACATGGACAGTTCCGTCAGCCCAACACACGGCGCGCAAGAGGGC
>JBASXE010000074.1:0-18318 GCA_049276875.1 Roseovarius sp. | reverse complement strand
TCCCCATTCCGAGCGGATGCCAAGCAAGGCCTATGAAAAGGACCTCGCCAAGCTTCAGATCGAACTGGTGAAGTTTCAGGCGTCCGCCAGGGAAAACGGCACGCGCGTCGCCATCGTCTTCGAGGGGCGCGATGCCGCTGGAAAAGGCGGCGCAATCAAGCGGTTCCGCGAAAACCTTAATCCACGCGGCGCGCGGCTTGTGGCCCTTCCCAAACCCTCGGACAAAGAACAAACGCAATGGTATTTCCAGCGCTATGTCGACCACCTGCCCGCCGCCGGAGAAATGGTTTTCTACGACCGCAGTTGGTACAACCGCGCCGTGGTGGAGCATGTATTTGAGTTCTGCACACCCGATCAACGCATGAAGTTCTTCTCACAAGCCCCTGAATTTGAAAATCTTCTGGTGGATGAAGGTATCACGTTGATCAAATTCTGGCTCAACGTGGGCCGCGCCGAGCAATTGCGCCGGTTCATGAGCCGCGAAAGTGATCCGCTGAAACACTGGAAGCTGAGCTGGATTGATGTCGAGGGACTCAAGAAATGGGATGCCTATACGGACGCGATTGCCGAAACTCTGGAGCGCACCCATACCGACCACGCCCCCTGGACCATCCTGCGCAGCGACGACAAACGCCGCGCGCGTCTACAAGCCATCCGGACGCTGCTGCACAAGGTCGATTACGCGCAAAAGGACCCGGCAGCGATTGGCCCGATCTACAGTAAAATCTGCGGCGGGCCAGAGATTTGGCATGCCTAAACGGGGATACCACCACGGCAACCTGCGGCAGGCACTGGTCGAGGCGGCGCTTGCGCTGATCGAGGCGAAGGGGCCCACGGGGTTCACCTTGTCGGAGGCTGCCAAACAGGCCGGCGTCACCCCTGCCGCGGTCTACCGGCATTTTGCCGGCCGCGAGTATCTGATCGCGGAGGCCGCACGGCAAGGCTACGAGATTTTCGCCGAGTTGATGCAATACGCCTATGACGGCGGACAGCCCTCGGCGCTCGCGGCATTCGAGGCCACAGGGCGGGCTTATCTCGCCTTCGCGCGCAAGCATCCCGGCCATTACATCGCCATGTTCGAGAGCGGTGTGTCAGTCAATCGCACCCCCGAGCTTGCCGCCGCCTGCCTGCGCGCACGCGGTATTCTGGAGTACGCCGCCGCCGCCCTCTCGGAACATATTCCCCCCGACAAACGCCCGCCTCCTGCAATGTTCTCGGCCCATGTCTGGGCCCTGAGCCATGGTGTGGTGGAGCTTTTCGCCCGCAACTCCCCCGGCACGGCAAGCCCGTTTCCCCCTGAGGACCTGCTGGAATCCGGCATTGGCATTTATTTACGCGGGCTTGGCCTGATTGGACCGGACGAATGATATATCTCACTGTGCTGTCAGCGCTCTTTTTCGCAGGGTTTCTGGCGATCCGAAAACATGTGCAGGCGCTCGTCTTTCTGGCCCTGGGTGCGGGCTATCAGTGGTTGAGTTTTGTGACACAAGCCCCTGACAATGCGACCAACTACACGGAAACGGTGATCATCAGCTTGGCCTCCGGCTTCGGCTATGTCGCTTGGCGCAGCACGAAACGATACCTTGACGACGCCCCCTTCGGGCGCGAGCGGCTGATGATCTTCGCAGGCTTCGCAGTCAACTGGGGTCTGGCTGTGTTTTTGCTGCATGCAGCAGGCCAGATCGTGCTCTGACCCCAAACGAAAAAGGGCCGCCCGAGAGGGCAGCCCTTTCCCAGATATATGACCCGAGATCAGCGCTTGGAGAACTGGAAGCTCTTACGCGCCTTGGCCTTGCCGTATTTCTTACGTTCCACAACGCGGCTGTCGCGTGTGAGGAAACCGGCCGCCTTCAGTGCGCCACGCAAGGACGGATCATAAAGCTGGAGTGCTTTGGACACGCCGTGCTTGACCGCTCCCGCCTGCCCCGAGAGGCCGCCACCCTTGACCGTCGCCATGACGTCGAACTGGTCTTCGGTGCCGGAGACCGTGAAGGGCTGACGCAGGATCATTTGCAGCACGGGGCGTGCAAAATACTCCTTCATCTCTTTACCGTTCACGACAACCCTGCCGGAGCCGGGCTTGATCCAGACGCGGGCGACCGCATCCTTGCGCTTGCCGGTGGCATAGGCACGGCCCAGATCGTCGCGCACAGGCTCGCGCACGATTGCGGGGGCCTCGGCCGCGGCGATGCCTGCGACTGCTTCGAGACCTTCGAGGGAGTTGATTTCTTCAGCCATCAGTAGTTCACCCGCGTATTCTTGGAGTTCATGGATTTCACGTCCAGCACTTCGGGGCTTTGCGCCTCATGCGGATGCTCGGCGCTGGCGTAGACGCGCAGGTTGGTCATGATCGTGCGGCTCAGGCGGTTGCCGGGCAGCATGCGCTTCACGGCCTGCATGACGACGCGCTCGGGGTGTTTGCCCTCGAGGATTTCGCCAGTTGTGCGCGATTTGATCCCGCCGGGGTGGCCGGTGTGCCAGTAGTTGGGCTTGTCGCGCTTCTTGCCGGTAAGCTGCACCTTGTCCGCATTGATCACGATGACATTGTCACCCATATCCATGTGGGGCGTGAAGCTTGCCTTGTGTTTGCCGCGCAGGCGCATGGCGATGATCGACGCAAGCCGCCCCAGAACGATGCCTTCGGCGTCGATCAGGATCCATTTCTTGTCGATATCTGCCGGTGTCGCAGAGAATGTTTTCATTGCAGGATGACCCTATCTTGTATGATGCTTGCGCACCCCTCGGGGCCACCAGCATGTGATGGGCGGGTTATAAAGGCCGTGACGGTCGCGTCAACGTGCGAATGGCTGGAAATAACAATGTATTTCAATGGCTTAAAAAAGAGGTATTATTTTACCCCAATCAAAAATCCACATTGAGCGGCGGATTGGCCAGAAGCACCCCGATCTGGTGCGCTGCTGCCTCGAACACGTCGTCATCCGCAATGGCCGACACCGTGAGACGCACCGCATGTGGCGCGTGCCCGTCAGGCAACGCGAATTCATCGGCAGGCTTGATGCGGATCCCTTCGGCCTCACAGGCCCGCGCAAAGGTAGAGCCGCGCCAGCCTTGCGGTAGTTTGAGCCACACAAACGGGATGTCCGCGCGCCACGTCACGTCCCAATCGCTGAGGATGGCCACCACCAGCGCCACGCGCTTGGCGATGAATTCCTCCACCTCCGCACGGATCGCTTCGGCCTTGCCTGAGACGATCATTTGGGTGCACAGATCCAGAACCGGCTGCGGCAGCCCGTAGAACGAGCTTTGCGCCACCTGCCGCGCCGGCGCTGCCTGTTCGCGCGGACAGGCGATATAGCCAAAGCGCAGGGCCGCCGAGACGGTCTTGGTGAGTGAACTGATATACCAGCCCCGCTCAGGGCAAAGCGCGCGGAAGGCCCGCGTTTCAGGGCGATTGATGCAATGGCAATCATCCTCAATGATCTGAATCTGGTAGCGGCGGGCGATCTCGGCAATGTCTTCTTTGCGCGCGGCGCCCATTCGCGCGGTTGTGGGGCTATGGGAGTGCGCGGCAGTCAGAAGAACCTGCCCGCCATGGCGTTGCAGCGCCTCCTCCAGGGCCGTGGGGATGATCCCTTCACCGTCAATCTCTACCCCGATCACTTGCGCACGCAAAAGCCGGGCGGCGTGGCGCACACCGGGATAGCAAAGTGTCTCGGTCAGGATCACGGGGCTTGGCCCATGCAGGATCGTTTGCAGCGCCACCATGACCGCGTTTTGCGCGCCAAGGCCCAGCACGATGTCGTTCGCCTCCAGATCGCCCACACGGCCCGGGCCGATCCAATCGAGCACCGCACGGCGGGCGGGTAAATCGCTGAGGTGGGTGGGATAGTCGATATAGGGCGTCGTCTCCACCCGAGACATCTGGCCCATAATGGCGCGAATCATGGCGCTTTGCCCCGCCTCGGGCACGCGGGCGGCGCGAAAATCGAGCTGCCCCTCTCGTGGTGCGTTCACCAAAGGCTCATCGGGTGCCGCGCGGGTGACGAGCCCGCCTGTCACGAAGGTTCCGCGCCCGACAGTCGTCTCTACCAGCCCCTCTTCGGTGGCCAGCTTGTAGGCCCGCGCGACCGTGCCGGGCGTGATGCCAAGCTGATACGCCATCTCGCGCACAGGCGGCAGACGGCTCCCGGAGGCAAGCTTGCCCGAGCGGATCGCCGTGCGCATGGATTGTATCAATACAATATACTTTGGTTCCGCTGATGCGCCGAAGTCTGGTCGAATTATTGTATCAGTCACTATGTTTTTCTCGCGTATCTGCGCCTCTTAGGCCACCAATTTGTGGCACAATTCAACATTTGTATCAATACAATTAAGGAGGCCTTATCATGGCGACCCTCACCAGCCACTATCTCGCGGCGCGCGCAGAGCTTGGCGCGCTTGGCCCCCTGCCTGTCGCGGCTCAGGTGGCCCTTCGGGTCGCTTATGAAATCTCGCTCTGGTCGCACCGTGCGCGCAGACGCAGGGCGCTGCGCGCGCTGGATACCCGCCTTCGCGACGATATCGGAATGACCCGCGCGCAGGCCCGTAGGGAAGCCTGCAAACGGGCCTGGTGGCCGTAACCATTCCCCGGTGCGGTCCCTCTTCCTCCTCAGGCCAGGTTCGCCCTGGCCTCTTTTTTTGTTGAGAGGCGCCATCTTACAGCCGAACCTTGATGCGGCAAGGATGCCGCAAGTGCTTGACCTCGGGTGAAACTCTGGCAAACGTGGCGCCTAAAACAAGCGCGCGGAGCCATGGGGCGTCTGCGGCGAAAGGGACAGCATCATGGGCCTGTATGAGCAACTGCAACAGCGCGAGGCGCAAGGCACGCCCTTGCGCGTGGGCCTCATCGGTGCGGGCAAATTCGGGACCATGTTTTTGGCTCAAGTGCTCCGGATTCCCGGCATTCACGTGGTGGGCGTCGCAGATCTGCGCGTTGATGTGGCCAAATCCAACATGATCTATGCCGGATGGGCCGCGGACCGGATCGAGGCCGCGTCGCTGGATGCGGCGCTCAGCAGCGGCGAGACCCATGTCGGTCCAGACGCGATGGCCCTTATTGCGCATCACGGCGTGGAGATATTGATCGAATGCACAGGCAACCCGGTGATCGCGGTGGATCATGCGCTCGCCGCCTTTGCCGCTGGGAAACACGTGATCTCGGCCACGGTCGAGGCAGACGCGGTCTGTGGCGCGGCATTGGTCAAGCGGGCGGAGGCGGCGGGCGTGATCTACAGTCAGGCCTACGGCGATCAGCCCGCCATGACGGTCGAACTTGTGGACTGGGCGCGCACCTGCGGGTTTGAGGTGGCGGCCGCCGGGCGCGGGCACAAGTGGAAGCCCGAATACCGCTTTTCCACCCCTGATACGATCTGGGATTATTGGGGCGTTACGGCAGAAAAGGCCGAGCGGGGGCGGCTTAACCCCAAGATGTTCAACAGCTTTCTCGACGGAACCAAACCTGCCATCGAAAGTGCTGCGATCTCCAACGCAACCGGGCTGAACGCGCCCACGAACGGGCTCACCTATCCGCCCGGGGCCATTGACGATATCGCGAGCCTGATGCGGCCCCGCGATGCGGGCGGCGTGCTGGAGGAGGCCGGGATGGTCGAGGTGATCTCCAGCTTCGCGCCGGATGGCACACTCATCCCCAACGATATCCGACAAGGGGTTTGGGTGGTGGTCAAGGCCACCTCCGACTACGTGAAAAACTGCTTTGAGGAATACATGGTCTCCACCGACGACAGCGGCCTTTACTACTGCAACTTCAAACGCTTCCACCTGATCGGGCTGGAGCTGGGCCTGTCCGTGGGCTCGGGCGGCATCCGGGGCGAGGCGACGGGGACGAGCCGGGAGTTCCGCTCGGACGTGGTGGCGGTGTCGAAAAAGGCCATGAAGGCAGGAGAGATACTTGACGGTGAAGGCGGCTACTGCGTGGCAGGGCAGTTGCGGCCAAGCCGGATCTCGGTGCCGATGCGCGCGCTTCCTCTGGGACTCACGGGCGATATCAAGCTGATCCGCGATGTGGCCGTGGATACCGTGCTGACCTATGACGACGTGGAAATCGACGAAACCCTGGCCGCAGTGATTCTGCGCCGCGAGTGCGAGGCGATGGTCTGACGCCTCATACCTTTGCGGGCGTTAATTTCTTGCGGGCGGGATTGAGTAGGTCAGGCTGGCGCGTGCCACAGGCGCGTCATGCCCGTCCGAGCGCAAAAGCACGTCGCCTACCGCCAGCGTGCGGCCCAGTTTCAGCAGGTGGCACGTGGCCAAAACATCCACACCTGCGGCGGGCTTGCGCATGAAATCAATCGAGCAATTGGTGGTCACAGCCAGCGCCTGAGGCCCGATGCGCGCCAGCACCATGAGATAAACGGCCACATCCGCCAGCCCGAAAAGTGCGGGCCCCGACACGGTGCCACCCGGGCGCAGATGCCGCTCACCCACCTTGAGGCGCAGGACCAGTTCGTCCTCGCGCACCGCGTCGATGACAAAATCATCCTTCACCTGCGGAAACTCCGCCGCAACGAAGGCAGTCAATTCAGGCAGGGTCATTTTCAGGCTCATGCTTTCCTCCGGGTGCAGCTTCTGCGAAGATGCGCGCAAGCATCAGGGAGACGCAAGATGGCAGTTTTGAAACGCACGGATATGGGCGCGATTGCCCATCTCGAAATGACCTCGCCCGAGCGGCTCAACGCGCTGAGCGATGAAATGCTCGCCGCCCTCACGGCCGAGTGCACCGCCCTGATGGAGCAGCGCCATATCCGCGTGGTGATCCTGTCGGGTGTGGGCAAGGCATTTTGCGCGGGCCATGACCTCAAGGAGATGACGGCGGGCAGGCAAGCGGAGGATGGCGGGAAAGCCTATTTCGCCGACCTCTTTGCGCGCTGTGGGGCGCTGATGATGGCCCTGCGCGCCCTGCCCCAGCCCGTGATCGCGCAGGTGCATGGCATCGCCACGGCGGCGGGCTGTCAGCTTGTGGCGTCGTGTGACATGGCTGTGGCCGCACAGGGCACGCGCTTTGGCGTGAACGGCGTCAATATCGGGCTTTTCTGCTCCACGCCCATGGTCGCCCTCAGCCGCAATATCCCACGAAAGCAAGCGTTCGAGATGCTGACCACCGGCAGCTTCATCGACTGCGACAAGGCCGAGGCGCTCGGGCTGATCAATCGGTCTGTGCCGCAGGAAGATCTGGCGGCGGAAACGCTGGCCCTTGCCGAGACGATCGCGGCCAAGCTGGGTGCGGCGGTGGCCGTGGGCAAGGAGGCGTTTTACGCGCAGCTGGAAATGCCCTTGGAGGCCGCCTATGCCTACACGGGTGCTGTCATGGTCGAAAATATGCTCTGGCGGGACACCGCCGAAGGGATTTCTGCCTTTCTGGAGAAACGCCCGCCGGAATGGGAGCAGTAATCAAACACGAGCCAACCTTCAAAACGAGGAGTGCGTCGCTCGCAAAAATGGATCAACACCCCCGCCTGCGTCGAATTTGTTTCCAAAATAACGTCCGATTGTTTCAAAATTTTTCATTTTGTCGGCATATCGGACCAAGTATCTATTTTAATTGAGTTTATTTCTATGTATTCTGAATGCGATTATTGATCACCGCTGCTTGCGCTTTTTCTTGCGCCATGTCCCTCCAAGCCAGCCTCTCTCTGGCATCAGACCTGCCCGCAGCGGTGATCAAATCAGATTTTCCGGTATCGTCGGCCACAAATGTCATGCTGGGACGCGATCTTTTCTTTGATCCGATCCTTTCAGGCAACAAGAACATCTCCTGCGCCACATGCCATCATCCATCAATGGGCAGCGCCGACGGGATGTCCTTGTCGTTGGGCGAAGGCGGGATTGGCCTGGGGCTCGCGCGCAGTGCAGACCCTGAGAACTATCCTCACGCACGCATCCCGCGCAATGCACCCTCGCTCTTCAATCTTGGCGCGGCGGAATTCACCACGCTTTTCCACGATGGCCGGGTGCAGCGCGACGACACCGCCGCCTTCAACATCCGCATGCCGCCCGGGATGGAGCTTGAGCGCGCCGTGCCCTCGCCGCTTGCGGCACAGGCAATCCTGCCAATCACCTCGCATGACGAAATGGGTGGGCAAGCAGGCGAGAATGACGTGGCCGACGCGTTGGCAAGTGGCAAGATCAAAGGCCCCGATGGCGCATGGGCGATCCTCGTTGCGCGTATCGAGGCCATCCCCGAATATCGCACCCGATTTGATTGGATCATCGGGCCGCAGCAACCGATCCACATCACCGATATCGGACGGGTGTTGGCCGATTACATCGCCTTTGATTTCCGCACGACCCAAAGCCCCTATGACGCGTTCTTGCGCGGAGAGGATATGGCGCTCAGCAATACACAAGTGCGGGGTCTGTCGCTCTTTTACGGCAAGGCTGGTTGCCACAGTGGCGCGTTCCAGACGGATCACGATTTTCACGCTATTGGACTCCCGCAATTTGGCCCCGGCAAAGGGCATGGTGATGGCTATGCGATCATGGCCGCGGTGCCGTGACGGGCGATGAGGCGGATACCTACAAGTTCCGCACCCCGTCACTGCGCAACGTCACCCTGACCGCGCCTTACGGGCATAACGGCGCCTATGCGCGACTGGAGGATATGGTGCGCCATCACCTTGATCCGTTGACCATGCTGGCCGAATATGACCTGGCGGACCACGCGCGGTTGCATGACGTATCGCTGCGCGCCTCAGACACAGCCGCGCTCGATGATTTCGATGAGGTGTTGCGCGTGGGAATGGCGGTCGAGCTTGAGCCCGTTGATCTCAGCGATGGCGAGGTTGCGGCGCTCCTGGCCTTCCTTGGCGCGCTGGAGGACCCGATTGCGCGCACCGGGCGGCTGGGTGTGCCGGACGCCGTGCCCTCCGGCCTGCCGCTTGATCCGTTTCAGGCGGGCGTGAGCCGGGTTCTGGGCAGCGGCGCGGAGTAGTCTCTTTGCAATTGCCCGGCGATGGATTACATCGCCGAACATGACAGAAAAACTCCATATCATCGGCGGCGGCATGGCCGGGTCCGAGGCCGCGTGGCAGGCCGCCCAGATGGGCGTGTCGGTTGTGATCCATGAGATGCGTCCCAAAGTGGCGACATTTGCGCACCGCACCGGCGATCTGGCCGAGATGGTCTGCTCCAACTCTTTCCGCTCGGATGATGATGAGCAAAACGCCGTGGGCCTTCTGCATTGGGAAATGCGCGCAGCGAATGGCATCATCATGGCGATGGCCGACAAGCACCGCCTGCCCGCCGGTGGCGCATTGGCGGTGGACCGCGACCCCTTTGCCGCAAGCGTCACAGCGGCCCTGAACGCGCATCCGCTGATCGAGGTGGACTATGGCGAGATTACCGAACTGCCCACGTCGGGCCATTGGATCATCGCCACCGGGCCGTTGACATCCACTGCCCTTGGTGCAGCCATCGCGGCCGAAACCGGGTCCGAGGCGCTCGCGTTTTTCGACGCAATCGCGCCGATCCTGCATTACGACAGCATCGACATGTCCCGCGCCTGGATGCAATCGCGCTATGACAAGGGCGAGACAGAGGATGAGCGCACGGCCTACCTCAACTGCCCAATGGACAAAGAAACCTATGAGGCATTCATCGACGCGCTTCTGGCGGCGGAAAAGACCGAATTCAAAGAGGGAGAGACCGCCGGGTATTTCGACGGCTGCCTGCCCATCGAAGTAATGGCCGAACGCGGCCGCGAGACGCTGCGCCACGGTCCGATGAAACCCGTGGGCCTCACAAATCCGCATCAGCCCAATGTGAAGGCGCACGCGGTCGTGCAGCTGCGCCGGGATAACGCTCTGGGAACGCTCTATAATATCGTCGGCTTTCAGACCAAGATGAAATACGGCGCGCAAAAAGAGGTGCTGCGCATGATCCCCGGCCTGGAGAATGCGAGTTTTGCACGACTGGGCGGCATCCACCGCAATACATTCCTCAATTCGCCCACGCTTCTGGATGCGCAAATGCGCCTGCGCTCCATGCCGCATATCCGCTTTGCGGGCCAGATCACGGGCGTTGAGGGCTATGTGGAATCCGCCGCGATGGGCCTCTTGGCGGGTCGCCTCGCCGCCTCCGAAATCCTCGGCGCGCCCCTGTCCGAGGTGCCGCATGACAGCGCCATGGGCGCGCTCGTCCACCACATCACAGGCGGCGCGGATGCCAAGACTTTCCAGCCGATGAACGTGAATTTCGGCCTCTTCCGCCCGGTCGAGGGCTTCAAAGGTGGGCGCCGCGGGCGCACGGACCGTTACAAGGCCTATACCGACCGAGCCAAGGCCGCGTGGACAGGATGGCTCGGCCAAAAGGTTCTGGACCCGGTCTGATCTTTGCGCCACGTTTGGGCCATGACGAAGTTTCTGGACCAAGCTTACGCCACCAGCGGAACAGACGCGACACGCGCACTTTATGACGCGTGGGCCGCGAGCTATGAGGGTGAAGTGGCCGAAAACGGCTATGCCACGCCGGGGCGCGTGGCCTCCTTGCTTGCCGGTATTGTGGCTGACAAATCGGTGCCGGTGATGGATTTCGGCTGTGGCACGGGGCTGTCCGGTCTCGCCTTGCGCCTTGCAGGGTTTGACGTAATCGATGGTGCGGACCTGTCGCCTGAAATGCTCAAGCTCGCCCGCCAAAAGGCGCTCTACCGCGCGCTCACCCTGGTCGACCCCGCCAAAGCCCCGTTTGAGGCCGGCACCTATCCTGTCATCGCGGCGATCGGAGTCATCGGCGCCGGCGCGGCCCCGGTTGAGACGTTTGACACGCTCATGACGCTGCTGCCCAAAGGTGGCTTTCTCGCGCTCTCCTACAATGACCACACCCTGAAGGATCCCGCCTTTGAGGGCCGCATATCGGCTTGGGTCGACCCCGGCGCGGCCTGTCTGCTTGTGCGCGATTACGGCCCACACCTGCCTGCGCGCAACATGAAATCCATGATATATGTGCTTGAAAAGCTGTGACATTCACGACCCGATTTGCGCCATCTCCTACAGGGCCATTGCATCTGGGACATGCTTATTCCGCGCTTCTGGCCCATGACATGGCCCGTGCGGCGGGGGCCCGATTCCTGCTGCGCATAGACGACTTGGACCAGACCCGCTCCCGCCCCGATTGGGAGGCGCTGATCCTTGAGGACCTCCGCTGGCTCGGGATTGACTGGGACGGCCCCATCCGCCGCCAATCCGAGCATTTCGATGACTACCGCCGCGCGATTGAGAGCCTCGCCGCACAGGGCGCCGTCTATCCCTGTCGCTGCACCCGCGCCGACATCGCCGGTGCCGCCAGCGCTCCGCAGGAAGGCGTCCCGGCCTTTGGTCCCGATGGCCGTATCTACCCCGGGACCTGCCGTGCGCGCCCCTATGCCCGGCGCACCGCCACCGATGCGCTGCGGCTTGACCTCACAAAAACAACCGGTGGCCCCATGCCGACTTTCACCGAGACCGGCCCGGCCCATGCAGGGGTGCACAAGGTTACGGCGGAGCACCTTTTGACCCATGTAGGCGATCCGGTCATCGCCCGCCCCGGCATGGCCGCCAGTTATCATTTTGCCGTCCTGCTAGACGATGCGGAGACAGGCGTGACCCATGTGGTGCGCGGCGAAGATCTCTACGAGGCCAGCTTCCTGCAATGTTTTCTGCAACAGCAACTCGGCCTGCCCCCCGTCACCTACCACCACCACGGCCTGATCCGCGACAAGGCGGGCAAACGCCTCGCCAAACGCGACGATGCCCGCGCCATATCCAAATACCGCGCCGATGGGGCCAGCCCTGAGGACATCCGCCGAATGGTCAGCCTGCCTTAGCTTTTTCTTGGGGTAAATATCCCGAGCGCCTCAACCCGCTTCAGGCGCCATCACGATCCGTTCCGCGCCATCCTCGACCACAGTATAGAAACAGCTACGCCGGTTCGTATGGCAAGCAGGCCCGGTCTGGTCGATACGCAAAAGCAGGCAATCACGGTCACAATCGACGCGAAGCTCATGCAGGTGCTGCACATGCCCGCTCGTCTCGCCCTTGATCCAGAACGCCTGCCGCGAGCGGGACCAATAGGTCACTCGTCCGGTCTCTAACGTGCGTGCAACGGCCTTGGCATTCATCCAGGCCATCATAAGCACCTCGCCCGTGCCCACATCTTGCGCAATGGCCGGGATCAAGCCATCCGCATTATATGTCAAACTTGCTGGATCGAAGGCCATCAGAGAAATCCTTTTCTTCGCAAGGTGCGCGGCCTATCTATAGGTCAACACGCGAAAGGAAAAGCCATGCCCGCCGATGCCGATATGATCAAGCTCTATTCTGGCCGTATCCTCGCGCTCGCCGCAGACATCCCGCATCTGGAGCGGCTGAAGGCACCGGATGCTACGGTCAAACGCCGCGCACCACTCTGCGGGTCCGCCGTCACCGTGGATCTGAGCCTTGAGAACGGCAAGATTTCCGCCTTCGGGCAGGAGGTAAAGGCCTGCGCACTCGGCCAGGCCGCGGCCAGTGTCGTGGGCGGCGCGATCCTTGGCTGCACGCCCGAGCAAGTCCGTGCAGCGCGCGATGCGCTCAAATCTATGCTGACTGAGAACGGTCCGACACCACCTGCCCCGTTCGACGGGCTCGAAGTGCTCCGTCCGGCGCAGGATTACAAAAACCGCCACGCGTCCATCATGCTGACACTCGATGCCGCCGTGGAGGCGCTCGAAACTGTCCGCAGCACCGCCTGAACCAATACGCCCCACCTCACCGCATAAAAAAACCGCCGCACATCCAATCGGATGGCGGCGGTGAGGTAAGCAATCTTCCGTGTCAGTCCGTGAGAGCGCGATATGTCTGGGGGATGAGGCAACCCAGAGGGACGTAGGACGGGCAGTGTCTGGTCCGACATCATAGTTGGGGACAGGAGATGCTCGGCTCTTCAGGCACGGAATTTCGCAGGCAGAAACCTTAACTCAGACCGGGAAAGTACAGCCCCACAATCAGCATAACCATGAGCGCTGCCGCCCCGATCGCATCCCCGAGCAATGTGTCGGAGGAACGGGCGGCGGTGGTTTTGATCTGGCGGAGCATGTTGTCTTCCTTTCCAATCTTCTGTTGCTCCTTTGTTCTCATTTTAGAAACGCTTTGTAAAGAACTTTGTGAGAACATTCGCGAACTTTTTAGAACAAACGCCCTAAGCCATTGAATTTATTGACGTGGACTTAGCCCACACCAATAAGCCGGATCGCCTGATCCTGCTCCATCAGCCACAAAAGCCCGCGCGCCGCCTGCCCCCGCGCGCTTTCCAGCAGTGGATCATCGGCCAAAAGCTTGCGCGCGTCGCTTTGCGCCACAGCCATCAGCCCGGCTTGCCCCTCCAGATCCGCCACGCGAAACCGCGGCAGCCCGGATTGCGCCGTGCCGATCAAATCCCCCGCACCACGCATTTCCAGATCGACCTCGGCGATACGAAACCCATCCTCGGTGTCGCGCATTGTCATCAGCCTGCGCTCGCCTCCCTCGCTCAGAGGGCTTTGATACATCAACAGACAGGTGGACGCCGCCTCACCTCGCCCCACGCGCCCACGCAGCTGGTGCAGCTGTGCCAGCCCAAAGCTCTCGGCGCGCTCGATCACCATGATCGACGCGTTGGGCACATCGACACCCACCTCGATCACCGTGGTCGAGACCAGAACAGCCGTCTCGCCGCGCTGAAACGCCGCCATGGCCGCATCTTTTTGTTCGGGCGGCATCTGGCCATGCACCAGCCCGACATTCCCCTCGCCAAGCGCCGCGCGCAGCCGGGTGAACCTCTCCTGCGCGCTGGAGAGATCGACGACCTCGCTTTCCTCCACCAGCGGACAGACCCAATAGGCCTGCCGCCCCTCGGCAATGGCGCCGCGCAGCCGTTCGATCACCTCGCCCATCCGGTCCATCGCAACAAGCGCGGTCTTGATCGGTTTGCGCCCGGGCGGTTTTTCGTCCAGCACGCTGATATCCATATCGCCATATTGCGCGAGGCTAAGGCTGCGCGGAATGGGCGTTGCGGTCATCACCAGCACATCCGCCGCAGCGCCTTTACGGCCCAATTCCAGCCGTTGGCGCACGCCAAAGCGATGCTGCTCGTCAATTATGGCAAGACGCAGATTGGCAAATTCCACGTCCTTTTGAAACACGGCATGGGTGCCCACGAGAATGCCGATCTCGCCTGCCAGCAGCGCCGCCAGCTTCTCGCGCCGGGCGGCCCCCTTGTCGCGGCCCGTGAGCAGCTCAAGCCGGACACCCGCCGCAGCCGCCAAAGGCCTCAGCCCCTCCAGATGTTGCCGCGCCAAAATCTCGGTCGGCGCCATCATCACGCCCTGCCCGCCCGCCTCCACCGCGATCAGCAGCGCCATCAGGGCCACAAGCGTCTTGCCCGCACCCACATCTCCCTGAAGCAGGCGATTCATCTTCGCATCGCGCGCCATATCAGCCGAAATCTCGGCGACGGCACGGGTTTGCGCGCCTGTGGGCACATAAGGGAGTGCCGCGAGAACCTTGGATTGCAAGGCACCGGTGCCCACACTGGTGCGTCCCTTGGCGCGCTTGTATTGCGACCGGGCCAAAGCAAGCGTCAGCTGATGCGCCATCAACTCGTCATAGGCGAGGCGGGCCCGTGCGGGCGCCGTCGGGCTCAGATCCGCCATACTGCCGGGCCCATGAGCTGCCCGAAGCGCCTCCGCCCAATCAGGCCAGCCCTCGCGCTTTTTCTGCGCGGGATCAATCCATTCGGCCATATCGGGCAGCCGCGCAAGCGTGCCCTGCACTGCCTTGCGCATCATGGATTGGGTGACGCCGGCTGTCAGGGGGTAGACCGGCTCGAAATCCGGGATCTCCCCAGCCTCCTCGGGGGGCAGGATGTGATCCGGGTGGACCATCTGCGGCATGCCATCGAAAAACTCCACCTTCCCCGACACGATGCGGCGCTCGCCCGGTGGCAGCAGGTTTTGCAGATATCTGTCGCGCGCGTGAAAAAACACCAGCTGAAACGCGGTTTGCGCATCTGTCACCGTCACACGGTAGGCACCACCACGGGTCGAGGGCGCGCGGTGATCGCCCACGGTAACTTCGACGGTGGCCACATGTCCGGGCTCTGCGCCCTCCACGCTGACCCGTTTGCGCCGATCAATGCCCGATCCGGGCAGGGTGAAAAGCAGATCTCGGGGGCGCGCTATCCGCAACCCTTCCAGCGCCTTGGCCGATTTTGGTCCCACCCCGGGCAGCGTCTCCAGGTCCGCAAAAAGCGGGAAGAGCGCCTCGGGCCGCCCGCTCATGCGCCCTCAATCAGCGCGAGCCAGCCGTCTTCATCCAGCACTGTGATCTCCAGCTCAGCGGCCTTTTTTGCCTTGGACCCGGCCCCCGGGCCCGCAATCAGGATATCGGTGCGCGCCGATACGCTGCCCGAGACCTTGGCACCGAGGGATTCCGCGCGCGCCTTGGCCTCGGCACGGGTCATCTTTTCCAGCGTGCCAGTGAAAACCACCGTCTTGCCCGCCACGGGGCTGGACGCATTGGGGCGCTCGGCGTCGATAATCTCAAGATGCGCAGTCAGGCGGTCAATACTGGCGCGCTCGGCCGGTTGCGCAAAAGCCGTGGTAAGAGCGCGCGCCATGACCGCGCCCACCCCGTCGATCCCGAGAAGGGTCTCCCACGCCTCACTGCCCTCCTCCGCCGCATCCATCGCCGCGATAAAGCTCGCCCAATCGCCATAACTGCGCGCGATAAGGTTACTCGCGGCCTCTCCCACATGGCGGATGCCGAGGGAAAAAAGCACGCGGGCAAAGCCGATGCGACGCTTTTCCTCAATCGCATCAAAGAGGTTCTCGGCGCTTTTCTCGCCCCAGCCTTCACGGTTCTTGAGCTGCTGAAGGCCGCTGCCATAGCGCGCCTTGAGGGTAAAGATATCGGCGGGCTCAGCGATCCAACCATCGCGGTAGAACTGCTCCAACTGTTTCGCGCCCAGCCCTTCGATATCGAACGCACCGCGCGCAACGAAATGCTTGAGCTTTTCCACCGCCTGCGCGGGGCAGATCAGGCCTCCGGTGCAGCGGCGCACCGCGTCGCCCTCTTCGCGGATCGCGGCGGAGCCGCATTCAGGGCAGGTTTCTGGGAATATGAAGGGCGCGGTGCCTTCGGGGCGTTTGGCAAGGTCCAGATCGGCGATCTTCGGGATCACATCGCCCGCACGGTACACTTGGACCCAATCGCCCACGCGGATATCCTTACCGCCACGGATTTCGCCGCCCTTTGCATCGCGCCCGGCAATGTAATCCTCATTATGCAGAGTCGCATTGCTGACCACGACGCCACCCACGGTGACCGGATGCAGCCGGGCCACGGGGCTCAACGCGCCTGTTCGGCCCACCTGAATGTCGATCCCGTCGAGCCGCGTCCACGCCAATTCCGCAGGGAATTTATGCGCGATTGCCCAGCGAGGCGTGGTGCTGCGAAACCCCAGCCGGGCTTGCAGGGCCAGATCGTCGACCTTGTAGACCACGCCATCAATATCGTAGCCAAGGCTCGCGCGTTGCTGCTCAATCTCTGCGTAATGGGCGAGCATCTCGTCGGGGGTCTTGCACAGGCACGTCAAAGGATTGGTGGAAAAGCCGAACCCCGCCAGCCGCTCCAACGCCGCCATATGGCCATCCGCCAGAGACTCGCTCAGCACGCCCCAGCCATAGGCGAAGAATCTCAAGGGACGCGCGCGGGTGATATTCGAGTCAAGCTGACGCAACGATCCGGCGGCGGCGTTGCGAGGATTTGCAAAAGTTTTCGCGCCAGCCTCGGCCTGCCGCGTGTTGAGCGCATCAAAATCCGCATGGCTCATATAGACTTCGCCGCGCACTTCCAGCAGGTCGGGCGCGCCCTCGATCCTTTGCGGGATATCGGCGATGGTGCGAGCATTGGCCGTGACGTTTTCGCCTACCTGCCCGTCGCCGCGCGTGGCCGCCTGAACCAGCACGCCATTTTCGTAGCGCAGGCTGAGGCTCAGCCCGTCGATCTTGGGCTCGGCGGTGTAGGCGAGCGGCGTGTCCGCACCGAGCCCCAGATATTTCCGAATCCGGTCATCGAAATCCTGCACGTCCTCATGGCTGAACGCGTTTCCGAGCGAGAGCATCCTTTGCGCATGTGCGACCTTGGCGAAACCCTCGGAGGGGGCCGCACCTACCAGGTTGCTGGGGCTATCGGCGCGCTTGAGGCGCGGAAATGCCGCTTCAAGCGCCGCGTTGCGTGCTTTAAGCGCGTCGTATTCGGCGTCGCTCAGCTCAGGTGCGTCTTTTTGATGATACGCAATATCCGCAGCACCAAGGCGCGCCGCCAGATCGGCCAGCTCCGCGCGCGCCGCGTCCTCGCTCAGCGTATCCACCTGCGGGCGGTCTTGCATTTCCCAGTCTCCCTGCCCTGCCGCCAAGCGGCCAATCAAGGCCTAGTGATAGGCTGCAGGCTGTGCGCCGTCCAGCACTGCCGCACTCTGAAACCAGCGGTGCCGCACCACGAAAAAGGCCGCACGCTTGCGCGACGCGGCCCCTTGGTAGGGTTGTTTTGCGGGCGTGTCGCCAGCCTTCAGGCAGAGGCGGCAACCCTTTGGTCGTCAATCTCATTCGGCTCCGGATCGCGCAGCACATAGCCGCGGCCCCAGACTGTCTCGATATAGTTCGAGCCGCCCGTGGCCTCACCAAGCTTTTTACGCAACTTGCAGATGAACACATCAATGATTTTCAGCTCGGGCTCATCCATGCCGCCATAGAGATGGTTGAGAAACATTTCTTTGGTCAGGGTCGTCCCCTTGCGTAGGCTCAGAAGCTCCAGCATCTGATATTCCTTGCCTGTCAGGTGCACGGCCTTGCCCGCCACATCCACCGTCTTGGCGTCCAGATTGACATTGATCGCACCTGTCCGGATGACAGATTGCGAATGGCCTTTGGAGCGGCGGATGATCGCGTGGATGCGCGCCACCAGCTCTTCTCGGTGGAAGGGCTTGGTGAGGTAGTCATCCGCACCAAAGCCGAAGCCCTTGATTTTGCTCTCTGTATCGTCAGCGCCTGAGAGAATAAGAATGGGCGTCTCGACCCGCGCAAGCCGCAACTGTCGCAGCACGTCATGCCCCGTCATATCGGGCAGACCCAGATCGAGCAGGATCAGATCGTAGTCGTAAAGCTTGGCCAAATCGATCCCCTCCTCCCCAAGCTCTGTCGTATAGACATTGAGATTGGCATGGGTCAGCATCAATTCGATGCTCTTTGACGTGGTAGGATCGTCTTCGACAAGCAGGACGCGCATTCCGGTTTCTCCGCATTTGTGACAC
>JBASXE010000073.1:0-4550 GCA_049276875.1 Roseovarius sp. | reverse complement strand
ACCTTGGACAACGCATCTCCGATAGCCATCACGTCCGACTTCAACCGCGCGTCTGACGAGGAGACGAAGTTCGGGGCTGTGACGGTCCCGCTGAACGTGGCGCCTGAAAGGCGTGCAAAGGCGCTTGCATGGCTGCCATCCAAGAGGTCTGCGTCAATCCCAGAGCCGGACCCATCCACACTTTTGAGTTTGGTTCGCACTTGCGTGGCGGTGTCGGGAGAACCATTGGCCCCCGCGGGGCCTTGAGGTCCTTGAGGGCCTGTTGGACCAGTTGCGCCCGTTGCGCCTTGGGGACCCGTGAGCCCAATAGGCCCGATGTTGCCCTGCGGTCCAGTGGCACCAGGCGCGCCCGGCGGTCCAGCCGGGCCGGCCGGGCCCTGTGGCCCAGTTTGCCCCAACTCTATGACGGTTTCTGAACCAGAGACGCGTTTCAAGAACAGCTTGCCGTCGGCGACATTCATCGCCAACTCACCTAAGGCCAGTTGAGATGTATTCGGCACCCGGCCCGCCACGGTGGTACGTTTCACAAGAAGTGTGTTTGTCATGGTTTAAAATGTGCCCCCATCCAGGGCGACCCCCGTGATCGAGCCACCAGTGATCGCAACAGACCCAGTGCTCTGAACGGCCATCGACCCTAAGCCGAGGTTCGACCGCGCTGTCCCCTTGTTCGGCAGATCAGACAGGTTGGAGCCTGCCGCCAGTTTGCCCGCCAGTGCGTTAGTGACTGAGCTGGCAAAATTCGGATCATCCCCAAGTGCAGCCGCCAACTCGTTCAGGGTGTTCATCGCACCTGGGGCTGCATCAATCAGTGCACCAATTGCTGCTGCAACAAACCCTGTGGTAGCGATCTGAGTAGTATTAGTCCCAGTAGAGGCCGTTGGCGCGGTTGGCGTTCCGGCAAAAGCCGGCGACGTTAGCGAAGACTTACCGTTGAGCGCGCTCTGCAGCCCCGTAACCTGTCCAATCGCATGGCTGTGGTTTGAGGGCGCAAAGCTTGTCGGCTTGCCGGTAATCCCGGACCAGGGCGCGGCATCCGCCACTTCCGCCGCATCCACCTTTCCATCACTGTCTGTGTCATAGGTGGATTTTGCCATGTCGCCGGCGCCAAAGCCCACAATGGCGTCATTGACGAAGGCGGTGGTTGCGATCTGCGTCGAGTTCATGCCAGCCACGGGCGTCGGTGCCGTGGGTGAGCCCGTGAAGGTGGGTGACGCCAAAGGCGCTTTCGCCGATAGCAGACTGTCAACCTGCGACTTGCGAACAAGATCGGTCCCGCCGCTGGCATCTTGTCCAGATTTTGGCACGAGAGAGAAGGTCTTGGCCCCACCAACTGTCTGGGTGTCAACCAGCGCCAGAAAGCCACCACTCCCCGCGACAGGGACAATCGACGTTGCATTCCCGCTGCCATCATCGCCTTTGCCGACATAGAGCGTGTCATCGACTTCATTATGGGCGAGCTCTCCAGATTTAAGTGATGCAGGCGCACCAGCGACCCCTGATACGCGGCGTTTGAGTTGAATGGTATTGGCCATCAGAAAAAGCCTCCGTTGATGGGTGTGTCTGTGGGCAGGATCGTGATGCCCGGAACGCCTTGATCGCCCTTGTCGCCTTGAGGACCTGGCTTGCCGTCCGGGCCCGGGGTACCCACAAGCCGGATCCGCGTGGCCCCCATAGCGATGCGGATTTTGATTGGGGCCGCGCCTGAAGACCCACCGGAGCCTGAGCTGGGGAATGGCGCGCGCGCGCCATGTGTAGGACACGTGCTCATAACAGGCCTCTGGTCACCGGCAGCATCACGGGGATCTCCAAGAAAAAGCCCAAAGGCATGGCGGGGCTGACATCCAGACGTACCATGTCCAGAACAACAGAGCCCGGTTCCAAGCTTGCGGTGTCTTGTGCAGGAATTATCAGAGACAGCAGGTAATCACTTTGGCGCATCAGCGTGCCGTTTGCGGTTGTAAGTGCAGCAAGGATGTCGGTGGCCGACGGTTTGAGGCGCACATGCGCGATGAGCTCAGCTGTGCCTGGAAACAGCGGCGCCTCAGCCTCCAAATCCAACCGGTAGGCATAGCCAATGAGAATGGCGGGGCCTTCAACGATGGCAACACTCATGGCACCCACCCGCAGAGCGTCGCTCCAACCTCGTTATGGGCCACGATGAGGGCGAGGGTCTGCTCACTCAGCACATCCCGGCGTGAGGGGCGAATGGGCTCGGCCCAATCACAATCTCCGCGCAACCCTTCTGTCTCAATCGCGCATCCAGCGGTCAGCCCGGCGCTTAAGATCAGCCCGGTCAGCGTTTTGCACTTCATGGCGGATCTCCTGTGATGTTTGCATGGCGCGAATGCGGGCCTCCGCGCGGCGAATGGCGAGGTGAGCATCTGCAGCGTGGCGCCCGTGGCGGAAGGCGATCCAGAAGGCGCTGAAAAGGGCAAAAGCAATGGTGCCGTAAAAGACAGCCCGACGGCTAACGCCTCCGAGCAGTGTGCCAAAGACATGGATCATGGTGTTTTTCCGGTGCGGTGATCGTCGATCCGGGCGGCACGCGATCGCAGGGCGTAGAAGACGACTGCAAGAAAGACGGCGGTGCCGATCCACGGCAGAGCGATGGTGAGCCAATCCTCAAGCCCGAACGAAGAGAACACCCGCACCGCAATGTCTCTAGCCTGCTCAGCCTCAACCAGCGCGGGCGCGATCTGACTGCCGACGGAGCCTGCAGCACCAATCACGCCCAGACCAATCTGTGCATTGGTGGCTGTCACAATCCGACTTGCGTTTGGCACACCGGTAGCCCGCTCAGGAGCGATTGTACGCGTCGCGGCAACCTCAAGGGCTTCGGTCAACGCCACATCGATGATAGGGACGAGCGGCAGGCTGTTGTCATTGCGGAAGGCCAAGATCGCAGCGCTTGTTCTAGGTCCAGCGATCCCATCGATATTACCAACCTCGTGATAGCCAAGGTACTTGAGCCGCCGCTGCACCATCTCGACGGGCATAGTCACTGTGGGAACGACATTGCCCGCCCGACGCACACCGAGAAGCCTAGAGACCGGATAGCGTTTGATGTTCACAGCATTAGACTGATTGCCGCCAAGCCCCCAAACCCAAGCACCCTCAATCCGATCGATAAAGAAGACATGGCCCTGCCAGTTGGACCTGCCGCGCGGGATCACACCGATATCGCCTTGCTGGGCCTCCGCCACATCGACGGGCACACCCCAGTCGAGATAAGACCGCGCCGTCAGCTTGCGGGCTGAGCGGATCCCGGCCCGCTCGAGGCAGTGTCCGACGAATGCGGCGCACCAGGCCACAGAGTCATGTTCCACCCAGTCGTGGCCGACAGAGGCATACATCTCCATGATGACGGGATTATCGGCGGGGCCCGGCCCCTCGCTCAAACCTATGTAGCTTCGGGCAATGTCAAACGGTGTCATGGTTGGCTCCAATGCAAATAGAAAACGCCACCCCAGAGACGGGATGGCGTGCAGGATTTCTGAAAGGGGTGGTTGGGTTACTTCTTGCGGCAAATCCAAGCCGCAAGCATTGCCTCAGCTCCTCGCGGGCCCAGATAGGCAAGCGTTGCCACAAACCCAGTTGATACCGGCTGCGAGAGGCCGATGTAACGTGCGGCCCCCTCCCCGATCAGCGCCATGCCGACGGCGACGGGGATTTCCCAGAGGAGTTCCTTTCCGAAGAAACGGCGGTTGCCGAGCTTCACCTCGCCCGAATGCCACATCAGCCGTCCGGTGAAGGCACCGATCAGCGTTGTCACGGCTCCGCCGAAGAACGAGTTTATCATGTCGATGAACCCACCGTCATTCATGGGCGTGCCTCCTCAAGTGCCGCCACTCGGGCGGCCAGTTCCTTGACGGCCTCGATGAGTAGACCGGTGATATTGCCGTAAGCGACGGAGAGCTGGCCCGCCTCATTGTCGCGGACCACCTCGGGCAGCACGGTCTCGACCTCTTGAGCAATGACCCCGATCTGGCGGCTGCCATCCATGGTGAAGCGGACGCCGCGTAAGGCGCTGACCAAGGCCAGCGCATCGACGATGGTCTCCACCTCCGACTTCAACCGTGCATCTGACGACGAGACGAAGTTCGGGGCGGTGACGACGCCGGTGAAGGTCGCGCCAGCGAGCGCAGCCTTCGCCGCGATCGCCGCGTCGTAATCCGCCGCCGACTTGGTCGCCATGGTCCCGAGCCCGAGGTTCGTGCGCGCCGCGGCGGTGTTCGCGAGCCCCGCCAGATTACCCGCTGCATCGAGCAGCGCATCCCAGCCCGTGTTCGTGGCGTTCCGGCGGCGCAGAACCGGCGGAGAGACCGAGGTATCGACCCAGAGCATGCCAGCCGTGGTTGCCGTTGGCGCCGAGGCTCCCGCATTCGTCGATTGCAGGGCCGCTATCACCTCATTGATGCGCGCCCGAACGGCCGCGCCCGCGTCGTTCGCGATTGTAAAACTCGCTGTCTGGGACATTTCAGCGTTTTCCGTTCTCAATCAAAATGGCGTGCAGGCGTTCGCGTTCGAGGCGCAGCCGAGAGGCAGCGAAG